>JALHNL010000149.1 GCA_022843545.1 Phycisphaerales bacterium | reverse complement strand
AGCGGGGGCACCCGCGCCGCCGCCGCCGCCCGTTGGCGCGAAGCCCGCAGTGGATGCGCCGCCTCCGGAGGAGGTGGTGGTGGCGGACGAGGTCGAGATGGCCTGCGGGCTGCGGCCCCTGACGAGCTTGGACGAGGGCCTCACGAAGTTGGCGTCCGGGAGCGGGCCCCAGTCGCCCGAGTCGTTGCTGAGCGACTCGGGGTCACGGGCCTCCTCACCGCCGGTGGGCGGCGGGGGATCGCGCGGGATGATCGGGCCGATCTGCCAGTCCGGGGCCTGGGGCGTGGGGCTGGGGGTAAGCGAAGGCTGGGCGCGTAGCTCGGCGGGGATGTTGGTGACCCAGCCCTCCGCCGCGTTCATCGTGGGGTCGATGGGGACCGTTTCGAGATCGAGGACGGTGTAGCCCATGGCGGCGTACTGGCGGTAGATGTTCTTCCACTCGTTCATCGTGGGCTTGCGGCCCAGCTGCTTGGTGACCTGCTGCCCCCAGGCGCACAGCCAGGTCTCATGCCCGGGGATCAGGAAGTCAGCGAGCACGTGCGGCGTCTGCACGTCCATGTCGAAGAGGAAGCTGCCGGCCATGGTGTGGATGATGTCGGGCGGGGAGAGTTCGGCGATGTACTTGATGTTGGGGTGGCGGTCGCGGAGCAGCGCGAGGTAGGCATACGCGTGATAAGGCCTGGTGGTCTCGAACGCGTCCAGGCCCACCATGGTGCCGTTGAGCTCGACGACCATGTCGTGCTCTTTCATCGCGACGCCGAGCTGGTCGGGGTTGGTCGGATCCAGGTCCTCGAAGGGGCCCGGAATGTCCCACCAGCGCTCGACCTTCTGCGCGTAGCCGATGTAGTACCCCACGCTGAGCGTGGGCGAGGCGACGTTGGCCATCTCCATCCGAGAGTCTCGCGCCGCGGGGATGTCCATGATCGGCGAGATCGCGTTGGCCGGGTAGTTGCGGGCCCGGGCGCGGTCAAACTGCCCGGACATCGCCCACACCATCGCGCGGTTGTAGCCCAGTTCGGTCTGGCGGCGCACGATCTCGCGGGCCCACGGGCGGAACCCGTGAATGTCGGGGCGGCGGTCGGGGAACGAGTATCCGCGGGGATTGTCGGGGTTGATGTCGCGCTGCTGCGAAAGCGATACCGCCGTCACGGGGCGTGGATCACGCACATACGTGGGCCCGCGCCCGTAGAGCGACCAGAAGTAGTCGCGGTAGGGCAAGAGCGTCTTGAGCCAGTGCTCGGCCTTGGGCTGGCAGCGGACGGCGACCTGGAAGACCCGCGTCTCGCCGCTGGGGATGGAGCCCATGAGCTCAAAGGTCGCGGCCCAGTTGGGGCCGCCGTCGCCGCTCCAGCGCTGGTTGTTGAAGAACCGCATCCGCACGCCCAGGTCATACTGCACGCAGGGGTACATGATCTGGAAGCCGAGGATGTTGCGGCTGTCCTCGATCACCATCACGGGGCTGTACGCGTCGCCGGGGTAGTCGGGGGCGAAGCTCGTGGGGTTGTGGTTGCGATCCACGCGCACCTTCGCGGCCACATGCCGCACATCCCAGAAGTGCACCACGTCGTCCATGCGGATGCCGGCGAAATTGATGCGGCCCAGCGGCTGGGCCTGCCCGGTGTTGTTGACGTACGTGAAGGTGATGTCGGCCCCGTCGGGTTGCTGCACGAACGCGATGGTGGGGCGCAGGTTGGTGTAGGAGATCGACTGCATCGCCCGCTCGTCGAGGATCACACGGTTATCGCTCGTCTGCACGAGCCGCAAGCCGCCCTGAGGCATCGACGCCTGATAACGCACAGGGCCCGCCATGGCCGACACGGGGGGAGAGCCAGCGGGGACCGGATCAGAGGTAGCTCTGGAGGCGGGGGCCTCGGGGGGCGAACACCCGACGCACAGCGACGCGATCAGGATGGAGAGTGTGCGCACCGTCATGCTCACAATGTCGGTTACCCGGAAGCGGCGGGTCATGGACAGGCTCCCAGCGGGTGTTCAACCCGAACAACCATACCACCCAGCCGAACTTTGCCATCCGCCCGCACCTCTCCCCCACCCCCACCGGCGGACAGCCCATCGCCCCAAAACGTCGGATTCCGCTGGCAAGGGCCAGCGGGGTATATCAAAAGCCCTTCCCGGCCCTGGCGGCGACGAGAAGCCGGGGGAGCACCTCACCCCCGGGGCCCTGAAGCCGGATGTCCACGAGATCGCTGATGGGCGTTTTCTCCGGGTTCACCTCGATGGTCACCGCGCCGCGGGCCATCGCCGCGTGGATGAAGCCCGCCGCGGGGTAGACCTGGCTGCTGGTGCCCACGGCCATGAATACGTCGCACGAGGCCGCAGCGTTCTCCGCCGCAGCAACCGCGTCGTCGGGGAGCCGTTCGCCGAACCACACCACGTTGGGGCGCAGCAGACCGCGCGGGTCAAACGGGGATGGCGTGGGGAACTCGCGCATGGGCGCCGGCTCGGGCGTCGTGTGTCGGCCGGTCAGCGTGCAGCGCCAGGTGATGAGCGTGCCGTGCAACTCGACCACGCGGCGGCTGCCGGCTTTCTGGTGCAGCCGGTCGACATTCTGGGTGAGCAGGATGACCTCGCCGCCGCGCGATTCCAGGTCGCGCTCCAGGTCGGCCAGGGCCAGGTGACCCGGGTTGGGCAGCGCGGCCAGACAGCCCAGCCGGCGATGGTCGTACCAGCGCGTCACGCGCTCCGGATCGCGTGCGAAGGCCTCGGGCGTGGCGAGCGTCGCGGGGTCGAAGTCCTTCCACAGCGCGCCCATGCTCGCCAGCGCCGATCGGAACGTGGGGATCCCGCTCTCGGCGGAGACGCCCGCGCCGGTAAGCACGGCGATCCGCCGGGCCTTCGTGATCGCGACGGCCGCGGCGTGGAGGGCGTCCATGGGCTACACCGGGAGCTTCGCGTCGCCCGCCTTGACGATGACCTTGCCGCAGCTGGGGCACGTCCGCCGGGCCTCGGGCCCGCCCCAGAAGTTGTGCATGATTCGGGCGAGGTCCAGGTCGATGTTGGCCAGCTCCCAGTGCTCTTCGTACACCAGCGTGTGGCACTGCTCGCAGTAGAACCGCAGCGCGTCCTTCTGGCCCGGCGGGCGCTTGTACTCCACCACCAGGCCGATCGTCCCGGCGGGACGCTGCGGGCTGTGGGGCACCCACGCGGGGATGAGGAACGACTCGCCCTCGCGCAGGATCACGTTGCGGCTCTTGCCGTTCTCGATGATCTTGACGTACGCGTCGCCCTTGAGCTGGAGGAACCACTCCTCGGTGGGGTTGACGTGGTAGTCGTTGCGGGTGTTGGGGCCCTGGGAGACGAAGACGATGAAGTCCTGCCCGGGCCAGATCGTCTTGCACCCGACCGGCGGGCGCATGGCCTCCTTGTTGTCGTTGATCCACTTCCAGAGGTTGATGGGGTCCAGCGGGTTGAGCTTCATC
Source organism: Phycisphaerales bacterium (assembly GCA_022843545.1). Classification (GTDB taxonomy): domain Bacteria; phylum Planctomycetota; class Phycisphaerae; order Phycisphaerales; family UBA1924; genus JALHNL01. The sequence goes on along the minus strand of JALHNL010000149.1, from coordinate 1,168 downwards.
ACTCCAGCCTACCCGATCCCGTCCCGCCCGCCAAGGGCGAGGCCGGCTCCTACCCTCCGTTTACCCCTGTGACCATGGCCCCTGTCAGCCCGTCTCCGTCCACCTCACCCCCCTCACCGGCCCCCGCCGCGCTCGCAGCGGATGCGGTGAGGGTCGAGCCGCGGACGCTTTCGCCCGGGGCGTTCTGGGAACTCGCCAAGCCGGGGATCACCCGGCTGGTGTGCATCACCGCGGCGATCGGGTTTGTGCTGGGGCTGTTCGGGCAGGCGTGGACGACCGCCGCCCTGCTCATCTCGGCGCTGGGGTGCGTGGCGGGCACGGCCCTTTCGGCGGCGGGCGCCAACGCCCTGAACATGTGGTGGGAGCGCGACCGCGACCTGCTCATGCACCGTACCGCCCGGCGGCCCATCCCCTCAGGGGTGATCGCCCCGGCCCACGCGCTCCTGGCGGGCGTGGTCTTCTCGCTGTCGGGTGTCGGGCTGCTGCTGGCCCTGTGCGGGCCCGCGCCCGCGATCGTGTCGGCCGCGACGATCCTGTCGTATGTCCTGCTCTACACCCCGCTCAAGCCCGTGACGGCGTGGGCGACGCTCATCGGCGCGGTGCCGGGCGCGCTGCCGCCGATGATCGGGTACTGCGCCGCGCTGTCGCTGAACGAGCCGATGAGCGCGGCGGCGCTGGGCTCGATGCTTGATCCGCGCGGGTGGTCGCTCTTTGCGCTCATGTTCATCTGGCAGATCCCCCACTTCCTGGCCATCGCGTGGATGCACCGCGAGGACTACCAGCGCGGGGGGCACAAGGTGCTCGCGCTCATCGACCCGCGCGGTCTGGCCACCGCCTGGCTCTCGCTCGTCAACGCGGTGATCCTGCTCCCGCTCACCCTGCTGCCCGTGTGGCTCATGCCCGACCGGCTGGGCTGGCTCTACGGCTCGGTGGCGGTGATCACCGGCGCGATCTTCATCGGCCAGTGCGTCTTCTTCGCGATCGACCGCACCCGCCCCCGCGCCCGCGCGGTCTTCTTCGGGTCCATCATCCATCTCCCGCTGCTGCTGTGCGCGGTGGTGCTCGAAGTCATCGTGAGGGTGGTCTCATGAACGCGCCCACCCCGGCCCCGCGCAACACGACCTCGGCGCCTTCGCCCGCGGGCGCGGCGGAGGGGGTTGCGGGCGCG
>JALHNL010000148.1 GCA_022843545.1 Phycisphaerales bacterium | reverse complement strand
TCGCCGCCGCGCGGGCCTTGCGGGCGTCGCCCATCTCGCGCTGGACCTTGCCCATGTTCTTGATCGTGCCTTTGCGTGCCATTTCGAACTCCTTCTGTGTCGTGCGGAATCCCGCCGCACGCTGCGGCGTGGAAGCGTGGTCGTCGCGGTTCCCCGCGACGCCGCGTGGGGTCTGTCAGCAGCCCGCGACGCGCTCCATCTCGGTGAGCACTTCGTGGACCATCGAGTTGGTGGCAGCGGCCCGGCCCAGTCGATCGGTCCCGTAGACCACCTTGGCGACCTCGGTGGCTTTCGCGTAGCGGCTCTCGCGGTCCTCGTTGCGGGCGATGTGCGCGATGCAGATGTCCTGCCTGCCCGCTCGCCGGGTGTGCTGTGCGATGGTCACTTCCGCGCCGCGGTCGGTGCGGCGGATGGTGATGTCTTGGTCGATGCCCTCGATCACGATCGTCTTGATGGTCATGGCGTGGCTCCTTGCGGTTGGTGGTTCTGGTTACTCGGCGTCGTTCAGGAAGGCCTCGACGTGCTCGCGGTCCATCCCGCTCATGAATCCGACCAGATCGATCAGGTCGCTGCGGACCTTTCCGAGGTCACCCGTCCGGCCCCAGTTCCACGGGTCGGCCTTGGCGGCTTCGGCGTGCTTGTCGAGCTCCATCTGCAGCACGTCCATCAGGCGGGCGATGTCGTTCTGCCGGGCGGCGTACGTCTCGGCGGCGGTCGGTTCTGGCTTCGTGGTCTTGGGGGTGCGCTTCGTCATGGTCGTGCTCCTTGGGGTCGGGGGTGCTGGTGGTCTCTGGTAAACAGCGAAGCCCGCATTACGCGGGCTTCAGGTCGTCGGGCGGTTGTCGCTGGGGCGGTCCCAACTCGTCGTGTCTTTGGGCTGGCCGACCGCCCGGAGGTAGTCGATCAGTTCGTCGGCGGTCCAGGTATCGCCGTCGATCGCGTCGTGCTCGTTGGGGGCGTCCTCGTTCTCGCGGTCGATCTCGAAGAGGCGGAAGCCGCCGAGCGCTCCGGGGCGTGGTCCCCAGTGGCCGTCGAGGTGCCGTCCGCGACCGGCGGGGACCGTGGCGATGTTCCAGCAGCGTCCGTCGGGCGTGTGGAGTTCGATGGCGGGGATTCGGAACCCGGCCTTGGCCAGGGTCTTGGTGAGGTCGATCGTGGTCTTCGTGGTCGCGTCCATCTTCGTGCTCTCCGTCGCGTGCGGGGGGTTCGTTCTTCCCGCTCGCGTGTGACACACATTGGCCGGCTGATGGGGAACAGGCAAGGCGTTCGGCCCGCATTTCTCGATGAATCCGCGACATGTGGGCAACTGCGTCCGCGATGTGGGCAAGTTCGCGAGGGAGGTCCGCGATGACTCCCGAACACGCGCCTAGTCCCGAGCCCCACGGCGGGTCGGGACAGGGAATGTCCCGGCTCAACCCCGCCGCGCTTGGCGTCGCGGACGCCGCCCGCGTGCTCTCGCGGATCGGGGGCAAGCCCGTCACCGAGGAGATGCTCCGCGCCGACATCGACGCGGGCGCGCCGACGAACGCGAACGGCACGATTAACCTCGTCCACTACGCCGCGTGGCTCGTGAAGGAGATGTCTGTGGGGGGTGCCGGTGGCGATTGACCCGCGCCAACTCCGGCCCGGCGAACTCGTGCGGCTGCTCAACAGCACGCCGCTGGGCGAGGTCATCAGCGAGCGGCAGCTCCACCGGCATCGCACGCGCGCGGGTTTCCGTGTGGCGGCGGATGGTGACGCTGGCAAGGTCGACCTGTTCCGCTACGTCGCGTGGCTGGTGACGACGCGGCACGAGGCGCTGGCCGAGGCGGCCCGCACGCCCGGGGAGGGGGTGGGGCTCACGGGCTATGAGGCGATGAAGGAGCGGGCCCGCTCGCGTGCGGAACTGCTCTCGAGGCTGGGGCGAGATGTGGGACCGCTCCCGGCGGTCGTCGACCCTGATCGGAAGCGGCGTGCGAGCCGCAGCTTCCAGACGTTCTGCGATGTCTACTTCCCGCGCGTGTTCCATCTGCCCTGGTCCACCGATCATCTGAAGGTGATCGCGCGGATCGAGCGGGCGGTGCTGGAGGGCGGGCTGTTCGCGATGGCCATGCCCCGCGGATCCGGGAAGACCAGCCTGTGCGAAACCGCGTGCCTCTGGGCACTGTTGTACGGGCACCGCGACTTCGTGGCGCTTATCGGCTCCGACGAGGAGCACGCCAGCTCGATGCTCGAGTCCATGAAGGCGGAGCTTGAGGCCAACGACGCGCTGGCCGCCGACTTCCCAGAGGTCTGCCATCCCATCCGCTCACTCGAGGGCATCCACCAGCGGGCTTCTGGGCAGCTCTGCGGCGGGATCCCCACGCTCATCGGCTGGACGGCGCGGGAGATCGTGCTGCCGTCGATCCAGGGATCGCCCGCGTCGGGCGGGGTTATCCGCGTCGCCGGGCTCACCGGTCGAATCCGCGGCATGAAGCACAAACGTGCCGACGGCGCGTCGGTGCGCCCGTCGCTGGTGCTCATCGACGACCCGCAGACTGACGAGAGCGCACGGTCACCGTCGCAGTGCGCCAACCGCGAGCGGATCCTGGCCGGGGCCATTCTCGGCCTCGCCGGGCCGGGCAGGAAGATCGCTGGCCTCATGACCCTCACCGTGGTCCATCAGGACGATCTCGCCGATCGGCTGCTCGACGCTCAGCGGCACCCGCACTGGACGGGCGAGCGCACAAAGCTGATGTACGAGTGGCCCACGAACACCGAACTGTGGGATCGCTACGCCAAGCTCAGGGCCGACGGTCTGCGATCCGATCAGAGCTTTGCCACGGCCACCGAGTTCTACCGGCAGCACCGTTCGGCGATGGACGAGGGGGCTCGCCCCGCTTGGCCCGCGCGGCACAACCACGACGAGCTGTCGGCGGTTCAGCACGCGATGAACCTGCGGCTGCAGGATGAGCGGGCGTTCTTCGCCGAGTACCAGAACGAGCCGATCCGGGAGGACGCGGGGCTCGCCTCCGTGGGCATCACGGCCCCGCAGGTGCTCGATCCTGACCGCGTCCTGCCGCTGAAGCGCAGGGTCTGCCCGCTGTGGGCGAGCCGCGTGGTCGCGATGGTCGACGTGCAGGCCGATGCCCTGTTCTATCTGGTGCTCGCGGTGGCCGACGACTTCACCGCGTGCGTCGTGGACTATGGAACTGAGCCCGAGCAGCCGGTCGCGTACTTCACGCTTCGTGACTTGCCTAGGCCGCTACGGTCATCCAGCGAGGTACAGAAGAGCTCCGGTCTCGAGGCCGAGCTCTACGCTGGGCTCAAGCGGCTGGTGCGGCGGCTTGAAGCGACTCCGTACACCCGAGAGGACGGACTGGAGCTCACCCCTGAGCGAGTCCTGATCGACGCCAACTGGGGCGCTTCGACCGAGACGGTGTACGCGGTGTGCCGCGAGGCCGGGGTGAAGGGCCGCCTTGTGCCGAGCCACGCCCGGTACGTCAGCGCCGCGCACACGCCTATCGGCCAGTACACCCGCAAGCCCGGGGAGCGGTACGGGCTGAACTGGGTGATGCCCGTTCCGCAGCGGCACCGGCTGGTCCGGCACGTCACGTTTGACGCCAACTTCTGGAAGTCGTTCGTCGCGAGCCGCTTTGCGACCGCCGCCGGGGCAGCGGGGTGCCTTCGGCTCTTCGGCATGGGCATTGACGGCCGAGCGGCCGACCATCGGATGCTCGCGGATCACTGCGCCGCTGAAGCACCGACCCGCGTCAAGGCCCTGAACGCCGGGGGGCGGGAGATCGACGAATGGCGACCCCGCGGCGTAGGGCTCGACAATCACTGGTGGGACTGTCTCGTGGGCGCCTTTGTAGCGGCATCGATGGTGGGGGTGCAGCTTCCGGCTCAGGCGGGCGAGCCAAAGCGCGCCAAGGTACGGGTGAGCATGAACCAGCTGCTGGAGCGGCGGCGTGCTCGCGGCCACTTGTGACGAAAGTAGAAGCACTCGCCGCGAATAGCACTAGCGAAGCCGCCGATACCCACCTGGCACGTACTCAGTTGTGGCTTCTGGAGTCGCCCGGCTGAGCAATGACCCGCGTACTCAATGAGACGCACCGCTTGCCTGGCACGCGTGCCCGCGCACGCGAGAACTGCGGCCGTGTGGCGATTGGCGAACTTCGCTGACCGGCCAATTCGCTCGCCTCATGATGTCCCAACAAGCACCGGGCTGCCCAGAAGATGGACACATGAGCAAACCACCTTTCAGCTGCCAGCCCCTTGGTCAGAGACCCTTCAGCTCGACCGGGGGCTCTGCTGAAAGATATGCGGAGCTTTGTTAAGAGATCTTTGTGTTTTCGTTGCAGCCACCCCGATCATCCACCGGCTATCCACCGGAAGGCGTGAAGGACCACGCTTCAAATGTCTACACCGTCTTGTCAAGGGGGAAATGATCAATTCGTCATGGCCGCACGCCAGCGGGCCTCGATCTCGGCGCGATTGGCGAGTCCCGAACGAGCGGCCTGAACCGCCGGAGTTTCCAGCCCGAGTTCTAGCAGCGCGGACGGGGCCGCGGTGGCTGTTGCGGCAGCAGGTTCTGGAGACAGGGCATCCGGAGCGACATCCGGCTGTGGAACAGAACCCGGGATCGCTCGGCGCAGCGCGATCCACTGCGCCTGGGACAGTTGCAGCACCTTGTACTCCGTGGGGACTTCCCAGTGCCGGTTGGCCTTGAGGTGCTGCAGAGCCGCCTGCTGGTCGGGGCTCAACA
>JALHNL010000147.1 GCA_022843545.1 Phycisphaerales bacterium | reverse complement strand
CGCGCGCACCCATGGTGCTCGACGCCGGCGGCCAGTGGGCTCAGGCCGCGCCCGAAGACACCGGGCCCGACGCCACGCTCATGGCCGAGGTGCGCGAACTCATCGCCGCCGGCCAGTTCGCGGAGGCCAAGGCCAAGCTCGACCCGTGGATCACCGCCAACGCCCGCGGTGAGAGCCCCTACTTGCCCCAGGCCTACCTGCTCCGCGGCGATGCGATCAGCGCCAGCGGCGACGAGTACCAGGCGCTCTACGACTACGAGTCGCTCATCCGCCAGTTCCCCGGCTCGCCCGAGTTCGTCAAGGCCGTGGAGCGCGAGCTCGAGATCGCCACCGCCTACGTCCGCGGCATGAAGCGCAAGTGGCTGGGGATGCGGTTCATCGACGGCACCGACGCCGGCGTCGAGCTGCTCATCCGCGTGCAGGAACGCATGCCCGGCTCGCGCCTCGCCGAGCAGGCCGGTATCGAGCTCGCCGATCACTACTACCGCAACCACGACCTGTCGCTCGCCGCCGACGCGTACGAACTGTTCCTCAAGAACTACCCCAACTCCGCCTATCGCAACAAGGCCCTGCAGCGCCAGGTGTACAGCAACATCGGACGGTTCAAGGGCCCGGCCTACGACGGCTCGGCCCTGCTCGACTCGCGCGTGCTCATCCGGCGCTACATGGCCCTCTACCCCGCCAGCGCCGAGGAAGCCGGGCTCGACGAGGCCCTGCTCGCCCGCATCGATGAGTCCGCCGGGCAGCAGCAGCTCGAAGTCGCCAACTGGTACCTCCAGCGGGGCGACGCCGTCGCCGCCCGCCTCACCATGCGCCGCCTGCTCAAGAGCCACCCTCAGTCGGCCGCGGCGGGCCAGGCCCTCAAGATCATGGAAGCGCAGGGATGGATCAAACTGGATCGCGGCGGCCCCCCGGCGGCGCCCGTGGCGGAGCCCCCGCCCGAGCCCGCACCCGCCCCGGCCCCGGACACCAGCGGAGAAACCCGATGATCGGTCGCGTGATGACGGTCGCGTGCATGGCCGCGGCGCTGAGCCTGGCGTGGTGCGCCGGCGGGTGCTCCAGCAACCCGCGCGAGGGTTACTCCTTCTCGCCCAGTTACCGCGAGGACATCCGGTCCGTCTCGGTGCCGATGTGGAAGAACGACACCTATTCCTACGGCCTGGAGGCCGAGCTCACCGCCGCGATCACCTCCGAGATCCAGCGGGCCACGCCCTGGCGCGTCACCGACCCCGAAGCCGCCCAGACCTCGCTGACCGGGCGGATCGTGTCGGTTGAACTGCGCCGCATCACCACCGGGCGAGACACGGGCCTGGTCGAGACCCAGGCGGTGGAGATCACCGTCGAGTTCGAGTGGAGAGACAACCGCACGGGCCGCGCGCTCGTCGCCCGTCGCGGCTTCCGCGCCAGCGAGAACTTCGTGCCCGCGGGCGAGTACCGCGAGCGGCTGGCCGTGGGCGAGAACGCCGCCATCCAGCGCCTGGCCCGCGACGTGGTCGGCGAGCTGCGCAGTTCCTGGTAACCGCCGCGAGCCCGGGGGCCTCAGCCCGCGCCGCCGGCCAGTTCCGTCCAGAACCGCTCATACTGCCGGCACACCGCGGTGTAGTCGAACCGCGTGATCGCCCGTTCGCGCTGCGCCTCGACCACAGCCCGGCGCGCCCCCGCGTCGCGCGCCCAGCGCGAGGCCAGCAGCCAGTACTCCGCGAGCGTGCCCGCCGCCCCGCCCGTGCCCCCCACCATCTGCACGCCCGCGCTCTCGCAGTGCCGATCGCCCGAGTCCCACGCCACCGTCGCGCACCCCGCGGCCATCGCCTCCACCACCGTGTTGTACCCGCCCTCGGGGTACTCGTTCAGATACAAGTCCGCGCAGCGCAGCACGGGCTTGATGTCCGCCAAAGGCCCCGTCAGCACCACACGCCCCATCACCCCCGCCTCGCGCAAGGGCGTCCACGCGCTCATCGGCTCGGCCTTGCCGATGCCCGCCCACCACACGCCGGGGTTCTCCATCAGAAACCGCGCCAGATCGGTCGCGAAGCTGCCGTCACTCACCCGCACGCCCAGCTTGTTGGAGGCCGTCACCGCCAGTACCGCGCCCTCGGGCACGCCCAGCTCCGCCCGGCTCACGGGCCGCGCCCTGGAGGCCGCCAGCGCGTCGCACCCGCTGCACTCCACGCCCAGCACGCGCACGCCGCGGCGCGCCACCTCCGGCGTGTCGCTCTCGCGACGCCGCGGGTTGGTGTACACCACCGCGTCGATGCCCGGCACCAGCAGTGGCACCCCGATGTTCAGGTTCACCTGCACCGCGGCCCCGCGGCGCATCGCGCACACCGCCTGCACCGCCGTCGCCGGGCTGCCCAGGTACACCGCCACGTCCACGCCCAGGTCGCGCAGACGCCTCGCGGCGCGCTCGCCCGCTTCCAATTGCGTGCCCGCAGGCTCGATGATCTCCACCGCCGCGCCCGTCTCGCGCATCGCGCTCAGGATCGCCGCCCCGGTCACCGTGGAGGGGTCGTCGGGCAGACTCAGGACCGTCGTCGCGGGCGACCGCCGGCACAGGTCCTCGGTCACCATCACCACCGGCTCGACCACGCCCCGGTCGTGATGCCGCAGCAGGTTCAGCACGCGCCGGCTGGCCGCCTGCCCGGGGGCGATCTGGAAGAGCACATACGCCACCCGCACTGGCCGGCCCGGGGCCGCCCGCTCGGGTAATGCCGGCGCGGGGCCCACGCCCGCCACCTGGGCGTACAGGTCCGCCAGAACCCCGGCGGTGGTCGCCGTCGCCAGGAACTTCTGCTGGAACTGCTGGATGTCCACGATGCTCGCGGCGGCCAGACTCTCCACGCCCAGGCCGGGCCGCTTCGCCGCCGCATGGGCGAGGGCCTGCTTGAGGAGCGCCGCCACCGGGGCCGGGATGGTCACCGCGCCGGACATGGGCGAGGTTAGCGGGGGTGGGCCCGCGCGGCCCCGCCGCTGATCGCCAGGATCGCGCCACGGCCCGGGATGATCACCCCGCCCGCGGTTACACTCCGCCCATGCCCCGGTCCCAGCGGCTCTCCAACTACCTGCTCCTGTCCGGCTTGCTGCTCGTGCTGGGCGTGCTGCTGCTCTACCCCATCGCGCTCACCCTCCGCGGCGCGTTCTACGACGACGTCGCCAGCAAGTCGGGCTTCACGCTCGCCAACCTGGCCCTGGTCTTCCAGAATCCCTCCACGCTGTCAGGCCTGCTCAACTCGCTCACGGTGGCCGCCACCACCACGGTGCTCACGATCATCATCGCCCTGCCGCTGGCGGTGCTCTCGGTCCGGTGCAAGTTCCCCCTCAAGGGGCTCTTCTCCGCCCTGGTCCTGGTGCCCATGATCCTGCCGCCGTTCGTGGGGGCCATCGGCGTCAAGATGATCCTGGGCCAGTCCGGCGCGCTCAACGCCCTGCTCGGCACCAACATGGACCTCATCGGCGATGCCAAGTTCTGGGGCGTCGTCACCCTCCAGGCCTTCTCGCTCTACCCGATCATCTACCTCAACGCCACCGCCGCCCTCGCCAACCTCGACCCCGCGCTCGACGAGGCCGCGGAGAACCTGGGGGCCGGGTTCTTCAAGCGGTTCTTCCGCATCACCCTCCCGCTCATCCGCCCGGGCCTGTTCGCCGGGGGCACGATCGTCTTCATCTGGTCATTCACCGAACTGGGCACGCCCCTGGTCTTCGACTACCGCGAGGTCACCCCCGTCCAGGTCTTCAACGGGCTCAAAGACGTCGAGGCCTCCGCCCAGCCCTACGCCCTCACCCTCGTCATGCTCGTCATCGCCGTCTCGATCTACATCGTCGGGCGATTGACCCTCGGCGGCAAGGCCTACGCCATGTACGCCAAGGCCTCCCGCGCCTCTCAGGAAACCACCCTCCCCGGGCTCGCGGGCTGGGCCGTCACCGGGCTCTTCGCCCTGGTCACGGGCTTGGCCCTGCTCCCCCACGCGGGCGTCATCCTCACCGCCCTGGCCGTGCCCGGTTCGTGGTACGAATCCGTCCTCCCCGCCGCCTTCACCGGGGCCCACTTCAAGGAAGCCCTCACCCATCCCGACGCCTTCAGTTCCATCCAGAACTCGCTGCTGCTCTCTTCCGCGGCGGTCGCCATCAACCTCGTCATCGGCGTCTTGGTGGGTTACCTGATCGTCCGCACCACCATCCGCGGGCGCTGGCTCCTCGACGCCCTGTGCATGCTGCCCCTCGCCGTGCCGGGGCTGGTCATGGCCTTTGGCTACGTGGCGATGTCCTTGAACTGGCCGCTGGGCAAGGGCGACCCGCTGGAGGGCTTCGCCTCGGTGCTGGGCGCCCAGCCCAACCCCTTCCCGCTCTTGATCCTCGCCTACGCCATCCGCCGCCTGCCTTACATCGTCCGCGCCACCGTCGCGGGGCTCCAGCAGACCAGCGGGCAGATGGAAGAAGCCGCCCTGAACCTGGGCGCCAGCCGGTTCACCGCCATCCGGCGGATCATCGTCCCGCTCATCGCCGCCAACCTCATCGCGGGCGCGCTCCTGGCCTTCTCCTTCGCCATGCTCGAGGTCAGCGACAGCCTCATCCTGGCCCAGCGCCAGGAGCACTACCCGATCACCAAGGCGATCCTCTCGTTCACCATGCGCTTGGCCGACGGGCCGTACGTGGCCAGCGCGATGGGCGTGTGGGGCATGGCCCTGCTCACCGTCACGCTGGTGGGCGCCAGCGTGCTCATGGGCCGCAAACTCGGCGCGATCTTCCGCGTTTAGCGCCGCGGGTGTCGCCGACCCGCCCGCCCGCCTCTCGGCCCGTCAGCAGCCGCCAAAAACAACCAGACCCCCGCGATCTCGCGGGGGTCCGGCGGAAAGTCATGCGAATATCTGGGCAGCCGACCCGCCCGGGTTACTTCTTGGGCGGAACGCCGACCACGCCCGAAGCCTTGCGGGCCTTGAGGCGGGAGCTCATGCGGCTCTTGCGGCGAGCGGCCTGGTTCTTGTGGATCACGCCCTTGGCGGCCGTGCGGTCCACGACCTTGCTGGCATCGCGGAAGGCCTTGGTGGCCTCGTCGAGCGTGCCGTGGGCGATCTTGTCGTTGAACGCCTTCACGGCGTCACGCATCGTGCGGAGGCGCCAGCGATTGCGCTCGTTGGCGGCGACGTTCTGACGGATGCGCTTCTCGGCGGACAGGGAGTGAGCCATACCAGCATCGTTCCTGAATAAGGCCGGTCCGGATCAACGAGCCACAACCGCTCGCCCTTCACCCGGCCGGGCCCAGAGGATAGGCCGCGATCAGGATGGGGGCAACGGGGTAGGGGCA
>JALHNL010000146.1 GCA_022843545.1 Phycisphaerales bacterium | reverse complement strand
GTCGCTTCCGTTCGCCACGCATTCCCCTATCCTCGATCCCATGACCACGCCCGCGCCCTCCGCCCACGCCCCCAGCACCGCCCCCAATCCCCCCACTCTGCGCGACCTCACCGCCCAGATGCTCGCCGGCGAGGCGAAGATCAAACTGGGCGGCGGCAAGTCCGCCATCGCCCGCCAGCACGAGAAAGGCCGCCTCACCGCCCGCGAACGCGTCGCCAAACTCATCGACGAGGGCTCGACCTTCCAGGAACTGGGCCTCTGGGCGGCCCACGCCATGTACGAGGAACACGGCGGGGCCCCCTCCGCCGGCGTGGTCACGGGCATCGGCGTGGTGCACGGGCGACGCTGCATGATCATCGCAAACGACGCGACCGTGAAGGCCGGCGCGTTCTTCCCCATGACCTGCAAGAAGATCATCCGGGCCCAGACCATCGCGCAGATGGCCCGCCTGCCGCTGATCTACCTCGTGGACAGCGCGGGCGTCTTCCTGCCTCTGCAAGAGGACGTCTTCCCCGACACCGACGACTTCGGGCGCATCTTCCGCAACAACGCGGTGATCAGCGCCGAGGGCATCCCCCAGATCGCCGCGATCATGGGCTTCTGCGTCGCCGGCGGCGGCTATCTGCCCGTGCTGTGCGACACGCTGCTGATGACCGAGGGCAGCGGGCTCTACCTCGCGGGCCAGGCCCTGGTGAAGGCCGCGATCGGGCAGGACGTGACCGACGAAGAACTCGGCGGGGCCAAGATGCACGCGCAGATCAGCGGCACGATCGACTTCCGCGAGAAGGATGATGAGGCGTGCCTCGCGCGGGTCCGATCGTTGGTGGAGAAGTACAACGTCATCTCGCCCTCTGACCAAGCGCTGGGCGCGGACGGCGCCCGCGACAAAGCGGTGAAGGCCGCCATCGATCAACTCATCAAGTCCGGAGCGCTCGCCGCCGCCGGGGCCTCCTGCGGCGCCGCGCTGCAGGCTCCGCCGTTCCAACAGGGCGAGCACATCTACTCCGTGTTCTCCGACAAACCCGGCGCCCAGTTCGACGCCCGCGATCTCATCGCCTGCATCGTCGACGCCCGCGCCGTCCCCAACGACCACGGGCACACCTCCCTCGCCCCCGACTTCGACGAGTACAAGGCCGAGTACGGCCAGTCCCTGGTCTGCGGCTACGCCTCCGTCGGCGGTCACGCCGTGGGCATCGTCGCCAACCAGCGCAAGATGGTGCAGAGGACCATGCCCGGCGGCAAGGCCGGCCCCAGCAAGGCGACCCAGATGCCCGGCGTCATCTACGACGACAGTGCCGACAAGGCCGCGCGGTTCATCATGGACTGCAACCAGCGCAAGGTCCCGCTCATTTTCTTCCACGACACGACGGGGTTCATGGTCGGGCGCGACAGCGAGCAGGGCGGGATCATCCGCGCCGGCGCCAAGATGGTCAACGCCATGTCCAACTGCGTGGTGCCCAAGATCGTCGTCATCACCGGCGGCAGTTACGGCGCGGGCAACTACGCCATGTGCGGGCGTGCCTTTGACCAGTTCATCTCCTTCGCCTGGCCCGGGGCCCGCTGCGCCGTCATGGGCGCCGCCCAGGCCAGCGGCACGCTCGCGATGATCGAGGAACGCTCGCGCGAGCGCAAGGGCGAGAAGATCGACGAGGCCACCCACAAGGCCATCCTCGACGCCGTCCGCGCTTCCTACAACGAGCAGCAGTCCATCTACCACGGCGCCGCCCGCGGCTGGGTCGACCGCCTCATCGAACCCCACAAGACCCGCGACGAACTCATCGCGGCACTCGACGCGGCGCAGCAGGGGTGGGACTACTCAAGGCCGTTCAAGACGGGGGTTTTGCAGACCTGACCACGCACGATTCGTCGCCCAACCCCACTACCGACACCCCCGCAAAACCCGCCCAAAACCCCCTCCCGCCGCTATAATCCGGGTCGCCAGTTCCCCCCGCCCTCCACACCCGCACGGACGCCCGGATGGCCACTCCCAACGACCCCACTCCCGCCGACGCTGCCAGCCCCACGCCGCCCCCTTCCGGCGGGCGCGTCATCGACCTGCAGATCGAGCGCGAACTGCAGGACTCGTACCTCACGTACGCCATGAGCACGATCATGGACCGGGCCCTGCCCGACGTCCGTGACGGGCTCAAGCCCTCGCAGCGCCGCGTGCTGGTCGCCATGAACGACCTGCGGCTGTACCCCGGCAAAAAGCACCTCAAGTGCGCCAAGATCTGCGGCGACACCTCCGGCAACTACCACCCGCACGGCGAGGCGGTCATCTACCCCACCCTCGTGAACATGGGCCAGAACTGGCGCATGCGCCAGACCCTCATCGACCCGCAGGGCAACTTCGGCTCCATCGCCCCCGACCCGCCCGCCGCCATGCGTTACACCGAAGCCCGCATGACGCAGGCCGCGGTGGACATGCTCGACGACCTGGCCCTCGACACCGTCGACATGCAGCCCAACTACGACGATCGGCTCATGGAGCCCACCGTCCTGCCGGGCAAGTTCCCGAACCTGATGATCAACGGCGGCGTGGGCATCGCGGTGGGCATGGCCACCAGCCTGGCCCCGAACAATCCCGTTGAGGTCTTCGACAGCATCATCCGCGTGATCGACCAGCCCGACATCGCGCTGCTGGACCTGATGCAGGACGTGAAGGACGAAAGCGGCAAACTGGTCCGCCACGGCATCAAGGGCCCGGACTTCCCCACGGGGGGCATCCTGCTGGGCCGCCGCGGGATCATCGAGGCGTACGAGTCGGGCCGGGGCAAGGTGACGGTCCGCGGGCGCGTGCGCGTTGAGCCGCTGGACGGGGCCAAGGACCGCGAGCAGATCATCATCGAGCAGATCCCCTTCAACCTCACGCTCGAGACGCTCATCGAGCGCATCAAGACCGCGATCGAAGAGGACAAGATCACCGACATCGCCGACGCCCGCAACGAGAGCAACGCCAAGAGCCCCGTGCGCGTGGTGATCGAGCTGAAGAAGGGCGCCGACGCGGGCGTGGTCGAGAAGCAGCTGTACGAGTACACCCCGCTGCAGCAGACCTTCAGCATGCAGAACATCGCGCTGGTCAACCGCCAGCCGCGCACGCTGAGCCTGCGCGAGATGATCCGCTGCTACATCGACCACCGCGTCGAGGTCATCCGCCGTCGCACCACCCACCTGCTGAACGAGGCCCGCAAGAAGGCCCACCTGCTGGAAGGCCTGATCTACGCGGTGTGCGACATCGACGAGGTCATCCGCCTCATCCGCGCCAGCCGCTCGCGCCAGGAGGCCATCGAGGCCCTCATGTCGCGCCGGTTCCGCATCCCCGAGGGCCACCCGCTGGCCCCCAAGATCCCGACGCGCCTGCTCTCGTTCATCCGCGCCGCCGACGCCGCGGGCGGCGTGCTGCTCACCCGCATGCAGGCCGAGAGCATCGGCAACATGCGGCTGATCCAGCTCACCGCGCTGGAGATCGAGAAGCTCGCCGCCGACTACCGGGCGCTGGTCGAGCAGATCGAGCATTACGAGAAGATCCTCGCCACGCCCCAGATGGTGCTGGACATGATCAAGGCCGACTGCGAGCAGATGAAGCAGCGCTTCCCCTCGCGCCGCGCCACCGAGATCCAGGAGGCCGAGGGCGAAGACCTCAACATCGCCGCCCTCATCCCCGTTCAGGACATGGCCGTCACCATCAGCCACCAGGGCTACGCCAAGCGCGTCGCGCTGGAGACCTACAAGCAGCAGGGCCGCGGCGGCAAGGGCATCATCGCGGGCACCGCCAAGGAAGACGACTACATCGAGCACGTTCTGGCCGCCAGCACGCACGACGACCTGCTCGTCTTCACCGACACGGGCCGCGTCTTCAAGATGAAGGTCTTCGAGCTCCCCGAGCTGCCCCGCCAGAGCAAGGGCCGCCCGCTGGTCAATCTCCTCGAGTTCAAGCCCGGCGAGAAGGCCGTCGCCTTCCTCAGCGTCAAGAACTTCGAGGCCGGCAGCGACTACCTCGCCTTCGTCTCCGTCGGCGGCATCGTCAAGCGCACTCCGCTCAAGGACTACCGCAACGTCCACAAGGGCGGCCTCATCGCCGTGGACATCAAAGAAGGCGACCACCTGCTCGATGTCACCGTCACCGACGGCAACGACGACCTCCTCCTCGCCACCGCCCAGGGCCAGGCCATCCGCTTCTCCGAGGACGACGTCCGCGTCATGGGCCGCACCGCCGCCGGCGTCAAGGGCATCGAGCTCGCCGAGGGCGACTCCGTCATCGGCGTCGTCAAGATCTCGATGATCAAGGACGCCGACGGCGACCCCGTCACCGCCAACCCCGCCCAGACCGTCCTCACCCTCACCCTCAACGGCTACGGCAAACGCACGCTCGTCGACGAGTACCGCGTCCAGCCCGAGACCGGCAAGATGCGCAGCCAGTCTCGCGGCGGCAAGGGCCGCGGCGACATCAAGACCAGCCAGCGCAACGGGCCCTCCGTCGCCTGCCTGGGCGTCACCGATGATGACGACGTCGTCGTCGGGACCAAGCAGGGGCAACTCGTCCGCATGTCCGCCGCCAGCATCAGCACCATCGGCAGAGGCACGCAGGGCGTCCGCATCGTCTCCCTCAACGAGGGCGACGAGGTCACCGCCGCGTCACGCGTGCCGAAGGAGTGATGGAAGAAGGGACAGAGGGACAGAGTCCGCACGTGCGCGGTCACTTCTTCGTCGGCTCGGGCGCCTTGGCCCCGGCCCCGAGTGTGTTCACGCTCTCCATGAGCCGCTGCGCCTCGCGGTCAAACGCCGCCCGCTTCATGAAGATCTGGCTGTTCAAGTCGCGGTCGCGCGTGCTGATCGTCCCTTGGCTGTTCACCTGCCACTTGCCCGCGTGGTCGATCAGCAACTGGTGAAACGCCATCGTGGCGTCCGCCGCCCGGGCCAGATCGCCCGCCGCGCCCATCCGCGCAAAACCGTCGATCCCCTCGGCGAAGCGCATCGACACGGTCGCCGCCGAGAACGCGTCGACACCCGCGCCCTCCAGCGCCGTCTGCAGATCCCGGTGCGGCCCGCGCAAGCGCCGCTCCAGATCCTCCGCCTTGGGCTTGAGGAGCACGGCCAGATCCACCCGCTCCTTGAGCCGGGGCTTGGACGCGGGCAGGGGCATGGTCACCAGCCGGTTGAGGTCCACGCTCATCTGCATCACTTCGCCCACCGCCTCCGACAATGACCGTCCGTACGCATCCAGCACCTTCCGCGCCGGGTGCCCGTCGGGCGCCAGGCTCGCCGCCACCGCCGCCGGCTCGCGGTTGGCCGGGTCGGGCTGCCAGGGGCGCTCGCCCAGCGTCGGCTCTCGCGGGG
>JALHNL010000145.1 GCA_022843545.1 Phycisphaerales bacterium | reverse complement strand
CGGGCGGCGCGGGCCGCGTTCGCGGTCACGGTCGGGGCCCGGGCCGCGGTCACGGTCGGGTTGCCCCTCGCGCGGGGGCGGCGGGGGATCTCTCGGCTCGGGCGGTTGAGCCCAGGCGGAGCCCGAGGCCATCACCAGCGTGAGCAGCCCGATCACGGCGTGGCGAGTGGTCATTGGCTCACCCCGTTCGACTCGGCATCGTTCCATGAGGTATCCAGCACGTCGCTGAACAGCGACGAATCCAGCGTGTCGGCCTCCGCGATCAGCGCGTCAACCGATGACGAGCCCGCGATCGCGTCCACCGCTTCGATCGCCGCGAGCATCGCGTCCACGTCGTGCGCGTCCGCCGAGGCGACGGTCTGCCCGCCCGTGCCCGGCGCGGCGGGAACCGACGAACCGGTGCGCACGACGGCGAAGATGACCAGCGCGGCGCCCGCCGCCAGCATGAGGCCCGCGGCCAGGCGGATGCGCGGCGCGAGCAGGCGGTGGATGATCCCCGCGATCGCGCGGTCCGACCCGTGCGCCGGGGCGCCGCCGCGAGGTTCGGGCAGCGAGCGCACCGTGGCGTCCATGAGGCGATCGGTGAGATTGAATGGGGCGGCCTGCCGCTCGGCGCGGGCCAGGCGCGACAGCGAGGCTTCCACGTCGCGCAGGTCCGCGGGGGTGTCGCTGGGGCCGGAGATGTGGCGGTCGGGCAGGGGCATGGTTCACTCGCTTTCGGGATCGGCCTCCGACGGGTTCAACGCGCCCTTCAGTTTGCGAAGCGCCCGGTGGTGACGGGCGAGCAGGGTCCCCAGGGGTTCGCCCAGCAGTTGGGCCATCTGCGCGAAGGACATGCCGGCGTGGTGCCGAAGTTCGATGATCTCCCGATCGGCCTCGCTCAGACGTTCCATCGCGTCACGCAGCGCGGCCAGTTGCGTCTGGAGTTCAACGCCCTTGCCCCCGGGTGTATTGCGGTCAGTATGCCCAAGGTCGCTCAGAACTTCGGGATCGGTTGGGGTGGCGTGCCGCCGGAGTTTGCGGACCTCGTCCCGGATGCGGTTGACGGCGATCCGGAAGAGCCAGGCTTCGAACTTGCCCTGCTCGGTGTAGCCAATGTTGCTTGCAATGCCCCCTAAAGAGGGCTCAGGGCGGAGCTTCGTGGCCACGGTCACAAACACGGACTGGGTGATTTCCTCAGCCAGATCCGAACGCCTAAGGCGGGACTTGGCCAGAGCGAAGACTCGGCGGCCGTACAGGTCCAGGATCTGTCGCCAAGCTTGGGAATCGCCCGTTGAGGCTGAGCGCAGCAACGCCGACAACTCAGCCTCGCTGAGTTCAGACGCACCGGGCTCGAGTTCCGGGTCGTGGGCAGCCATTCACGTCGCCGGGGTTCAACGCGGCGGGTCGGGCGGGATTGCCCTTCCCGGTGTGTTCATCGGGCGATGGTGCCCGGCAGCAGTTTGAACTCCAGGGGATCGCGCTGCCCGAACACAGTGGTGTCGAGGCGGACCTTGTACTCGCCGGCGTCGCCCGGGATGTGGACGGGCACGACGAAGACCTCGAGGTGCCTGAGCGTTTCGCCCGAGCCCACGTTGTTGCCGCTGCGCAGCGCGTCAACGATCTCGCCGCTGACGAACTCCTGGAGGACGGTGCGGCCCATGGGGTCAGTGAGCGTGAAGGGCTGGCCGAAGGGCGGGACGCGGAACTTCAGGGCCCGGTCGCCGGTGTTGTTCACCTCCATCTCGAGGGCCAGAACGGTCTCGCGCGAGGGCACGACGCGTCCGGTGAAGTCGCGGACGTTCACGTTGCCCACGCGGGCCTTGGTGATGCGCACGCGGAGGTTGCCCGACTGCTTCCACACGCCCAGGTCGTCCAGTTGCGGAGCGACGGTGGGCGGGGCGACGGGCTGCAGCGGCGGGATGGTGGGGGGCGTTCCGGGCGCGTTGGGGGGTTGAGGGCCGGGCTGGGGGCTGGGAGGGGTGGTCGGGGGGACCATCAACCGGCGGACGTCCTCGGAGTTCTTGTCAAAGTGGATAGCCGCTACCTGGCTGCGCTGCAGGTTGGTCTGCCCGCCGAAGAAGGTGATGCGGACCTCCTGTCGGTCCACCGACTGCACGTCTCCCTCGAGCATGGTCCCGTTCTTGAGAACGACCGTGTCGATCGCGAGCAGCGCGGCGACGGGCAGGAGGACGGCGGACAGGGCGACGGCGAGTGTGCGGGTCATGCCTGAAGGGTAACGCGCCGGGGACTGGGGCGTCCGGCAAGGCCGGGGGCGGGCCCCGCCGCTACAGTGCCGCGTCTACGTAAGGGTCGGCGCCCGGCGCCGGCTCTTGGGCTAAATCGGCACTGCGGGTGCCGACTCTTTGTTGTCCGGGGCACCGCCGGGAACGGGCCCCGCCAGTCAGAAACGGGCAGATCGGAGGGCGCATGCGGCTGTCGATGGTGGGGACGGGCTATGTCGGGCTGGTGACGGGCGTGTGCCTTTCGAACACGGGCAACGAGGTGATGTGCCTCGACGTGGACGCGCGGAAGATCGAGAAGCTGCGCAAGGGCGAGAGCCCGATCTACGAGCCCGGCCTCGAAGAGCTGATGCACCGCAACATCGCGGCGGGCCGGCTGAAGTTCACCACCGACGCGGTGGAGGCCCACAAGAACGCGGACATGATCTTCATCTGCGTGGGCACGCCCAGCGACGACCGCGGGCACACGGACCTGAAGTACATCTTCGCCGCCGCCGACGCGGTGGGCGACGTGCTCAAGAGCCTCGGCCCCAAGCAGACGCCCAAGGTGGTGGTGGTCAAGAGCACGGTGCCGGTGGGCACCACGCTCTTGGTGAAGGAGCGCATCCGCGCCCGCGTGGGCGACGCGATCCCCTTTGAGGTGGCCAACAACCCGGAGTTCCTCAAGGAAGGGGCCGCGATCGAGGACTTCAACAAGCCCGACCGCGTGGTCGTGGGCGTCGAGAAGGACAGCGTCGGCGACCGCATGCGCGACCTGTACGACCCCTTCGTCCGCAACGGGCACCCCGTCTTCGTCATGGACATCCTGTCCAGCGAGATGGTGAAGTACGCCAGCAACGCCATGCTCGCCTGCAAGATCTCCTTCATCAACGAGATCGCCAACCTCTGCGAGGCGTACGGCGCCAACATCGCCCGCGTCCGCGACGGGATGTGTTCCGACCGGCGGATCGGCAACCAGTTCCTGTACCCCGGGCTGGGCTACGGCGGGTCGTGCTTCCCCAAGGACACGCTCGCGTGCATCATGATGGGCGAGAAGGCGGGCGTGGCGCCGCTCATGAACCAGGCCGTTCACCAGGTGAACCAGCTCCAGCGCGACCGGTTCTTCAAGAAGATCGAGACGCACTTCCGCGGCCACGGCGGGCTGGCGGGCAAGACCATCGCCTTCTGGGGCATCGCCTTCAAGCCCAACACCGACGACATCCGCGAGGCGCCCGCGATCACGCTGATGCGCAAGGCGATGGGCTTCGGCGCCAGGGTGCGGGCGTATGACCCGGTGGCCAACGAGAACGCCCGGGCCGAACTGGGTCCGTCGTTCGCGATTGTGGACGATCTCTACTCCGCGCTGGAGGGCGCGCACGCGGTGGTGGTCTCCACCGACTGGGACGAGTTCAAGAGCCCCAACTGGGACCGCGTGAAGGACCTGCTGTCGCCTCAGGGCATGCCGGCGGTGTTCGACGGGCGGAACCTCTACCTGCGGACGAACCTGCGCGATCACGGGCTGGCGCATTACGCGGTGGGCGTGGGGACGCGGTAGTTCACCTCCGCTCGCGGCGTGCTCCCATTGAGTCATGCGCAGAACCGGGCGCGGGGGTGGTTGCTCGGTGTGTCGCGCGGCTGAGCGCCGCAGAACCCGAGTGCGGGTGGGTGCAATCAACTAGGCAGTTTGCGCCCGCGGGCGTGCGGGGTGTGAGTCGCCGTCGTTTGACTTGATCTGACGCGGCGGGCATACTGGGCGTCTTTCGCGGTGTGCCCGGGTGACGCCGCCCGCGTTCGCTGAACCACGACTCTCTGGAGACGCCCCCATGCCGAACGTTGTGCTTTGTGCGTTGCTCACGCTGTGCTCCACGAGTTCGGCGCTGGCGCAGGCCGACGCCGCCGCGCCTTCGGAGCCCGCTGGCGATGCGCCGGTTGGGGCGCCGGAGGCGAAGCCGACGGAGGGGATCCTGCCGGTGCCGGACTACTCGGGGGACCTCTTGACGCGGCGGTATCTGACCGGGGACTGGTGGGGTCACCGCACCGCGCTGGCGGAGAAGGGCGTGCAGTTCAACATGAGCTTCACGCAGGAAGTGCAGAGCGTGGTGAAAGGCGGGCTTGACACGGGCGCGAGGTACAACGGCGCGCTGGACTACTCGCTGAGCCTGGACCTGATGAGGATGCAGATCATCCCGGGCGCGCTGGTGCAGCTCAAGGCCGAGACGCGGTTCGGGCGCTCGGTGAACGCCTCGTCGGGCGCGGTGCTGCCGGTGAACGCCGACGCGTTCTTCCCGATCACCCAGCCCGCGGACGAGGACATCCCGATCACGATCACGACGCTGTCGTACACGCAGTTTCTGGCGCCCACGTTCGGGCTCATGGTCGGCAAGTTCGACACGCTGGACGGCGACTCCAACGAGTTCGCGTCGGGGCGGGGCAAGACCCAGTTCATGAACGCGAACTTCTTGTTCAACGCCGCAACCGCGCTGCGGATGCCCTACAGCACGCTGGGCGGGGGGCTGATCTGGATGCCGATCCCCGACGGCCCCGGCGGCGGCATCACGCTCTCGAGCCTGGTCTTCGCGACGACCGACTCGTCCACCACCTCCGGCTTCGGCACGATGGACGACGGGCTGACCTGGACCACCCAGGTTGACTTCAAGTATCGCCTGGGCGACCTGCCGGGCGGCATGAACGTGGGCGCGCTCTATTCGTTCGACCAGGACTTCGCGCGGATCGGCAGCCGCTTCGTCTTTGAGCGCGGCAACGGGCTCTCGCTCCCGACGGAGGATGAGACCTGGGCCGTGTACTGGAGCGGCTGGCAGTATCTGTGGGTGCAGGAGCCCAGCGACAGGCCGATCGACCTGCGCGACGGGCTGGCCGATCGGGTGGGCGTGGGCCTGTTCGCCCGTGCGGGCCTGGCCGACTCGGACACCAACCCGGCGGAGTGGGCCGTCAGTGTCGGCGTGGGCGGTCGCGGCGTGTTTGACCGCGCCGACGACACCTACGGCGTGGGCTACTTCTACACGCGGCTTCAGAACGTGCTGTTCCGGTCGCCGCTGGAGATCGAAGACCACAGCCAGGGCGTGGAGGCGTATTACAACTGCGCGATCACGCCGGCGGCGCGATTCACGTTTGACCTGCAGGTCATCAGTTCGCCGCTGACCGAGGTGGACACGGCGGTGATCCTGGGCGGCCGGCTCAACTTCGACTTCTGACCGCTGCGCCTGGGCAGGGTCGAGCGTCACCGCAGTCGGAGCCGATGTCCCCTGCACGATGGGAACAGGAGCCGGGCGAAGCCCAAGGCTTCGCCCGGCAAGCCCGACCGACTCGGTGAGTTCACGACGACCGGGCGGGCACTTCGCGCCTCGGTGAGAGCCGGCGGCCAAGTCAAAGGCATGAACGCTCGCCCACGCTGCTGGTCTTGTCAGTTCGCGGATTGACCCGGGGGCGGGGCTTCGCCCGCGGGGGGCTGTTCGCGGAACTGGCTGGGGGGGATGAGCTTTTTGGTGCGCTCACGGTCGAGGTCGCGCGGCGGGGGATTGTCACCCGTCGGGCCCGGCTGGCCCTGCTGCGCCTGCGGGCCCGGCTGGCCGGGTCCGGGTCCGCGTGGTCCGCGCTGATCGCGCCGATCTCCGCGGGGCGGGCCGCCCTGTCCGCGAGGTCCACCACCACCGCCACCACCGCCTTGGCCTCTGGGCGGGCCACCGGGACCGCCAC
>JALHNL010000144.1 GCA_022843545.1 Phycisphaerales bacterium | reverse complement strand
CTGGGCACCAAGACCGACTACAAGCTGATCCTGCCGCGCACCGAGTACCACTGCGCGCGCTGCGGCGGCCACCAGGGGCATGTCTTCGGCGACGGCCCGCGGCCCACCGGCAAGCGGTACTGCAACAACGGCCTCGCACTGCGGTTCCAGGCGGCGGCGTGAGCCCGCTCCGCCACCGCCACCCGGGCATCGCTGCAGGGATGGAGCTGCTCCGGGGTGCGGCTCAGGGGCGCGCCCGGATGGCGCCCCCGCGTGTCAGGCGGCCCCGCCCGACACCTGCTGCAATCCTGCACTGACCTCCGCCGAAGAAGGCGGCCGCACCGCGCGCGCCACCTCGACGCCGTCGCGCAGGAACACGAGCGTCGGCCACAACTTCACCCGGAACGAGCGGCCGAGCGGCTGCCCGGGTCCATCGGCCACCTTGATGTGAGGGACGGCCGGAAACGCGGCCAGCGCCTCCTCCACCAGCGGCTGCGCGCGGCGGCAGTGGCCGCAGGTGGGGCTGCCGAACTCCAGCAGCAGCGGCCCGTGGCGGGCTTCGATGTCGGCGCGGGCGGGCTCGTGGGTTTCGAAGGGGGTGCTCATGGCCCTGCATGCTAGCGAGGCCAGGGGCGCCAGCGCTCCAGGCGGGGCGCGGCCGGGCCCGCAGCCGCTCAGGTCGGCGCGAGCACGTGGATGACGCGGCTGGCGACAAACTCGCGCGTCTTCGCGGCATAGGCCGCCATGTGCGGTGCCGCGGCGTGCGCGGCGAGCGCGGCCGAGTCGGCCCACTTCTCCACCACGACGAACGTGTCGGGGCCGAACTTCGTCTGGATCGGCGGCGCGCCCTCGGCGTCGACCGTGGCCCCGTACTCGATGCAGCCGTTCTCGGCGAGCACCGCCGGCACGTTGGCGCGAAAGTGCGCGAGCACGGTGTCGCGTTGGCCGGGCCGGGTGGTGATGATGGCGATGACGTGGATCATGACGAAGGGGGTTCCGGGTTCGAACGGTGAGTGGTCGGGAGCGAGTGGGCCATACCCCCACCGGCTGCTCCGGGCCGGCGGGTGCGAAGCAGTACACGCAGTTTGCGGGTTAACCCCGCCCGTGGCGCTGCGGCGGAAGGAAGCAGTTGCGGGCCGGTACCGACGGCCGCGATCCGTCTCATGCTCTGACCAACGTCGCGAGATTGGCCAGGACTTGCGTCTGCATCTCGGGCGCTGCCACTCCGTGCAGGTCGCTGAGTTCGGCCACGACCCTGATCACCGAGCCTGGCCGCACCGGTTCGTCCGCTTCGAGCACGAATGGGCCGTCGGTCTCGGTCAGAAGTCGGTCTAGGGGCAGTTGCGCGACCAGCGCCCGACCTCTTGTTGACCTGAGCATCTCGGAGTTCACCGAGAAGTAGCAGCCGAGATCCGCGGCGCGTCGGGCCTCCGCGGCCGAGCCCGTGAACCAGTGCAGAACGACGCGCCCGCGATCGCCAGGCAGGAACCACTCGAGGTGTTGAAGCACCTGCGCGGTGGCCCGGACACTGTGCACCGTCAGGATCTTGCCGCCCTGCTCAGCGCACATCCGGAGGATCCGCTCGAAGACGCGCCTCTGAGCGTCGAAGCTCTTGTAGAACCTCGGACCGGCGTCGAGCCCGACCTCGCCGACGTAGCGCGCCTCCGACAGTAGGCGTGCCAACAAGTCGACCTCTGCCTCACGCTCGGCGACCAACTGCGGGTGAAGGCCCAGCGCCACGCGCACGTGACGCGCGCCAGCGGCCAACTCGACGTTGCGTGCCCACGCCTTTGGGGTCGTCGTCACGGCCAGGGTCGCGATGCCGGCGTGGTCGCACTCGCGGATCAACTGCTCATGGTCGGGGTAGAGGTCCAAGTGGCAGTGGAAGTCCACCCACCTCGGACGGTCGGCCGCCCTCATAGCGGCTCCGCCCGCACCCCCTCGAGCAGCGCACACACCTCTTCCAGGCCGGCGACGTACGTGGCGGCGTACGCCTGCAGGTCGGCCGGGGCGGCGTCGAGGGGCCCGGGGCGGTGGATGTCGAACCGTGCCCGTTCCGGCTTGCCGCGCAACCTGGAGATTGCGAGTTGGAATGAGCGGATGTCCCGGCCCTCCGACTTGTCGGAATCGAGAACGCGCGCGTGAAGATCGCCCAGGTAGTAAGGGGTTTCGTCGTCGATTCCGCCGGCGAGCAGCGACGCGCGACGGATAAGGCACGGCACGCAGTAGCCGCAGTGCTTCGGTGTCTCTCCCGCGAACCGAACCTTCCCGGGCGACGAACAGGACATCGTCTCCTCGGCATAGGCGGCAAGGAAGTCGTGGTCCGCGCACTCAAGCGCCATCTGCCCCTTGGTTTTGAACCGATAAGGATTGATCAGCGGTGATCGAACACCCAGGGCTTGGAGCAACTCGTTCATGCGCGCCATGTAGAACGGGTGCGTGGTGCGGGTGCTCAGCGAGCCCAGGCGGACCGGGTCAAGCGGCACGTTCAGCGAGATCCACCCGTTCTCCGGAACGTGGATAGGGACACCCCCTCCCGTCGCGTCGGCACTCAGGACCGCCAGCGCAAAGAACATGAAGGAACGGCCGCGCAATGTGTCCTCGACGAGGGCCTCGTCGTTGACCGTGTCAGTCGAGAAGCCCACGCGTGCCCGCAGGTGATGGAACCGCGCGTCGGGGAATCGAGCCTTGAGCCGCTCCGCACACATCCTCTGATGCTGGCTCGCGATCCCGTCCCAGTAGTGGCTGACCAACAGAGGAGTCGCGCCACTGGCCAACAAGTCGATGGCCCCGATGAAGCTGTCGAGCCCACCCGAGAAGAGGCACACATGGTCAGGATGGGCAGTGCGCAGGTTCTCGGTCACCGGCGCCAGGCGGTCGTGGGAATCGGGGCGCGCGCGGAACCGCAGCGACCACTTGTCGCCGGTCAGGAAGTCGAGCGTGGTCCGCAGCAGAGGAGCCATTGACTGCCACAGCGCCGGTTCGGCCACCGGGATGCAGACCTCCAGCTCGCGTGTCCAGCCATCCTGGGCCGTGCCTTCGCGGGAGACCCTCGTATCGGCGGCCAGGACGGTGGCGGCCAAGAGCGCGAGGTCTATCGCGCGCTCGCTCGGGACCAAGCCGACGACGTCGAGCTGGTCCAGCGCGTTGCCCAGCCCGAAATCGAGCCGGCCGGAGACGTCGATGAAGTCGATCTCGGTAACCTGGGCCCTTGCCAGCGTGGGGCCGACAGCCTCGCTGTCAGCTTTCCCAAGCCTTGCCACTAGCGTGTGAGCGCTCAACGGGCTTCCTCCCCGGCCTCGGAGATCAGGCCGAAGGCGGCCTCGTAGATCTCGTTGGACCTCTGCTCGACCTCACGGCCGTTCAATGCTTCGAGCCCGGTCAGGAGTCCGGAGAGGTGCACACGGCAACAACCCTGGATGAAGTCGTGCAGCTGCTCGTGCGTGCGTTCAATTGCCGCGACTTCGGGTGAAAGCGCGATGCCGCGGGCTCCGATGTCCGCGATCACACGGCCCTCGATCGATAGGGCGACGAAGTCGAGGAAGAACTCGCTCAACTGTGCCGGTGCCAGCTCCTCGAAGGGGGTGGGCACATCCCGGTCCAGGTTGGCGATCGCCTCGAGCATCGCCTGACGTGAAATCGCCTCATCGATGGCGCCCCCGGGCGGGCAAAGGAACTCGAGCATCGCGAGGAACACCTCCGATGCGGGTCGATCCGCCATGCCCTGCAAGTCGAGTCGCCGCAGCGCTTCGACCGGACCGACCGCCCGGAAGTCCCGGACGACACCAAGCAGCTTCCCGCCCGACGCAAGGGACGCGCCCATGCGCTGGGCCGAGCGCCGCGCGCCGCCGCCGCCGCTATTGCTGCCACGACCTCCACCGCCGCCCCCGCCGACGTATGAAGCCAACGCGGCGCCCAGGGAACTCGAGTTGCCGGTCTTCGAGAAGCGGGTGAATGAAGTGCGCGCGCTCGTGAAACCACCGGCTGCAGCCGTGCCGCCGGCGGGTTGCCCCTGCCCGTCCTCTCCGCCGGACCCGCCGTCATTTACAGCCCCGTCAATCGCGTTCGCGTCGCCGGCGCCATCGCCGACACCCTCGTCGCTGCCAGCACCTTCGCCATCACCGTCGCCGCCGCCCAGCCAAGTGGGGACGAGGCCGTTCGGTGGCCCGCGATAGCCCTTCGAGGTGCCCACGCTAGGACTTCTTCTTCCCAAGCGAACGCGTCAGGCCGACCGCACGTCGGAGCGTATCGCTGCCATCGCGTTCCCATCCGTCGAGGACTGCCTTCACCTCGACGGCTAGCGAGGGCTCCTTGACGGCGGCAATGAGCGTCGCGGGCCAGACACCCGCCTTGGCGCCGTCAAGCTCTTTGGCGAGGTCCAGCAGCCGCCTCTGCATCTCCGGCCCTCGCTCGGCGAGCACGATCAGCCCCTGCACGCCACCGGGCTCGACCTTGATGTCGTCAGCCTGCAGGACCTGCTCGGCGACGGCGCCGAAGACTTCGTCCAGTTCCTGCGGGAGCAGTTTCGCCACCTCGGGTACCGCGGACCTGGCGACCATCTTGTTGCCCATCAGGCGCTCGACCACAGCCTCAAGGTGCGCCGAGCCCGCGAACCCTCCGACCGCACCGCGCTTGTCACGCGTGACGAACAGGTAGGGGCGTAGGTCCACGTCACCGAGGGCCGGATCGATAGAGGCCCAGCCACGCACCCACTCGCTCTTCGCCCACTCGGCGACCTCCGGCGTGGCCGCCTCTGGCGCAGCACCTGCCTTGAGGCTGCGCTCCAGTACGCCCAATGCCACCGGCTTGCCCGCTTCCGCCGTCGCCTGCTGGGCCAACTGCTTGTAGAAGTCGGGGTAGAAGCGCTCGGCGAGCATCATCTTGGCGAGCACCGGGCGCCTGATCTCCGCGCCGAATCCGCGCTCGTGCGCGATGGCGTCGCGCAGCATCATGGTGTTCAGGAAGCGCTTGACCTGGCGCGGATTCCCGTGTGTCCCTTCGGTCAGGATCTTGGCCAGGACGGCGCCGATCTGGTGCGCCTGCGCCACCTCCTCAGGAAGGGGCGCGCCGAGGACCTCCTCGAGTTGCCGTCGGTCCAATGCCCGGCTTTGCCAGGGGCGCTCCATGTCCTTGCGCGCTGCTTCAAGAAGCTTCTCGAATCGCTCGTCCCCTGCCGGCAGGGCAAGCTCCGCCAGCAATAGCGTGATGTACACGCGCGTCTCCGCCAGCCCAAGGGCCGGGATGCGGAAGGGCACCTGGATCAGCTTCTCCAGGTAGTTGCGGGTGTAGCTCAGCGGACCCGTGCTCGGCGGCAGGTCGGGGAAGTGTTCCTTTACCGCGTACTCGATCATCACTTCGTCGGCGCCGATCACGAACGCCGTACGTTCGACCATCAGGAACAGGCGGATTGCTTCGAGCGTCGCGATCGCCGTCTTGGGCAGGCATCGATCGAGGTCGTCGATGATCACAACCAGGCGATCCAGTTCGGCCGCTTCGAGGAGCTCGTTGAACTCCTGGCGGAATCTGTGGATCTGCTCCGGCAGCCGCTCGGCGTCCTCAGCAGGGCCCTTTAGCAGGCCCTCGGCCTCAGTGGCCAACTTCTTGACGCCCTCGATGGTGACCAGGTCCTGAGGGTTCTTGCCAAACTGGGTGACGGCGTCGACAACGTGCTGCAGAAGCCCCGCAGCGGGAACACCGGCGGCCACCGTGACCGCTACGCCACCCGCTCTCTTGGCGAGCTTGAGCCAGTCCACCCGCCGCAGCAGCTTCTTCGCAGCTTCGGCCACCTTCGCCGACTTCGGCCGCGCACGCCGGAGCTCGTCGATGATCGTCTCCATGACGACGGTCTTCGCATCCTCGAAGCCCTCGAATGCCCAGCCGTTGAACCAGAGGCAGAGCATGCGGTCCTCGCCCTTGAAAGCCTCTTCGGTCATCTTGAGCACACTGGACTTGCCAGCGCCCCAGTCGCCGTGCACACCAATGGTCACAGCCGCCTTCGGCGTCTCACGGATGAAGCGGACAACCGTGCGCGCGATCGCCTCGTAGTGGAGAAGGTCGGTGGCCGTCTCTTGGTCGTTCAGGAACATTGCTTGGTCTCGATTCGGTCAACCGCGTTCAACCAGGTTCTCACCTTGGCGCCAACCGCCAACGCTCAAACCCGAAGGGACGCCACCGTCCCTTTCCGCGCCCCGCCCCCTCAAGGCCTGATCTTGCTACTGAACTGATTGGTGAACACATCCGCCACCACCGGCATCTTCTCCGGCTTGTTGGTGGCAAACGTGATGTCCATCGTCTTCTGCATCAGCTCGGGCTCGATCCAGCCCAGGCCGTGCTTGGCCGAGCGCTCGGTGACGCACAGGTCCAGGATCTGCGGCATCGTCGCCAGCAGCGTGGTGCGGTCCAGCCCCGGCACGGCCTCGACCATGGCGTCGATGGACGCGGCCGGGCTCGCCTTGGCGTCCTTCCAGCCCTTGTGCGTGGCGCGCAGGAAGCGCTCGATGAGCTTGGGGTTCTTCTTGATGAGGTCGTTGTTGACGAAGTAGGTGTGGCCGTAGATCGG
>JALHNL010000143.1 GCA_022843545.1 Phycisphaerales bacterium | reverse complement strand
TGGCCACTCCCCCATCTCCCTTGCCCATCCCCTTCTCCCCGCGTACCATCCCGCTCGACCTCTGCGGGCGTAGCTCAATTGGATAGAGCATCTGACTACGGATCAGAAGGTTAGGGGTTCGAGTCCCTTCGCCCGTACTTTTCGGCCTGTTATCTGCCCTCCGGCGTTCCGGTCCTGGCCCGCCGCATGGGCCGCCGCACAGCCCGCCGCGTGGGTCGGCTCTGGGCCCGCGGCCCCCCCGCCGCCGATTCTGGCCCGCCCGGCAATCTCTGATCCACCCCGTCACTTCGGCTGGTCCTCCCGCCGATTCGTGGTACCTTTCATGGTCGGTTGGTTGTCTTCCGTTTGCGCTCGCTCTCCGAACATGCGCTGAAAGGGACCTCGCCATGCGCTCTCCCACCCGCGTTCTCGCGGCTGCCGGTATCGTCTTGGCCCTCGCCGCCACCTCCACCGCGGCGGTGGTCAATGTCAGCGCCTCCAACTGGAACACGCTGATCGAGTCC
Source organism: Phycisphaerales bacterium (assembly GCA_022843545.1). Lineage (GTDB taxonomy): Bacteria > Planctomycetota > Phycisphaerae > Phycisphaerales > UBA1924 > JALHNL01. Next base: position 6,115 of record JALHNL010000143.1, on the reverse strand, counting down.
CCAACAGGCGCGCTCAGCAACGGCGGCGACGACAGCATCTTCGCCGGGCTCACCAACCAACTCACCCTCCGCCGCGGGCTGCTGAAGTTCAACGTCGCCGCCAGCGTCCCCGCGGGGAGCGTCATCAACAGCGTCTCGCTCCGCCTGCGCATGACCCGCACCATCGGCGGCGACGAGGACATCGCCCTCCACCGCGTCCTGAAGGGCTGGGGCCAAGGCTCAGCGGTGGGCGCAGTCGGCGGCGGCGGGGGCGCGGCGGCCGACACCGGCTCGGCCACCTGGCTGCACACTTTCTACGAGGATCAGTTCTGGGACACGCCCGGGGGCGACTACGAGGGGGGCGCGTCCGCCAGCGTCGTGGTCGGTGCGCAGGGCTTCTACACCTGGACGGGTTCCGGGCTCGTCAGCGACGTGCAGGCCTGGGTCGACGACCCCTCCGTCAATCACGGCTGGATCGCCATCGGCGAGGAGGTCATCTCCGGCGGCGTCAAGCGCTTCGCCGCGGGCAACCACGCGACGACCACGTGGCGGCCGGTGCTCACGATCGACTACACCGTGATCCCCTCACCGGGCGCGGGCGCGCTGGCACTCTTAGGGGTGGCCCTCGCGGCGCGCCGCCGCCGCTGAACGCGCAAGATCGCGCGGTCCCGGGGGGTTCACGCGGGGCTTTCGGCGTATTTGGCCGCCCATTTTGGCTGATTCGCGGCCTCCCGGATTGTGGATATGGGCAGTCACGCAAAGCCGTGTTATCTTGCCCTGTCGCCTTAACTGTCGGGCTCGCCCGATGATGCGTGCGACAGGGAGGGCGGCTCATGTGTGACGATTCCGCGGCGATGGCCCCTGCGGCGTCCAGCCCCGAGGCAAAGGTCGCTTCTGTTCCTCAGCGCTCCACCAGACGCGGGCTGCTCTCGGCCTTCGGGGCGATGGCCCTGTCGGGCCTCGCGGCCCGCCCCGCCCGCGCGGTCGGGCCTTCCGGCTCCGCCGCCGACATCGACCCCAGCGCGGTGATCCTGAAGCTGGTGAACCGCATCACCTTCGGCTACACCAGCGCCGAGTACACCCGCGCCGCGCAACTGGGCTACACCGCGTACCTCGAAGAACAGTTGAACATGACGGCGGCCGACGAGGACCCCGCTCTGGTCTCGCGCCTCGCCAACCTCACCACGCTCTGGATGACCGGCGAGCAGCTCTACGCCTTGAACAACACCGGACAGCAGCGCAACGAACTCACCGACGCCGCCATCCTCCGCGCCATCTACAGCAAGCGCCAACTCTTCGAGAAGATGGTCGAGTTCTGGACCGACCACTTCAGCATCAACATCAACACCGACCAGGCGCCCTTCCTCAAGACCCTCGACGACCGCCTGGTGATCCGCCAGTACGCCATGACCAGCTTCCCGCAGTTGCTCTTCGCCAGCGCGCAGAGCCCCGCGATGCTCAACTACCTCGACAACGACATCAACACCAGGAACGGGATCAACGAGAACTACGGCCGCGAGGTGCTCGAGCTGCACACCATGGGCGTCAACTCCGGGTACACCCAGAGCGACGTCATCAACACCGCCAAGGCGCTCACCGGGTGGGGCCGCTGGAACAGCACCGCCAACCCCTCCTCCCTCCGCGGCACCTTCCGCTACAACGACACCAACCACGACAAGACCCAGAAGGTCATCCTCGGTCGCACCTACGCCGCCAACCGCGGCATCGAGGACGGCAACGAGTTCCTCGCGCATGTCGCCGCCGACCCGCGCACCGCCGCGTTCATCGCCAAAAAACTGTGCAAGCGCTTCCTGGGTGAAGAGGTCCGCCAGGGCATCATCGACCAGGTCGCCGCGACGTACCTGGCCACCTCCGGTGACATCAAGTCCATGCTCCGGGTCGTGCTCACCCCAAGCAACCTCCACGAGTCGGCACCCCGCTACAAGCGCCCCTTCCACCTCGCCGTCTCCGCCCTGCGCGTGCTGCCCATGTCCATCACCTCGCTCTCGAGCCTGCGCACGCGGCTGAACAACGCGGGCCACGCGCCCTTCCAGTGGGACCCGCCCGACGGCTACCCCGACACCTTCGCCTACTGGAGCGGGCTCATCCTGCCCCGCTGGAACTTCGCCTCCACCGTCGCTCCCGGCTCCGCCTCCAACATCCTGGTGGACACCGCCAGCCTCTTCGCCGGCATGACCACCGCTCAGCAGATCGTGGACCGCCTCGACTTCGTCTTCTTCGCCGGGCTCTGGCCCGCCGCCGAGAAGAACCGCGTCCGCACCTACCTGGGCACCGGGAACCCCTCCACGTCGGCCCGCAGCGAGGCCATCGGGCTGGCCGCCTGCTCGCCCGCGTTCCAGTGGTACTAGCGCCGACCGGGCCTTGCGCCGCATCGCCGTTTCAGATCCGTTCGTCCCGCCGGCCCGCGCCGGCTCTTCGGGGAAAGGGTGAAGCATGACCGCCCACAGCATCGGCTGCCAGGAATATCACGAACTCTCCCGGCGCCGCTTCCTCGCCGCGTCAGCCGCCACCGCCGCCGCGGGCGCCGCTCTCGCCTCGCCCGCGTGGCTGCCCCGCATCGCGCTGGCCAAGAGCCACCGCTCCGCGACGCGCGACGTGGTCATCGCCATCTTCCTCCGCGGCGGCTTTGACGGGCTCTCCGCCGTCGTGCCCTACGAGAACGCCTACGTCACCGCGCGCCCCAACACCTTCGTGCCCAGGCACGACGACACGGCACGACCGGTAACCGAACGCTGCATCTTCCTCGACTCGCCCTCCAACGGCGTCTCCTTCGGGCTCAACCCCAACCTCTCGGGCCTCATGACCCCCTACTCGGAGGGCAAACTCCTCTTCATCCACGCCAGCGGCTCCACCGACACCAGCCGCTCCCACTTCGACGCCGAAAAGTACATGGAGGCCGGACAGCCCCTCTCGGTCCTCAACTCCTTCACCGGCTGGCTGGGCCGGCACCTGCTCAGCGTCGCGCCCATGAACGAGGCCGCGCTCTTGCGGGCGGTCGGCATCGCCGGCGGTCTGCAGAAGTCCCTCATCGGCGCGCCCCTGGCCCTCCCCGTGCCCAACCTCGCCTCCTTCGGGCTTGAGGGCTCCAGTTCCACCCGCAACGCCCGCGAGGCCGTGCTCTACGACCTCTACGGATCCATCACCGACCCGCTCAAGACCATCGGGCAGAGCACCCTCAACACCATCGACCTCCTCCAGGCCGTGGGCGCCAGCAGTTACGTCCCCACCGTCCCCGCGGGCGTGGCTTACCCCAGCAACTCGTTCGGCACCGCCCTCAGGAACACCGCCGCCCTCCTCAAGGCCCAGGTCGGTGTCGAGGCCGTCGCGATCGACATCGGCGGCTGGGACCTGCACACCTCGCTGGGCGCCGTCACCGTCAACGGCTCCGGGCCCACCACCATGCAGGACCTCATGCGCACCCTCGGCAACGCGCTCCAGGCCTTCTACGTCGACATGCAGGCCGCGCCCAGCGTCACCTACACCGCCGTCGCCATGTCCGAGTTCGGCCGACGCCTCACCCAGAACGCCAACCTCGGCGTCGACCACGGCTGGGGCGACACGATGATGGTCATGGGCTCCGCGGTCAACGGCGGACGCGTCATGGCCAACTGGCCGGGCCTGGGCCCGGGCCAACTCTTCCAGAACGTGGACCTGAAGGTCACCATCGACTACCGCGACATCCTCGCCGAGATCATCCAGGACAGGCTGGGCAATGGCGCCAGCCTCGCGCAGATCTTCCCCGGATACACGCCCATCAACCGCGGAGCGATCCTGTGAACACCCCTCGCCCCGTCTTCCCGCTCGTCGCTGTCCTCGCGCTCGCGGCTTCCGCCGCCCCCGCGCTCGCCACCGAGCGGGTGCTCTACAGCAACGGCAACCGTGCCAACCCCGCCGACACGGGGCTCCTCTTCACCGTCGGCACCGCCTCGGGTGTCTTTGCGCCCCCGGGCTTCCAGTGGAGCGAGGTGCAGGCTACCAGCCCCACCGAGGCCAACAGCGCCGCGGGCTTCTCCAATCTCGCCCTCCCCGGCAGCGGCTTCCGCTTCGCCGATGACTTCACCGTCCCGCCCGGCATCGGCTGGGACCTGGCGCGCGTCACCTTCTTCGTCTACGCGCCCGGCTACGCCCAGAGCACGCCCCCCGTCACCGGCGTCTCCCTCCGCGTCTGGTCAGGGCCCCCGGGCGAGCCCGGCAGCACGATCATCTTCGGCAACTCCACGACCAACCGCTTCTACGCCGGCGTGCCGATGGACGCCTACCGCGTCTTCAGCACCTACGCCGCGCCCGCCACCGCGCCCGACACCTCGCGGCGCCTGTGGGCTGTTGACGCGTCGTTCTCCGGCTTGCACCTGGACCCCGGTGTGTACTGGCTCGACTGGCAGATGACCTCCGCCGACCCCACCGTCGAGGCCTTCTCGCCCGCGGTCACCATCGCGGGCACACGCAGCCCCGCCGGCGCCAACGCCCGGCAGATGCTCGCGCTCCCCCCGCCCGCCACCGAGGGCACCTGGGCCGCCCTGCTCGACCCGGGCAAGCCCACCTGGATCATCGACGTGCCCCAGGAACTGCCTTTCCTGCTCATCGGCGACGACGTGCCCCCGCCCTGCCTCGCCGACGTCACGGACATCGGCGACACCGGCGCGGGCCCCGACGGCATCCTCACCGTCGATGACATCATCGCCTTCGTCAACGCCTTTGGCGATGCCACGGGTTGCCCGGGCGTCGCCCCCTGCAACCTCGCCGACGTCACCGACATCGGCAACTCCGGCGCGGGCCCCGACGGCGAACTCACCGTCGATGACATCATCGCCTTCGTGAACAACTTCGGCGCCGGCTGCGGCTGAGCGCGGGCCCGCCCTCCCGCTCACCGCACGTTCTCGGACTTCACGCACGCCCGATTCGCCCGCCGGGGCGTGCTGCATCCTCACGACCCGTCACCCCCGGCACGCCTTTCCGCCCCGTGCTGGCCTGGTGGTGACCCCGCGCGATCCTCGGTCCGATCCCAGATTCGGAGGATCGTGCACCATGTCCGCCAAGAAGGATGACAAACCCCAAGCCGCCCCCGCCGGCGACGCCGCGCCCGCCAAGAAGGGCCTCCCGATCAAGACCATCGCGATCGTGGCGGTGGTGATGGTGGTGGAGGCGATCGCGGTGTTCATGATCCTGTCGATGATGGGCCCCAAGAAGGTGGAGGCCCATGTCGACGAGCACGCGATCGTCGCCGACCACAGCGACTCGACGGTCGAGATCCAGATCGCCGACGAGAAGTTCCAGAACCTTCAGACCGGGCGCGTCTGGCTGTGGGACATCGCGGTCTTCGTGCAGGTGAAGCAGAAGAACCAGGAAAAGGTCGAAGCCACGCTCAAGCAGCGCAACGCCGAGGTGAAGGAAGAGATCTCGCGGATCATCAGCCGGGCCCAGCACGTTCAGCTCAAGGAGCCCGACCGCCAGACGCTGCTCCGCCAGTTCACCGCCGCGCTCAACAAGGTCTTCGAGAACGACGAACACGGCGCGCCGGTCGTGGAGCGCGTGCTCATCCCCAAGTGCCGCGGCTTCCCGGCCGACTTCTAGAGTGCAGGGAACGGGAAGTGCTGAGTGCTGAGTGCTGAGTGCTGAGGCCTGAATTCTGAGGGGCCGAGCGAAAGCCATCACACGGCCCGCGCGGGGCCCTCCTCATCCTTCATCCTTCGCGCCCGACCGCTTCAGCCACAGCGCGTTGCCCACCACGCTCACGCTGCTCAGGCTCATCGCCGCCGCCGCCAGCAGGGGGTTCAGCCAGCCCATCACCGCGACGGGGATGAGCACCAGGTTGTACGCGCTGGCCCACACCAGCCCCATCACGATCCGCCGCCGCATCGCCCGCGACAGCGCGATGGCCTCCGGCACGCGCCGCAGGTCGTGGCTCACCAGCACCATGTGCCCCGCGTGCGCCGCCAGATCGCTGCCCGCGCCGTCGCGCGGGGCCAGCGCGATCCCCAGGTCCGCCGCGGCCAGCGCCGGCGCGTCGTTCACCCCGTCGCCCACCATCGCCACCCGGCCCGTCTCTCGGCGCAGCGCTTCGACGGCCTCGCGCTTGCCCTCCGGGCGCACGCCCCACCGCACTTCGCTGATGCCC
>JALHNL010000142.1 GCA_022843545.1 Phycisphaerales bacterium | reverse complement strand
GCTCTTCCGATCTCGCGGGGGCGGACGGCTTGGCCGGCGCAGCGGCCGCGGGCTTGGCGGACGGGGGCGGGCTCGCCGGCGCCGGAGACGAACTGTGGTTGTTCCCCTTCACGGGCGCGGGGGGCCGCAGCACCGCGCCGCCTTCTACGCGCGACTCGGCGCTGGCCAGCCCGGCCGGCGCGCCATCGAGCATCTCGACATCCACCTCATACGTCTTGCCTTCCACCGTCACGCGCATCTTCATGGGTACCTCGGATTCCGCCTCCGGTCGGCGGGGTTGCTCGACTCGATCACCCGCGCCGCCTCACCGCTCCCGCAGCCCGGCCTCTTCGCCGGACCGCGCCTCCCCGGTCAGCGTGAGCGCCAGCCCTCGCCCCCGCGGTTGTTCCAGCCTCGCCGCGGGCCGGGATGGTGCGACCCCATCACCTCGCGACGCCCTTCCTTCAACCAGGGATCATCGTGGACCAGCGTCACCCCCGCCACGCGGGCGCGCTCGCCCAGCACCGCGGCCACCGCCGCCGCGATGCACACCAGGTGCTCGCGCGGCACGCCCGCTTCGTCGCTCTGGTGACGCGGGTCGTTCATAGCGGGATCAGCCCGTGCTTCTTGTCGGGGCGAAGTTCGCGCTTCGTGCTCAGCACGCCCAGCGCCCGCGCGATGTACGCCCGGGTCTGCGAAGGCTCGATGATGTCGTCCACCATCCGCCGCCCCGCCGCCACCAGCGGGTTGCTGAACGTGTTGCGGTACAGGTCCACCAGTTCCTGGCGCTTGGCGGCCTTGTCGGGCGCGGCGTCGATCTCGCGCTTGAAGATCACCTCCGCCGCGCCCTCGGCGCCCATCACCGCGATCTCCGCGGTGGGCCAGGCGGCGACCGCGTCGGCGCCCAGGTCTTTGCTGGCCATCGCCACATACGCGCCGCCGTAGGCCTTGCGCACGATGACGGTGATCTTGGGCACCGTCGCCGCGGAGTACGAAAACAGCAGTTTGGCGCCGTGGCGGATGATCCCGCCGTACTCCTGCTGCACGCCCGGGAAATAGCCCGGCGTGTCCACCAGGGTCACGATGGGGATGTTGAAGGCGTTGCAGAAGCGGATGAAGCGGGCGGCCTTGTCGGAGGAGTCGATGTCCAGCGCGCCGGCCTTCACCGCGGGGTTGCTCGCGACGATGCCCACGCTGCGCCCGGTGATGCGCCCGAACCCGACGATGATGCTCCCCGCGAAGCCCGCCTGCACCTCCAAGAAGTCCTCGCGGTCCACCACGCGCTTGATCACCTGGTGCATGTCGTACGTGCGGCGCGGGTCGGGCGGGAGCAGGTCGTTGAGCGACTCCACCGCGCCCGCCTCGCCCTCAAAGGGCAGCCGGGGCGGGTCTTCCGCGTTGTTCGCCGGGAGGAAGGACAGCAGCCTCCGCGCGATGGCGCAGGCGTGCTTGTCGTCGTCCGCGATGAAGTGGATGTTGCCCGAGTAATGCATGTGGGCCTCGGCCCCGCCCAGTTGCTCGGCGCTCACGTCCTCGCGCGTCACCTGCTTGATGACCTGCGGGCCGGTGATGAACATCTGCGCCCGCCGCGTCTGGATCACGAAGTCGGTCATCGCGGGGCTGTAGGCCGCGCCGCCCGCGCAGGGCCCGCAGATCAGCGAGATCTGCGGCACCACGCCCGACAGCAGCGTGTTGTGATAGAACACGCGCCCGTACGCCCCCAGCGAGTCGATGCCCTCCTGGATGCGCGCGCCGCCCGAGTCGTTGATGAACACAAAGGGCGTGCCCGTCTTCAGGCTCGCCCGCATCATTTCCACGATCTTGTCGCCGTGGACCTCGCCCAGCGCGCCCCCGCCCACGGTGAAGTCCTGGCTCGCGACGTGCACCGCGCGCCCGTCGATCTCCCCGTGCCCCGTCACCACCCCGTCCGCCGGCAGGTCCTTGCCCGCCATGCCGAAGTGCGTGCAGCGGTGCTGCGCAAAGGCGTAGCGCTCGGTGAAGGAACCCGGGTCCAGCAGTTGCGCCAGCCGCTCGCGCGCCGTCAGGTTGCCCAGGGCGTGGTGCTTCGCGACCCGCTCGGGGCCGCCGCCGCCCATCACCTTCTCGCGCTTCGACTTCAGATCGGCCAGCCGGTCGGCCATGGGGATCACGCTCGCCGGGCGCGCCTGGCCCGCGGCGGGCTTGCCCGACGGCGCGGGCGCGGCCCCGCTCTTGGCGTTCGGGTTGCCGGACGGCGCGGACGGAGGGGTCGTGTTGTTCACGGGTGGTTCCTTGCGGCGTGCTCGCCCATCGGCTCGCACAGTTCGGTCAGCACGCCCATCGAGGCCTTGGGGTGCACAAAGGCGATCCGCGTATGGTGCGCGCCGCTGCGCGGGGCTTCGTCGATCAGCCGCACCCCGCCCGCCTTCAGCTCCGCCAGCCGGGCGGGCAAGTCGCTGACGGTGTAGGCGACGTGGTGCAGGCCCTCGCCGCGCTTCTCGATGAACCCGGCGATGGGCGAGTCAGGGGCGGTGGGCTCCAGGATCTCCAGCCGCACGGGGTTGCTCTCCGGGCCCAGCGCGTAGAACGCCACCCGGACCTTTTGTTCGGCCACGGTCTCCACGCCCTCAAACCGCGCGCCCAGCACGTTTTCATAGAACGCGCGCTGCGCATCGATCGACTTGACCGCGATCCCGATGTGATTCACGCCCTGCGCCCGGATCATGACTGGCCCTCGTGCGTTCTCCGCCCCACCCGTCTGACACTACGCGCCCCACGCCCCCGCTTCACCTTGCCCAAACACTGATTAACCGCGAACAAACCGCGACCATCTAGTTCTGTTCGTGCGAACGAAGATCACCCAGGAGCGCCTCCACCACGCGCCGGGCCGCCGCCCCGGCCGGCGTGGCGCCCGCGCGGACGCCCTCCTCGGCCTTCGCCAGGGCCTCCTGAGCCGCGGGCGAGCCGCGCAGCAGCGCCGCCACACGGTCATCGATCAACGACCGCAGCCAGCGCACCGCCTGCTCGCGCCGGCGACCCTCGATTTCCCCGCGCGCCGCCCGCGCCGTGAACAGCCCGTTCACCGCGCTCCACACCGCCCCGACCCCCTCGCCCGTCAGCGCGCTGCAGGTCAGCACGATCGCTTCCTCGTCGCCCCCGCGCATCACGTGCAGCGCGGCCGACAGCTCCCGCGCCGCGAGGTTCGCCCTCGGCGCATTGCCGCCGTCGGCCTTGTTCACCGCCACCACGTCCACGCGCTCCAGGAGCCCGCGCTTCACGCCCTGCAGTTCATCGCCCGCGCCGGCGATCGCCAGCGCCAGGAACACGTCGGTCATGTCCGCCACCGCCGTCTCGCTCTGCCCCACGCCCACGGTCTCCACCAGCACCACGCCGTAGCCCGCGGCCTCGCACACGATCATCGCCTCGCGCGTGCGCCGCGCCACGCCCCCCAGCGTGCCGCCGCTGGGCGAAGGGCGAATGAACGCGCCGGGATGAGCGGACAACCTCGTCATCCGCGTGCGATCACCCAGCACCGACCCGCCCGACAGCGCGCTCGACGGGTCCACCGCCAGCACCGCCACCCGGCGCCCCTCATCGCCCAGCATCAGCCCCAGCCGCTCGATGAACGTGCTCTTGCCCGCCCCGGGCACGCCCGTGATGCCCACGCGGATCGACCGCCCCGCGCGGGGCAGCAGCCGCTCCAGGAGCGCCTGCGCCGCCTGCTCGTCCTCAGGTCGCGACGACTCCACCAGCGAGAGCGCCCGACCCATCACCGCGCGGTCGCCCGCGATCACGCCCGCTTCCAGTTCGTCCATCGACAGGGCGCGGCCCCTGGGCTTGGCCGGCCCCACGGGCGACATCGCGGCCGCTCTCGCCACGCCCTTGGCGACGCTCACTCCCGGCGCGGGCGCCTTGGGGGCTGGCTCGCTCATCGATCCCCCGGCGCGCGCCCGCGCTCCAGTTCATCCAGCACGCGCTCAGCCGCCGCGCTCACCACCGTGCCCGGCCCGAAGACCGCCGACACGCCCGCGTCCATCAGCGCGGGATAGTCCTGAGGCGGGATCACGCCGCCCACCACCACCATGATGTCCGCCCGACCCAGGCCCTTGAGCGCGCCGATGAGCGCGGGCACCAGCGTCAGGTGCCCCGCCGCCAGGCTCGACACGCCCACCACGTGCACATCGTTCTCCACCGCCATCTTCGCCACTTCCTCGGGCGTCTGGAAGAGCGGGCCGATGTCCACGTCAAACCCCATGTCGGCGTACGCGCTCGCCACCACCTTCTGCCCGCGGTCGTGCCCGTCCTGCCCCATCTTGGCGACCAGGATGCGCGGGCGACGCCCCTCGCGGCGCTCAAACGCCGCCGCCCGGTCGCGCACCCGCTTCACGCCCTCGTGCCCCATGCCCGACTCCCGCGCGTACACGCCGCGCACGCCCTTCGCCTCGGCCTCATGACGCCCGTACACCGCCTCCAGCGCCGCCGAGATCTCGCCCACGGTGGCCCGGGCCCGCGCCGCGTCCACCGCCAGCGACAGCAGATTACCGTCTCCCCGCCGCGCCGCTTCGGTCAGCGCCTCCAGCGTCCGCTTCACCGCCTCCGCGTCACGCCCTTCGCGCAGCTTCGCCAGTTTGAAGCACTGCGCCTCGCGCACGGCGGTGTTGTCGATCTTCAGCACGTCCACCGCCTCATCCACGCCCGGCGCGTAGCGGTTTACGCCCACCACCACCTGCCGCCCCGAGTCGATCCGCGCCTGCGTGGCCGCCGCCGCCTCCTCGATCCGCATCTTGGGAATGCCCGCGCTGATGGCCTTGGCCATCCCGCCCAGTTCCTCCACCTCCAGAATGTGCCCCCACGCCCGCCGGGCCAGGTCGTGCGTCAGCCGCTCCACGTAGTACGACCCGCCCCACGGGTCGATGACGCGGCAGGTGTCGGTTTCCATCTGCAGGAACAGTTGCGTGTTCCGCGCGATCCGCGCCGAGAACTCGGTGGGCAGCGCGAGCGCCTCGTCCAGCGCGTTGGTGTGCAGGCTCTGGGTGTGCCCCTGCGTCGCCGCCATCGCCTCCACGCACGTGCGCACCACGTTGTTGTACACGTCCCGCGCCGTCAGGCTCCAGCCGCTGGTCTGGCTGTGCGTGCGCAGGCACAGGCTCTTGTCGTTCTTGGGGCCCATGGGCTTGATGAGGTGCGCCCACAGCAGCCGCGCCGCCCGCAGCTTCGCCACTTCCATGAAGAAGTTCGTCCCGATCGCCCAGAAAAAGCTCAGACGCGGCGCGAAGTCGTCGACGCTCAGCCCGCGCCCCACGCCCGTCCGCACATACTCCAGCCCGTCCGCCAGCGTGTACGCCAGTTCGATGTCCGCCGTCGCCCCCGCCTCCTGCATGTGATAGCCGGAGATCGAGATCGAGTTGAATCGCGGCATGAACTTCGCGCAGTACTCGAAGATGTCGCCGATGATCCGCATGCTCGGCGCGGGCGGGTAGATGTACGTGTTGCGGACCATGAACTCCTTGAGGATGTCGTTCTGGATTGTGCCCGAGAGCTGCGCGGGCTTCACCCCCTGCTCCTCCGCCGCCACGATGTACATCGCCAGCACGGGCAGCACCGCGCCGTTCATCGTCATCGACACGCTGATCTGCCCCAGCGGGATCCCCTCGAACAGCGCCTTCATGTCCAGCACGCTGTCCACCGCCACGCCCGCCATCCCCACGTCGCCCGTCACGCGCGGATGATCGCTGTCATACCCCCGGTGCGTCGCCAGGTCGAACGCCACCGACAGGCCCTTCTGCCCCGCCGCCAGGTTGCTGCGATAAAACGCGTTGCTCGCCTCCGCCGTGCTGAACCCCGCGTACTGCCTCACCGTCCACGGCTTGAGCGCGTACATCGTCGCGTAAGGCCCGCGCACAAACGGCGGCAGGCCCGGGAAGCCCTCCAGGTGCTCCACGGGCGCCAGATCCTCCGCGTGATACTCGCTCTTGACGCGCACCTGCTCGGGCGTGATCCAGTCCAGATCGCGTGCGCCGCGCCCCACCAGCCGCTCCACGCTCTGGCCCCACTCCGCCACATCCGCCCGCCCCGGCTCCCCCACCAGCGGCACCGTCGCGAAGTTCGGGATGTTCGCCGCGGTGTGATTCATGACAGCACCCCTTCCTCAACCAGCAGCCCGCGCAGCACGCCCACCACGTCGCACTTCACGAACACGAACCGGTCCACGCCCGCCTCGCGGTACGCGCCCTCGTTCGCCCCCGGGTTGCCCGCCAGGATCACCGTCCGAACCCCCGCCGCGTGCAGCCCCCGCGCCAGTTCGGGAACCAGCGTGGGATACTGCTCGTCCTTGCCGCAGATCACCGCGATGGCCGCCGCCTCGGTCCCCGCCTCGCGCCAGGCCTCAACCGCGCCGTCCGCATCCGCATAACCCGCGCCGCCCGTCACCTCAAACCCGCCCGCCTCCATCAGGTTTCGCGAGTAGTTCGTCCTCGCCAGATGGTCCGCCGGAGCCCCCACGCTCGCCAGAAACACCCTCGGGCGATGCCCGCACGCCGCCACGTATTCGTCGCTCGCCTCCCGCAGCCGCTCAAACGCCTCCGCGTACGGATGCACGTGGATCGCCCGCTCCAGCACGGCCGGCGCGGCGTGGCCCGCGCCCGCCCGCGCGCCGGTCAGCAGC
>JALHNL010000141.1 GCA_022843545.1 Phycisphaerales bacterium | reverse complement strand
ACCTTGCCGCCGCTCACGCCGCCCTGGCCGCCGCGGGCGATGAACTCGCGGCGGTGGCGCACGCCGCGGCGCGGCTGGAGCCCCCGGCCTGGCTCGCTGGGCATGCCGACGCGGGTATGCGCGACAGGGTTTCGGGCCTGGCCAAGGCGCTCAAGGAAGCCAAGGCTCCGCCGTCGGGCGAGCCGCCGATCATCTTCCGCGCCGAGAAGCCCCCGCTGCGGCTGAGTTACTCCAAACTGGATCTGTACCTGCGCTGCCCGCGCTGCGCGTACGTCAAGTATGTGCTGGACGTGCCCGAGGGCGTGCGCGAAGTCACCGACCTGGGCAACCTCACGCACCAGGTGCTCCAGCGCTTCTTTGAGCGCTGGCGCGGCGACGACGCCGAGGGGCGGCCCCTGCCCGGGGTGGATGACCTGCTCGCGATGGGTCGCGCGGCGTGGAACGCCTCGCACGGGCGCGGCGATACGCCCCGGGTGCATGAGCGCGATCAGTTGCTGGCGCAGCTCGCCCTGCTGTTCCAGCGGCTCCACGACCCGCGCGCCAACATCCTTGAACTCGAGCACGAGATCGAGTTCCCCTATCCGCGCGCGGGGCACGTGCACACGCTGAAGGCCAAGATCGACCGGATCGACGACCTGGGCGGAGGGCGATTCCGCCTGGTGGACTACAAGACGGGGCAGGACTGGAAGACCCTGCGCGAGCCCAAGCGCGACGACCTGCAGATGGGCGTCTACGCCCTCGCCATGGACGAGCGCTACGGCGCGGGCGCGCCCGTCAGCGGGTCCGCCGAGTACTGGCTGCTGCGATCCGGCGAGCGCGGGGTGGTGGACCTGCAGGTCATCGACCGGGAGAAGGTGCGCGCCAAGATCGACAAGGCCATCGACGGCATGCTGGCCGGGAAGTGGCCCAAGGCCGAGCGCGATTGCCGCGGGCTGTGCGACATTCTGGACTTCCCGGACGGCCAGGCCGCCCCGGAGCCCGCGTGAACCACCCCGCCCCTGCAACCCGGCGCGGGCTGCCCAATATTCCCGGCGTGCGACGCGGGCTGGCCATCCTGCTGTGCGCCGCGGGTTTGACCCCCGGGGCGATGTGCGGTGCGAGCCCCGAGCCCATCGCCTCGGTCAGCGTCGACCGCGCCGCCCGGATCACCACGCTCGAACTGGCCAACGGCGTCGTGGTGCACTACCGCCGTGTGCCCGGGGCGTCGATGCTCTCGCTGTGCCTGACGCTGGATGTCACCCGCGCCGGCGACACCGAGGCCGACCGGGCGATGGCGCTGGCGGCCATCAGCGCCATCCGCTCCCCGCTGCCCCTGGGCGTGCCGATGTTCACCGCCGCGCCGGAGGGGTTGAAGATGGAGTACCACGGCCCGCGCGGGCCGCTGGAGCGGCAACTGGGGCGGATGGTGGACCTGCTGGTGAAGCCCGAGATCGACCCCGAGGCGGTGGGCGCGTGGCGCGAGCGCACGCTGCGGACGCTTTCCCAGGACCTCGCCGATCCGGCGGCCGTCGCCGCCCGCGCGCTCAACAGACTGCTGGGCGAGGGCTCGGCGCGGGGCCCGCTGTCGCCCGCGGCGGTGAGCCGAGTGACGGTGGAAGACCTCGCCGCGTGGCAGCGGCGCGCGTGGAGCGCAGCGACGATCGAGGTGGGGGTGTCGGCCGACCTGGCGCCCGACGACGTGCTGCCCGTGATCGTGGAGAGCCTGGCCCGCATCGCGCCGCGACCGCCCGTGCGCGCCGCTGCGCCGCACACCATCCCCGAGCCGGTGCCCAGCCGCACGAGCCAGCTCACCGCCGACATGCCTCCGGGCGACGCGGTGGTGCTGGCGGCGTACGGCGCACCGGGGCTTGATCGTCTGGGCGATTACCGCGCGCTGGTGGTGGCCAAGAGCGTGCTGCGCGACCGGCTGGCGCAGCGGGTGCGCGCCGCGGGGCTGCTGCTGCAGGATGACGGGCTCAGCGTGGCGCTGGCGCCGGGGCGGGGCTCGGGCCGCGGGCTGCTGATCTTCAGCGTGCGTGTTCACGGCGATGCCGACGCCGCCGCCATCGCCGCGGGCGTGCTCGACCGCCTCATCCGCGAGTCGCGCGAGCCCGGTCTCCTCACGCCCGACGAGGTGCGGGCCGCCGGCGAGACGATCGCCGCCGAGGCCGAGACCACCCAAGCCGACACGCGCTACTGGGCCCGCGTGCTTTCCGTGCTGCGGCGCGAGGGATGGGACCCGGCCGAGCTGGCCTCCGCACCCTCGGCGTATCGGTCGATGTCGGCCGATGCGGTCAGGGCGGCGCTGCAGGCTTGGGTGGTGCCCGAGCAGCGGTGCGCAGTGCTGATTTCGTCGGAGCAGGCTCCGCCGGAGTTCAGGCCCGTGGGTGGACCCTAGGCATTTGTGCCCATGCTGACCTTTGGTTAGTGACTCCTATACTCACGGGACGGGATCAGCGTCGATCCCCCTGAATGTCAGCCCACTTCTGGAGCCTGTGCTCATGATCGCTCGTTTCGCTCGTGCCGGGATCGTCCTCTCCGCCTTGACCGCCGCCGCCCTGCTGGGTGGCTGCAACACCAACAAGAGCACGGAGAACGAGTCGGCGTACACCCCCGAGTCGCTGAAGATGCAGTCGGAAGCGGCGACCGCGTTCAGCGAGATCATGGCCATCGACCCGTCGCTGAACAACAAGTTCTACCAGACGTGCTACGCCTATGCGGTGTTCCCGAAGGTCGGGCGCGCGGGCGTGGGCATCGGCGGCGCGGGCGGCGAGGGCGTCGTCTTCCGCGGCAACAACGTCATCATCGGCACCGCCTCGCTCGAGCAGGTGACCATCGGCGCCCAGGTCGGCGCGCAGAACTTCCAGGAGGTCATCTTCTTCAAGGATGCCGCCACCCTCGAGCGCTTCCGCGCTGGGCCCACTGAGTTCTCCGCTAACGTGTCCGCCGTGCTCATCAAGAACGGCTCGGGCGCCGCGAACAACTACGTCAACGGCGTCGCGATCTTCGTCCGTCCCACCGACGGCCTGATGGCCGAGATGTCCTTGGGCGGGCAGAAGTTCTGGTACCGCCCCGCCAACGCTCAGTGAGCGCGGCGGACCGGGCCGAGCCCGGACCATGGTTCTGAACACACCACCGCCGACCGCGAGATGCCTCGCGGTCGGCGTTGTTTTTGGCCATGGCCGGGTCAGCCCGCGGAGAAGCGCTCGGGGTCGAGTTCGTCGGCGCGGGCCTCGGTGGGGATGCGCAGCAGGCGGCGATACAGGGCGTCGAGCGCGGGGGTGGGGCCGCCGACGCGCTCGCCGGGGAAGAGATCGCCCGGCTCCTTCACCGTCAGGCGATACGTCGGCGCGTCCGGCGACTCGGCGCCGGGCTCTGCCTGCTCCGCGGCGCGGGCCAGGGCGGTGAGTTCGGCGTACACCTCGGGGCTCAGCACGCCGGTCCAGTTGGGCTGGCCGTACGGGTCCTCGTTGCGCATCGCGCGGCGCCCGGCGGTATAGGTCAATCGACGCTGCGCCGTGACGTGGAAGAACACGAACTGCCGCGTGGTGTTCTGCTCGCGCCGGAGGATGATCTCTGTGGGGGTGGTGCTCATCCCCGCGCCCGCTTCGGCGCCGGCCTGATCCGCCGCCCCCGAAGCGCAGCCGCCCAGCAGCAGCAGCAGACCCGCGCCCGCCACCATCATCGCGTGCAGAAGCCGCATGGACGGTTCACTCCTGGAAGGCCAGCGCGGCCAGTTCTCGCACCAGCGGCTCGGCGGCCGCGCTGCGCCCTTCGCTCTCGTCAAACACGCCCCAGGTCCGACGGCCCTGGGCCGTGCAACTGACGATGTAGACCAGCCGATCGCGCGGCGGGGCGAACGACGCGGGGGGGGCGCCGGTCGGGTTGCTCTGCGAGAGCACGCCGCTCTGCTGAACCGCGTTCCACAGGCGGGCGACCTGGTCGCGCCCGAGTTGACGGGTGAAGCCGGGCAGCGTGCGGTCGGCCCCGCCCGCGCTCACCCAGGTGACGCGCGAGAGTTCGCGCCCCACCGAGGCCCGCAGGGCCCAGTCGGGCTCCATGATGTAGCGGGCGGCCCGCTGGTGCGGGGCCAGGTTCCGCGTGCGCAGGCCCTGGGGCGAGATCACCGAAACCGCGATGGCGAAGTCGTTGGGGATCGGCTCCTGGGCGCGGGCCTGCAGCGTGACCCCGGGGGCCACGTCGCCCTCGCCAGGCGCGGGCCCGGCGCAGCCGCCGATCACCGTACCCAGGGTCGCCAGCACGCTCGCGCAGAGTCGCTTCATCGCGAGAGTGTAACCGCCCGGGGCGAGCGACGACATGTTGCGCACGGGGGGGTGGCGCGGGCGCGTGAGTTGCGCTATTCTGCCTTCATGGCCCGGACCACTCCCGCCTCGGCGTCACGCGTCCGCAACGGCAAGCGCGAAGGCAAGCGCCCGCCCGTGGTGGTGTCGCCCGTGTCCGAGGTGCTGCAGACCCAGGACAAGATGGTGCGGGTCCATGTGGGCGACTGCCGGGAGGTGCTGCCGACGATCCCCGAGGTGGCGGCGGGGAAGGTGGACCTGGTGTTCGCCGATCCGCCCTTCAACTGGAACCGCGCGTACGACGCGTGGAACGACCAGATGGCGGATGAGGAGTACCTGAAGTTCACCTACGACTGGCTGAACCTGTGCATCGGCGCGCTCAAGCCCACGGGCAGCCTGTGGGTGAACATCCCCGACGACTGGGCCGCGGAGATCGTGACGTTCCTCAAGGGGCGCGGGCCCGTCGCGCCCGCGCACCCGATGCACATGGTGAACTGGTGCGTCTGGCACTACCGCTTCGGGCAGAACCGCACCGGCGCGTTCGTAAGCAGCAAGGTCCACGTCCTCTACTTCAGCCGCGACCCGAAGAAGCGCACGTGGAACCCCACGGCGGTGCTTGAACCCTCCGACCGCGCGACCACGTACTTTGATCCGCGCACGCTGAGCAAGAAGGACGGCATGCCCGCGGGGATGCGCGTGCCGCTGGACGTGTGGTACGGCCCGTTCTGGGGGCGCGTGCAGGGCAACAACAAGGAGCGGCGCGACTACCACGACAACCAGCTCCCCGAGGCGTACTTGGAGCGTGTCATCCTCTGCTCCAGCAACCCGGGCGATCTCGTGCTGGACCCCTTCACCGGCTCGGGCACCACGCCCACGGTGGCCCGCGAGTACGGCCGGCGCTTCGTGGGCACCGAGTTCTCGCCGCAGAACGCCCGCAACGCCGTCGCCCGCGCCGAGCGCGGCATGGTGGGCAAAGGGCGAGCGCTGGGGCAAGCCACCGCGATCTTCTCCCCGCGGCCCGCCGGTGAGAAAGCCCGCGCCAAGTTCTCGAAGAAGAAAGACGCCTAGCGATCGGTGAACTGCACCCAGGTCCCCGGGTGATACTGGGCCATGTGCCCCAGCGTGGGCTTCACCTGCTCGGCGAGGTCAACGTACTGATTCCATCGCACGCCCAGCCACAGCATGACGCACGCGCCGATGATCGAGCCCACTTCGCTGGACCAGCGATGACGCGCCAGCCACAGGATCGCGCAGCACCCGCCCGCCAGCAGCACTTTCCACGCGGTGAGGATCCACCCGCAGTTCAGGCTCATCACCCACCGCGCGATCGGGTTCTGCTCGCTCATCCCGCCGTTCTGAAGGTAGAGCACGGTCAGATACAGGTCCGCCGCGGAGACCACCGCGATCAGCGCCACCAGCACCGTCACCCGAACCGGGCGCGAAGGGATCAGGTCCTTCAGCCTCCACGCGCGGGCCGGCGTGTTCATGCTCGACGGGTTGGACCATCCCAGCGCGGTCATGCGGATAACCTCGGCCGGTCAAGTTCGGCCCGATCCGCACGCGAGTTGAGGAACTCTTCATGAAGCCGCCCCGTACACTCGGACGTGCCGGCGTCAAGCCGGGCGGGGCGTGAGGCCTGGGCGGGCGGGGAACCACCCGGTCGGCACGGGCGTCAAAGGTTCCGTCGAGTTTGTGCGGTTTGGGAGGGGCATCAAACGTGATCCCCGCTCGCAGCCCGCGGGTGTTTGGCCGATATCCACTCCTTCGGAGGGCCCTGGGATGGCCGAAGCCGGAGACATCCAGCACCCACGCCGAGCAGCGCGTCGCTTCCGCGCGCGGCGATCGCTGGCCCCGGCCCTGGCTCTGCTGCTGCTGGCGGGCGGGCCCGCGCTGGCCCAGCCCGACGACGACGCCGCTCTGGCCCCCGTCTTCGTCAACGACGACCCCGGCGCGGGCGAAGCCGTCGGCCTGCTGGTCGATCAGGTCCGCACCGGTCGGCTCGACCTGGCCGTCCGCTCCGCCCGCGAGTTGCTCTCGCGCTCGCCCGAGTCGCTGGTGCTCTCAGCCGCCGACCCCGACCTCCACGTCACCGTCCGCCAGCGCGTCCACGACCTGATGACCTCGCCCCAGGGCGCGGCCTTCCTCGAGGCGTATCGCCAGGCCGCGGGGCCCGAGGCGGATGGCTGGTTTGACCAGCAGCGATACGCGGACCTGGAGACCTCCGCGCTGTTCACGCCCGCGGGCCTGCGGGGCGCGCTGCGCATGGCCGAGGCTCACCTGGCCGCGGGGCGGTTCTCTCTGGCGCGGCGCACGCTCGAATCCGTCAAGGCTCACCCTGACCTGAGCGGCCCGGCCCGCGACCTCGCGGCGGCGATCGCCGCGGGCGTCGCCGGCGCGCTGCCGGATGAGCGCTCCGCCGCGCTGGTCACCGCCCTGGGCGGCGTGCCCCCGCAGCCCTGGCCCGCGCCCGAGGCTCTGCGCCGGCCCGCGCGC
>JALHNL010000140.1 GCA_022843545.1 Phycisphaerales bacterium | reverse complement strand
TTGCACCAGTCGCGCCCGTAGCGCCCGTTGCACCGGTGGCACCCGCTGCGCCGTCAGCGCCCGTTGCACCCGTGGCACCGGTTGCGCCGGTCGCGCCGTTCGCGCCCGGGGCACCCGTTGCGCCAGTCGCGCCCGTGGGGCCGGCGGGGCCGGGGTTGCCGTTGAGGGCGAAGAGGGCGTAGGGCGTGGGCGTCAGCGACGTGCGCGGGTTGAGCGTGGTGAAGGGCCCGCTGCCGGCGGGGAAGCGCACTTCGATCTCGATCCAGCGGCCGTTGCCGTCGAAGGTGCCGGGGCCGAAGTCCAGCGCCGCGGTGAGCAGGCCGTTGGCGATGCTGGTCGCGCTCAGGACGAGCGTGGGGCCGATCTGCGTGCCGCCGGCGGCGGCGTCGTACATCGAGAACCGCACGTCCACCACGCCGGTGATGGGCGTTCCGGCGTTGTTGAGGCGGCCCTGATAAGTGAAGGCCTGCGTGGTCGGCGCGGCGGAGGCCACGCTGGGGGTCAAGAGCATCGCGGCGGGCACGGCGACCAGGGGAAGCATGCCGCCGGCGGCGACCAGGAGACTCCCGACGAGCGTCGACCGATTCATGCGTATTCTCCGACCAATACCGACCACGACCCCGGCGGGCGCAGCGAGCGCGCACCCTGATCCGGAGACAGACGCCAAGGATAACCGGGGTATTCACGGACGCAACCCCCAGCCCCTGAACCGGCGGCAAAAACAGAACGCCCCCGAGGCTTGGGCTCAAGTCCGAGGGCGTTCCAAGAGGAGGATGTCGTTCAGAATTACCCGCCTTCACACGGGCCGAACTCACCAGGCGAGGGTGACGTCGACGGTCACACGCTGGTCCATGATGTCGGCGTTGCGATTGGTGAGGGCGAACTCGAAGGTGGAGCCGACGGTGATGTTGGGGGTCAGCTTCACGCGGCCGCCCACGCCCATCCAGATGACGGTGGATCCGGAGACGTCGGAGGAGCCGATGTTGGCGTAGTCGAGCCCGCCGACGCTGAGCGGCAGCGCGTCGCCGTCGCTGACGTAGTGGAGGCCGTGGATCTCGATGACGGGGGCGACGCCCTGGAAGACCTCATAGTCGGCGTGGAGGCTCCACTGGACGACGTGGTTGCCGCGGTCCTCATCCAGCGGGATGCGGCCGGTGAGGTTGCCGACGAAGTGCAGGTCGCCGAAGCCCTTGGCAAAGGAGATGAAGGGTGAGAACTCCTGCACGCCGCTCTGCAGCACTTCGGCGTCGCCGTTGCCGGCCTGGTAGCGGATGCCGGGGGTGATGACGAGGTCGTTGGCCTTGTCGGCGTAGAGGACGTACTTGAGGCCCAGGGCGATGTCGTTCCAGCCTTCGTCTTCGGGGAGCAGGCCGGCGTCGAGCTGGGAGTAGCCGTCCTTGGTGGCGATGAGGGCGAGGCGCTCGGTGATGGCGACGCGGACCTGGGCCGCCCAGACGTTGAGGTCGCCGCCCTGGAGCTGGGAGCCGTCGGCGAACTCGTGGTGGAGGAAGAGGAGGCGGGCGCTGGTCTGGTTGAAGGGGGTCTCAAAGTAGAGCGGGTTGCCGATCGGGTCGTAGAAGTGCTCGAACCCGCGCAGGCCGTTGATGAAGCCGGGGAAGAGGATGGTGTCGTTGGGCGTGAGGCGGTCGTTGGAGAGGAGGAACTCGGCGGTGGGGGACATGGAGGTGTCCACGGGGCCGGAGGGCACGCCCCAGGGGTTGGCCTCGATGACCGGGGCCTTGACGTCGGAAGCCGGGGCAGCATCGGGCTGCCCGAAGGCCGTGCCGGCGAGAACAAGGAGAAGACTAGTGGACCGCAAGATCGTATTGACGAGCATGTTTTGGCCTTTGATTTAGCGTTAATCGGCTCTGCTGCATGGTCACACATGCACGAGAAAGCAGAGTTTGTGGTCCACAATATCGGCCAGGTGACCGCGCGGCAAGCGTGCCGGCGGGGTGTGGAAATCTGGATTGGTGTTTATACCTACACGCTTCCCGGGCTGGGCTTAGACCTCGGCGAACTGGCCGAGTTTGCGGAACCGCGCGTAGCGATGGGCGATGAGGTCGTCGCCGGAGAGGCCCTTGAGTTCTTCAAGCGCCGAGAGCACCCAGGCTTCGAGGTTCTTTGCGGCGCCGGTCTGGTCGCGGTGAGACCCGCCGACGGGCTCGGGGATGATCGCGTCGATGATGCCCAGTTCGAGGTTGTCCTTGGCGGTGAGGCGGAGCGCGGCGGCGGCGGCGGAGTTGGTCTGCTCGTTGGCTTCTTTCCAGAGGATGGCGGCGCAGCCCTCGGGGGAGATCACGGAGTACCAGGCGAACTGCATCATCGCGACGCGGTCGGCGACGGCGATGCCCAGCGCGCCGCCGGAGCCGCCCTCGCCGATGACGATGCTGACGATCGGGGTCTTGAGGCGCGACATTTCGCGGAGGTTGACGGCGATGGCCTCGGCCTGCCCGCGCTGCTCGGCGCCGATGCCGGGGTAGGCGCCGGGGGTGTCGACGAAAGTCACGATGGGGAGGTGGTACTTCTCGGCGAGCTGCATTTTGAGCAGGGCCTTGCGGTAGCCCTCGGGGTGGGCGCAGCCGAAGTGGCAGGCGATTTTCTCCTGCGTGGTGCGGCCTTTTTGGTGCCCGACGACGAGCACGCGCTGCTTGCCGATGCGGGCGAAGCCGGTGACCATGGCGGGGTCGTCGCCGAAGCGGCGGTCGCCGTGCAGCTCGCAGAAGTCCTTGGTGATGAGTTCGATGTAGTCGCGGGTCTGGGGGCGTTTGGGGTGGCGGGCGACGCGGACGGTCTCCCACGGGCCGAGCTTCTGGTAGAGGCTGGCGAGCAGGCCTTCGCGCTGGTCGCGGAGGCGGTCGATCTGACCCTGCAGCAGGAGGACGTTCTCGTCGCTGAGGCTCTCGCGGGCCTCGGGGTTCTCAGCCCGGGCGGTGACGGCCTTGAGTTGCGACTCGGCGGCCTCGATCTGCTGATCGAGTTCGTCCAAGGGCTTCTCGAACTCCATTTTGTAGTACGCGGGCATGGACGGAGTTTAGGAGAACCCCGCCCGCCCGTGCGGGCCGTTACCATGTGGACATGGGCAAACCCCGCGACTATGAAGACGGCCCGGACCCGGCCGACCTTCCGGTGGCCCCGCCCGCTCCGCCGATGCCGGATCTGCTGGCCCGCCCGGTGGACCACCCGCGGGCGCACGAGATCCTGGGCGGCAAGGGCCTGTCGGCGAGTGACCGGAACAAGCAGATGACCGGGTGGGCGATTTCGATGAACTTCGCCTTCGCGGTGATGGGGATGGCGCTGCTGGGGTGGGCGTTTCAGAAGTGGGTGTGGCCGGCGTCGGCGCCGTGGGCTCTGCTGGTGGCGCTGGCGATGGGGCTTCTGGGCGGGTTCATCCAGTTTGTGAGGCAAGGGTTGGCGGCGAATCGGGAGTGAGGGAAGATGTCGGCACGGTGTGCCGACCTACCCAGCCAAACGCTCGCCTTGCCGGGGGCCCGTCCCTACACTTGGGCCCTTCATGACCGCCCAGTCGTCGGCCAACTCGATCTTCTTCCGTCCGGCCTCCGCCGCGATCGTCGCGCACGTGGGTTTGGGCTTGGGGATCGGGCTGGGTTGGCTGGCGGGTCCGATGCTCGCGGAGTTTGCGCCCGGCGAGGTGGTTCGGTCGGCTTTGCTGGCCGGCGCGGCGTGGCTGATCGGTATCTGGCTGGGCCTGGCGGTGATGGTTCTGGTGAGCCGGCGGAAGGCGATGGAACTGGGTCTGGCGGTGATGGCCTCGTCGGTGACGCGGCTGCTGTCGGCGCTGTTCCTGGGGTTGCTCATCTTCCTGGGCGCGGGCCCGGATGGACGTTCATTCTGGATTCTGTTTCTGACCGCCGGGCTGGGCGTGCTGATCGCCGAGTCGCTGTGGGCGGTGAAGACACTCAACCGCGCGTCGGAGGCCTCGGCGTCCGGCGTGGGAGCGTGACGAATGCTGGACCTGCTGATGCTGGCGGCTGACAACCCGGTGGACCACGTGGTGAACCACGCGCCCGAATGGGGCAAGACCGCGGGGGGGCTGTGGTGGTGGTCGGCGCACGTGGGCACGCTGATCCTGGCGGGTCTGCTGACGGTGATCACGATGTTGTTCGCGGCGTCAAAGATCCGCACCGGTCCTGAGAGCCAGGGCGCGGCGCGCTACACGACGCGGAACCCGTTTGCGCACATGATCGAGGTCATCCTGCTGTATCTGCGGGAGACCACCGCCCGTCCGCTGCTGCACGGGCGGACCGACACGTTCATGCCGTTCCTGTGGACGGTCTTCTTCTTCATCCTTTTCAACAACCTGCTGGGCCTGGTGCCCATCATGGACACGTTCCACCTGGTGGACAAGATCATCGGGCAGGACGTGCTGACGGGTCTGGCGGGCTCGACGGCGACGCAGAACCTGTTTGTGACGGCGGCCCTGTCGATCATCGCGGCGATCGTGATCAACATCGCCGGCGTGCGCGAGCTGGGCGTGGGCGGGTATCTGAAGCACCTGACGGCGGGCACGCCGGTGTATCTGTGGCCGCTGATGATCCCCATCGAGGTGATGGGGACGCTGATCAAGCCGGTGGCGCTGGCGCTGCGTCTGTTCGCGAACATGACGGCGGGCCACATCCTGGTGGCGGTGCTGTTCTCGTTCGCGGTCAAGGGCGTTGGGATGCTGGCTGGGGACGGCGGCCTTCTGGGCGCGCCGATCTCGGTGGTGTCGATCATCGCCGCTGTCGCGATCTACTTCCTGGAGATTTTCGTCGCCTTCCTGCAGGCGTTTGTGTTCATGTTCCTCACCACGGTGTTCATTTCCCAGTTGGCGCATCATGATGAGCACGAGCATCATGATGAACACGGTCACGAGCACGCGCACGCGTGAAAACCGACCACTCTCCCGCGGGGCTCGCCCCCGGGTCCGCCTGTCCCTTGTGCATGTTCCGATGGAGATTTTCGCATGGGCTTCACCAAGGTTCTCGGTTTGGGCGCTCTGGCCGCTCTGGCTCTTCCCGCTGTCGCTCTGGGCGCTCCTGACGCCCCGGCCGCAGGCGTGGGCATCGGTCAGGGCCTCGCGGCGATCGGCGCGGGTCTGGCCGTCGTCGGCGGCGCGCTGGGCATCGGCATGATCGGCAAGGGCGCGCTGGAGTCGATCGCCCGTCAGCCCGACGCCAAGGGCCCGATCGGCACGAACATGATCCTGGCGGCCGCGCTGGTCGAAGGCGCCACGCTGTTCGCGATCGTCGTCGGCCTGCTGGTCGGCTTCGTCAAGTAATCGATCTTTCGTCCGGCGGGGCCTGCCGGCCCCGCCGGGCATTTCGCCGCCTCGGACTTTCGGAGCCTGTCATGAAGAAGTTCGCGTTTGCGTTGGCCTCCCTGTCGCTCTCCTCCGCCGCCCTGGCCGCGCCCGAGTCGGGCGAGAAGGCGGGCGTGCTGCCCACGATGCTTCAGGGCCTGGTCCCGATGATCGTGTCGCTGGTGGTGTTCGGGCTGGTGTTCGCGGTCCTGGCCGTGAAGGTGTGGCCGGTGATCGTGAAGGCCCTCAACGAGCGCGAGTCGAAGATCCGCAGCGAGATCGAGTCGGCGGAGATGGCGCGCCAGCAGGCCAAGGCGGCGCTGGACCAGTACGAGCGGGCGCTGGCGGAGGCGCGGGCCGAGGCGCAGCGCGAGCTGGAGAAGGCCAAGTCGCTGCAGGCGGCGCAGCTCGCGGAGCTGAAGGCCAAGAACGATGTCGCGATCGCGATGGAGCGCGACAAGGCGATGCGAGAGATCGACGCGAGCAAGAAGCTGGCGATCCAGGAGATCTATGCCCAGGGTGCGGCGCTCTCGACCGCGGTCGCGGGACGGATCCTGCAGCGCGAACTGAACCCCGCGGACTACCAGCGTCTGGTGGACGAGGCCGTCGCCGGGCTGGGCGCCAGCAAGAACTGACCGCGAACCGACCTCTCACGACTCACGCCTGACGTCTCACGCTTCTGCCTTCACGCCTATCCGAGCCGCCCATGCCCCTCCTTGAACTCCAGCCCGACGCCGTCGCCCACGTGTACGCCAAGTCCATCTTCCAGATGGCGAAGGACGCGGGCGGGCCCGCCATGGTTCAGCAGGTGCTCGACGAGCTCAAGGCCGTCGTGGACCTGGGGCGCGCGGACCGTCAGTTCGGCGAGTTCCTGGGCTCGCGGATCATCCCCGAGAAGGACAAGCACGCGGTGCTGAAGAAGGTGTTTGAGGGCAAGTTGGCCCCGCTGTCGCTGCACTTCCTGATGGTGCTGAACGACAAGGGGCGTTTGCCGCGGATCACCAGCATGGTGGGCGCGCTGGATGAACTGGTGCAGGAAGAGTTCGGGCGCGTGGAGGTGGACGTGCAGACCGCCGTCGCTCTCGGCGCCGACCAGGCGGGCGCGCTGCGCGACCGGCTGTCCCGCGCGCTGGGGCGCGAGGTGATCATGCACTCGAAGGTGGACCCGTCCATCATCGGCGGCGTGCGTCTGCAACTGGGCGACACGCTGATCGACGCGTCGGTGTCGACGCAGCTTCGCCGGGTCCGCGACCAGTTTGAGCAGTCGGGCCTGCCCAAGGTCCGCGCCATCGCGGGCAAGCTGGCCTGAGCCGGAATCGGCCGGGGCCCCCTTCGGCTAGACTCGCGGCGTGGCCAAAGCACGCCAGATCTATGCCTGTTCCAACTGCGGCGCCCTGAACACCAAGTGGATGGGCAAGTGCCCCGAGTGCGGCGCGTGGGACACGCTCGTTGCGCAGACGGTTGAACGCGCCGCGAAGACCGACCCGCGCGGCTCGGCGCTCG
>JALHNL010000139.1 GCA_022843545.1 Phycisphaerales bacterium | reverse complement strand
CGTCGCGGCGTAGATCGCCTTGCCCAGTTCCATGCGGCTGTTCTCGAGTTCGGCGAGCGTGCGCTCGATGGCGGTCTTGTCCTCGCCCTTCACCGCGGTCTCGACGCCCGAGATCGCCTGCTCGATCTTCCCGCGGATGTCCGCGGCCACCTTGCCCCCGTGCTCCTCGAGGTCGCGGCGGGTCTGGATCACCGTCTGGTCGGCGCGGTTCTTGACGTCCACGAGCTCGCGGCGCTTCTTGTCCTCCGCGGCGTGCGCCTCGGCGTCGCGCTTCATGCGCTCGATCTCGTCCTTGTTCAGCCCGCCGCTGTTGGTGATCTTGATGTCCGCCTTCTTGCCCGAGCTCTTCTCGGTGGCGGTGACGGTGAGGATGCCGTTGGCGTCGAGCGTGAACTCGACCTCGATCTGCGGCATGCCGCGCGGCGCGGGCGGGATGCCCGCGAGCTCGAACTGCCCGAGCGTGCGGTTGTCCTTGGCGAACTCACGCTCGCCCTGCAGCACGTGGATGGTAACGCTGGGCTGGTTGTCCGCCGCGGTGGAGAAGACCTCCTTCTTGCCCGCGGGGATGGTGGTGTTGCGCTCGATCACGCGGGTCATGACGCCGCCGAGGGTCTCGACGCCCAGCGAGAGCGGGGTAACGTCCAGCAGCAGGATGTCCTTGACCGCGCCGGTGAGCACGCCGCCTTGGATCGCCGCGCCGACCGCCACGACTTCGTCGGGGTTCACGCTGCGGTTGGGCTCCTTGCCGAAGATCTCCTTGGCGATCTGCTGGGCCTTGGGCATGCGGGTCGAGCCGCCGACGATGATGACCTCGTCGATCTTGCTGGCGTCGAGCTTGGCATCGCGCAGCGCGTTCAGGCACGGGGCCTTGAGACGCTCGAACAGGTCGCCCGTCAGGCTCTCGAACTTCGCCCGGGTGATGCTCACCTGCAGGTGCTTGGGCCCGTTCTGATCCGCCGTGATGAACGGCAGGTTGACCGTCGTCTCCTGCATGGTGGAGAGCTCGATCTTGGCCTTCTCCGCCGCCTCCTTCAGGCGCTGCAGGGCCATCGCGTCCTTGCGGATGTCGATGCCCTCCTTCTTGCGGAACTCCTCCGCGAGGTGGTCGATGAGCCGCTGGTCCCAGTCGTCGCCGCCCAGGTGCGTGTCGCCGTTGGTGCTCAGCACTTCGAACACGCCGTCGCCGATGTCCAGGATCGACACGTCGAACGTGCCGCCGCCCAGGTCGAAGACCGCGATCTTCTCGTTCTTCTTCTTGTCAAGCCCGTACGCCAGCGCGGCGGCCGTGGGCTCGTTGATGATCCGCTCGACCTTCAGCCCCGCGATCTCGCCCGCGTCCTTGGTGGCCTGGCGCTGCGCGTCGTTGAAGTACGCCGGAACGGTGATGACCGCCCGCTCCACCTTCTCGCCCAGGTAGTCCTCGGCGGTCTTCTTCAGGTCCTGCAGGATGAACGCGCTGATCTGCTGAGGGGTGAACTCGCCCTGGTTCACGCGCACCTTCACGAACTCATCGGCTCCGCCGGTGATCGCGTAGGGCACCTTGCCCTCTTCGTTCCCGCTCTTGCCATAGCCCGACTCCGCCGAGGCCGAAACCTCGCTGCGCCGACGGCCCATGAACCGCTTGATCGAGAACACCGTGTTCTTGGGGTTGGTGACCTGCTGGTGCTTGGCGGGCTGACCGACCAGTCGCTCACCCTTGTCGGTGAAGCCGACGACCGACGGGGTGATGCGCGAGCCCGAACTGTTGATCAGGACCTTGGGCTGGCCGCCCTCCATGACCGCCACGCAGGAGTTGGTCGTGCCCAGGTCGATGCCGATGATCTTGGACATGGTGAAGCTCGCTCTGTCAGGAAGGGAAAGCGCCGGGCCGAAAGAGCCGGGCCGAGGCGTACGGACTCCCGTACGGATATCGGCTTGCAACCCCGGTGCCAGCGGGGGGGCGGGCCAAATCCCCCTACTCGCGCGTTACGGGCGTGCCTCCCAACACCGGAGGGCCGCGGTTTCTGCCAAACTGGCAGAGCCTAGCGTTATCCCGTCCACGAACCGACCGCCCATGGTCAGGGATTACCCCGTTGTCCAGCGCGCCCACCCAACCCCTCCCCCCGGACCGCCCGCTCCACGAGAGCCAGGCCCGCACCGCCATCTCCGGCCCGGACCAGACTGTCGGGATCGACATCGGGCACTTCCACGTGCTGGAGCGCATCGGTGAGGGCGGCTTCGGCGTGGTCTACCTGGCGGAGCAGCGCGCCCCCGTGCGGCGAAAGGTCGCGCTCAAGCTGCTCAAGCCCGGCATGGCCAGCCGAGAGGTGCTGGCCCGCTTCGAGGCGGAGCGCCAGGCGCTGGCGATGATGGACCACGCCAACGTGGCGCGGGTGCTGGAGGCGGGCATGACGCCCGACCAGCGGCCCTACTTCGCGATGGAGTATGTGGCGGGCGTGCCGCTCACCGACTACGCGGACAGCGCGTACCTCTCGACCAAGGAACGTGTTCGCCTGTTCATCCCGGTGTGCCTGGCGGTGCATCACGCGCACCAGAAGGGCATCATCCACCGCGACCTGAAGCCCTCCAACATCCTGGTGACGCTGGTTGACGGGCAGGCGGTGCCCAAGGTCATCGACTTCGGTATCGCCAAGGCCCTGCACGCGCCGCTCACCGAGCACACGCTGCACACCATGGCCGGGCGGATGATGGGCACGCCCGAGTACATCTCGCCCGAGCAGGCGGCCTCGGGCGGCATCGACGTCGACACGCGGACCGACGTGTACTCGCTGGGCGTGATCCTGTACCAGTTGCTCACCGGCACCCTGCCCTTTGATTCCGAGAGGTTGCGCAGCGCGGGCGTGGATGTGATGATCCGCACCATCCGCGAACTGGAGCCCCCCAAGCCCTCCACCCGGCTCTCCACGCTTTTGACCCGCACCCACGGCCCGTCGTCGCTCTCGCCCGAGAGCATCGCCCGCGCCCGGCGCACCAGCCCCAAGGCCATCGCCCGCGAACTCGCGGGCGATCTGGACTGGATCACGCTCAAGGCGATGGAGAAGGACCGCTCGCGGCGTTACTCGGGCGCCTCGGACCTGGCCGCGGACCTGGAGCGGCACCTGAACCACGAGCCGGTGACCGCCGGCCCGCCCGGCTCGCTGTACCGCCTGGGCAAGTTCATCCGCAAGAACCGCGTGGCGGTGGGCGCGGGTGCGGCGGTGGGCCTGGTGCTGGTGGGGTCGCTGGGGGTGATCAGTTACCTACTGAGCGAAGCGGTGGACGCGCGCGACGCGGCCCGCCTCGCCACCGCCGACGCGGAGCGCGCCCGCGAACGGGCCGAGCGGAACGCGACCGAAGCCGAGTCGAGGCGCGCCGAGGCGGTGAGCGCCCGCGCCGAGTCCGAGGGGCTGAGCACCCTGCTGCTGAACGTCATCGGGCAGGCGGACCTGATCCGGGATGTCTCGGCGCGCGACCGCACCGTTTCGGAGATGCTCGACGATCTGGTGCGGAACATCGACGCGGGCCAGCCGCGGCTCGCTCCCCGCCAGGCCATCGCGGTGCGCTCGGCGATCGGCCGGGCCTACGCCAGCCAGGGGCGCTTCAGGGCCAGCGACGAGCAGGCCACGCTCGCCGTGTCGCTCGCCGAGAAGCAGGGCGCCGAAGACGCGCCGCTGCTCATGAAGGCGCTGCTGACCAAGGCCTGGGCTTTGCACCGCCTGGAGCAGGACCCCTGGCCCATCATGCAGCGGCTGGAGAAGATGGGCGTGACGCGGGAAGCCCCGCTCCGCACCAGTTATCGCCTGCTCGCCGGGCACGTCGCCCCTTCCGCCGACCAGCGGCGGGCGTACTACAGCGAGGGCCTCACGCTCGCCGAGGCGGAGAACGACGCGGCCAACCGCACGCTCTTCGGCTGCGCCCTGGCGCTGCTAGCCAACTCGCAGGGTCAGCACGCCGAGGCGGAGGAACTGCTGCGCCGCTACCTCAAGCGCAGCGGCGAGGACTTTGACGAGAACGACATCAACTTCGGCCTCTACATGGACCGCCTCGCCTCCTCGATCGAGAGCCAGGGGCGCGGGCGCGAGGCTGCGGGCTACTACCGCCGCGCGCTCACCTGGTACCTGTCTCACCTGCCCCGCGAGCACCCGGACATCACGGACGTCTACCGGCGATTGCGCGGGTGCCTCGTGAACCTGCGCGACACGGACGGGCTCCGCAGCCTAGACGCCGAGATCGAAGAGCACGTGACCACGATCCTGCGGACGGCGAGCCTGTTCGCCGACGTTCGCGCGGGCGAGATCGCCAAGGTGTGGCGCTCGGAGTGGCAGCTCGACCGCGCCGCCGCCACGCTGCGGGGAGTGCTGGAGCACCGCGTGCGGACCCTCCCGCCCGACCACGACTGGATAGCGGGCACTCGCGGCGACCTGGGCGAGACGCTGCTGCTGATGGGCCGCCCGGGCGAGGCGCTCCCGCTGATCCGCCTGGCGAAGCAGACGTATGCCAAGGCCAACAACGAAGACTCGCTCGCTTGGCTGCACCGGCTGGAGCTCGACGCGCTCATCGGCATGGGCACGCTCGACGAGGCCGAGGCGCTCGTGAACTCGGCCCGCGCCGCCCGCGCGGCACTCCACGGCGCGCAGAGCGATCAGGTTCTGTGGGCCGATGCGGAGATGGCGCTGGTCCGCGTGGGCCAAAAGCGGTACGCGGAAGCTGAGCCGATCCTCCGCCGCCTGATGGCGTCGTACACCCAGGACCCCAAGCCCTGGGGCCACTACGACGTGATGAGCCTGCTGGGCGCGTGCGCCGCGGGCCAGGGCCGCGCCGCGGAGGGGCGGAAGATGCTCACCCAGGCCGCGCAGGGCCTGATCGACTCGCCCGAGGGCTTCCCGATCCGCAAGCTGCAGGCGATCGACCGCGTCATCGAGTTGTGCCGTGCCGAGAAGGACGCCGCCGGCGAAGCCCGGTGGGTCAAGGCCCGCGCCGAGTACATGACCCCCGAATACCTGCGGAATCCCGCGGCGAAGTGAGTCGCCCCGCGCGCGGCGTCACTGCCCCTCACCGAACTCAAAGCTGTGCCGGGTGAACCGCGGCGCGCGCCGGATGCCCACCGCCAGCACCAGCCCCGTCATCACCCACGCCGTGAGCATGCTCGAACCGCCGTAACTCACGAACGGGAGCGTGAGCCCGATGATCGGCGCGATGCCCACCACCATGCTCGTGTTGATGAACACCTGCACCGCCATGAACGCCGTGCACCCGACAATCACGATGCGTCCGAAGGGCTCGCGGCTCACGGCGGCGGCCAGCAGCGCGCCGGCGAACCACACCAGGTACAGCGCCATCACGACCAGACCGCCCAGCAGCCCCCAGCGATTGACGATGACAGCGAAGATCATGTCGTTGTGCCGCTCGGGCAGAGCGTTGTACTTGATCACCGCGCGGCTCTTGGCCTCGGGGTAGCCCGCCGCGCCCCCCGCCCCCACCAGCGTGGCGGCGGTGTAGGCCTGGTAGCCGATGTCCTCGGTCATGTGGCGCTCGCCGCGGAGCTGCGCGAACATGCTCACGATCCGCTGCTGCTGGTAGGGCTTCAGGAAGGGGTACATCGCGGGGATAGCGCACAGACCGATGAGCACGATCGCCGTCATGTGCTTGAGTTTGGCCCCCGCGGCGATGAGCATCGCGAACATCGCCGGCACAAACAGCATCGCCATGCCCAGGTCGGGCTGCAGGAAGATCAGCCCTACCGGCACGGCGCACAAGAGCCCGGGCCAGATGAGCCCCGCGATGGTGCGGTGTGTGGTGCGGTAGCGCAGGTAATCGGCCACCACCAGCACATACGCGATCTTGGTCAGTTCGCCGGGCTGCAGGTCCACGGGCCCAAGGTCGATCCACCCGCGCACGCCGTTGCGGGGCGTCACCAGCGCCGCGGGCACCCCGGGCGCGATGAGCACCACCAAGAGCGCGATGCACGCCAGCGCGACAGGCCACGCGAGATAGCGGAACACCCGGTAGTGCGGGAGCGCGACCAGGCACGCCGCCAGGGCCCCCACCGCCACGAAGATCATCTGCTTCAGGGCCAGCGGCGCGAGTTGCCCGGGCGTCTCCAGCACGCGATCCGCCGCGCCCACGTCGATGGCGTACACGCCCGCCAGCGAGAGCAGCGCGGCGGCCAACACGCACAACCACGCCGGCGTCAGCAGCGTGGCGTCGCGTCCCAGGATGGACTTGACGATCTTCACGCGTCGGCGCTCCCCACGCCCGCGCCGGCCCGCCGATGTTGGACCGGGCTGGTCACAGGTAGCCCTCCGCGATCAGCGCCCAGATCACCTGGTTGCACACCGGGCCCGCCACGCGCCCGCCCGAACCGCCATTCTCGATGAGCACCGCGATGGCGTACCGCGGCGTGTTCTCGCCCTTCTTGCCCGCCAGCACCACGAACCACGAGTGGTCGATGCTCACGGCCCGCCCGTCCACCTCGCGCAGCACGTTGCCCAGCGTGTCGCGGGCCTTGAGCCCGCTGTCGGCCGTGCCCGACTTGCCCCACACCTCCACCCCAGGCGCGTTGAAAATCACCTCCGGCACTCCGCTGCCGCCGAAGGCCTGGTCGACCGTGATGTGGTGACCCGTGCCGCGCTCCTCGCTCACCGCGCGCTTCAGGCCATCCAGCGACAGTTGCACCGCCCGCGGCGGGAGCTTCAGGTCCTCGCGCACCACCGGCGTGTCACGCCTGATCCGCGGCACGATCCGTACGCCGCCGCGAGCCAGCGTCGCGTAGGCATCCGCCGCGTGCAGCGGCGTCCACGCCACCGGGCCCTGGCCCATGCCCATCAGGATCGACTCGCCCAAGGCCAACTGCGGCGGGCGGGCGCGCGCCGGGGGCGCCGGTCTCGGCGCGACGGGCTCATCGTCGGTCTCTCCCGCCGCCTCGTCGCCCATCTCGCGCCGATC
>JALHNL010000138.1 GCA_022843545.1 Phycisphaerales bacterium | reverse complement strand
CACGCCCCGCGGCGCGGCGGCCTGCACCGCGGGCAGGTGGTCCTTGATGGACGTCATCACGCTGGCGCACTCGGGCTTGGTGGACTCGAGCATCGCCGGCAGATCGGCGTAGTACAGGGAAGGGTCGAGCGTGTACTTGGCGGCCAGGCGATCAAACAGGGCGCGGTCGGGCTCGTACACGCCGACGATCTTCAGTTCAGCATCCGGCTGCGACGCCCGCCAGAGCAGCCCCTCGACGTGCCCGTGAACCAGCCCGATCACCGCGATCCGCAGCGGGCCCTGGCTGGTGGAGACGCGCGGCCCATCGCGGGCGGGCTGCCCGGCGATCGTCGCCGCGTAAAGGAGTCCACAGGCCGTGAGTGCGACGGTGAGCCATCGGAGCATGCCGCGACTTTAGCCGATGCGTCTGATGAGGCGACCAGGTTCAACACGGAGAGCCACGAAGGGGCACGGAGGAAGGGAACTGGAAATGGAAGAGAAGAGGAATCGCGAGCCGGACTAGGGGGAGTGTCTCAAGATCCTTTGGCCTTCAAACGCCCCACCGTGGCTCTCCGTGGTCATCCGTGTTGAGCACACCACTACCCCCGCGCCGCGACGCACACGATGAACGACTCGTCGATCTCTTCGGGGTCTTCGATGGGGCGTGCGTAGAGCGTGCCGCCCGCGTCGCGAGCGTCGGGCAGCTGGGCGTACACGTCGGTCCGAGCGAAGCCCGCCTCGCGCATCGCGTCGCGCAGTTCGGGCACGCTCCACAGCCGCCAGCGGTAGACGAACGCGTCGGTGATCTCCTGCACCACCTCGCCCGCGCGCTCGACGCGGAAGTGCAGGGCGTTTTCGACCAGGCCGGTGAGCGGGTCGGTCTGTCGCTGCTGCCAGGTGTAGCGGATGCGCACGTCGCCCTTGTCGCCCGGGCCGGGGTGGTAGCGCGTAGTGGCTCCGCGGGCGAAGGCGGTCTCGCCGCCGTAGGTGTCGCACACGAAGACCCCGCCGCGCTTCAGCCGCGAGCGGGCGATCTTGAGGTAGCGCAGCAGGTCACGCCGCGCGTGGATCTCTCCGATGGAGAAATTGCCCACGAACACGACATCGGCCTTCGCCCTGGCCGCGGGAGAGGGCTTGAGCACGTTCGCCCTGATCGCCGTGATCCGCTTGCCCTGCGCGGGCGTGAGCCCCCCGCGGGCGCGGGCCAGCGGCTCGGGGTCAAGGTCGACCGCGATCGCCCGCGCTGCGCCGCCGGGCCGCACCCACTCACGCGACAGCGCCGCGGAACCGCAGAAGTCCTCGCCCAGCACATCAGCCCGCCCGCCGTGGATGGCCCTGAGCAGCCCCGCGAGCAGCGCGGGGTTCTGCACGCAGCGCTCGTAGAGCTCGTAGCGCGAGAACATCGACTCAGCACGCTCCGCACGGGCGGGAGAAGACCTGGGCATGTTGGACGATATCCCCAGGGTCACCCGCTCATCCGCGCCACGCCTCCTGTGCCCTGTGGCCCTGTGCGATGTGGCCCTGTGCTCAGGCCATCCGCACCCACTTGATCAGCGTGCCCAGGTTGGGCGGCTTGCCGTACATGAGCACCCCGATGCGGAAGATCTTGGCCGCGGCCCACGCCGCCACCACCACGCTGGCCAGCCCGATGGCGATCGACGCGGCGATCTGCCACAGGGGGATGTCCTGCGCCGCGGGGATGCGCAGCACCATCACGAAGGGGCTCAACGGGGGGATGAAGCTCAGGGCGGTCGCGAGCCCGCCGTTGGGGTTGTTGATGATCGCCGGCGAGAAGATCATCGGGATGATGAGGATCATCATGATGGGCCCGATGAGCGACTGGGCCTCGTGAACCTCGGACACCGCCGAGCCCACCGCCGCCATGAGCGAGGCGATGAGGAAGAAGGCGATGAGGAAGTAGACGACGAGCAGACCGACGTTCTGCCACTCCAGCAGGTCGATGAGCTTGAAGCTCACCAGCGCACCGGTGCCCAGGCCCAGGTAGACCAGCAGCACCAGCATCGCCACGCCCATCTGCCCCAGGATCTTGCCGACCATGAGCTGCATGGGCGAAACCGCCGACAGCAGCACCTCCATGATGCGGTTGCTCTTTTCCTCGATGGTGGTGGTGAGCAGGTACTGCCCGCCGGTCATCGTGGCGATCCAGAGCAGCATGATGAAGGCGAAGGGGAGCAGGAACTGGGCCCCGCCCACGGTGCGGCGCGAGCCCTCGGCGAGCACGGTCTGCGACGAGACCGCGGGCACCGCCAGGAGCGCGCGGATGCGGGCCGGGTCTTCGCCCGCCGCCTTGATCCGCTGGTCGGTGATCTCGGTCATGAGCGCGCTGCGGATGACATCGCGCTCGA
Source organism: Phycisphaerales bacterium (assembly GCA_022843545.1). Classification (GTDB taxonomy): domain Bacteria; phylum Planctomycetota; class Phycisphaerae; order Phycisphaerales; family UBA1924; genus JALHNL01. The sequence goes on along the minus strand of JALHNL010000138.1, from coordinate 4,606 downwards.
TGCGCTGGTCCAGCTTGGGCTTCACGAAGATCTGGTACGAGCCGAACTTCTTGCCCTCTTCGGAGCCCTTGACCGCGTCCTGGTCGGTGACGACCAGCGCCAGTCGCCCGCCGTCGAGCGCGGTCCCGGTGCGCAGAGACTCCTTGGCCTGCTCGATGTCGGCCTCGGCGGGGAGGACCTCCACCTTCAGGTCGGGGAGTTCGGCGGACATCGCCGCGGCGGCCGCGGCGGCCACCGCCGGGGGCGTGCCCATCGCGTCGGCGGTCTTCTTCACCGACTCCGCCGTGGCCTTCTGCTGCTCGCCGAACTGAGCCGCGAGCGTGTCGCTGGAGAGTCGCTTGGCGAAGCCCTCGGCGACCGCGCCGGTGCGGTCGATGATCGCCACGGTTCCGGACACCTTTGGCGGCTTGTCGTTGATCAGCAGCGGGGCCACCACGATGCCCGCGAGCATGATCAGCGGGACGATCGCCACGCCGATCAGGAAGCCCTTGGTCATCACGGTGCTCAGGAACTCACGCCGGGCCACTTGGTACACACGGATCACTGGTCACCTCCCGCGCCCGACACGGCCATCGCCGCGTCCGCGAATTCCGCCCGGCTCACCTGCCCCTCGCCCACCAGCCCGATGAAGATGTCTTCGAGGCTCACGCGCTTGAGCTCAACGCGGCGCGACCGCGCCGCATCAAACACGCGGCGCATCGCGTCGTGGATGTCGGTCTGCTCCGCAAAGCGCACCTCCAGGTGCGAGCCCACACGCTCCACCCCGCGCACGCCGGCGAGCGCGCGGTACGGGCCCGCCTCCATCTTGTCGTCCAACGGCTCGACGATCACCGTGTCCGGCTCGTGCCGAGCGCGGATCGAGCTCATGCTCAGGTCCAGAACCTTCCGCCCGCGGTTGATCATGAAGACGTGGTCACACAACTGCTCGGCGTGCTGCATCACGTGCGTGCTGAAGATCAGCGTCCGCCCCTGGCGGCTCTGCTCCGCGATCAGTTCACGCAGCATCTTCGCGTTCACCGGGTCCAGCCCGCTGAAGGGCTCGTCGAGGATGATCAAGTCCGGCTCGTGGATGATCGAGCTGATGAACTGCACCTTCTGCTGCATGCCCTTGGAGAGTTCCTGGCACTTCTTCTTGAAGACCTCGCCCAGCTCCACCCGGTCCAGCCACGCCTTCACCTTCTGGGGCAACCCCGCGCCGTCCACGCCCTTGAGGCGGGCCATGTACGCCAGGAAGTCCCCCACCTTCATCTTGCGGTACACCCCGCGCTCCTCGGGGAGATAACCGATCCGGTCCTTGGACTCCAGCGCCGAGGCCTTGCCCAGCACCGAGATCTCTCCCCGGTCGGGGAAGATGATCGACATGATCATGCGGATGGTGGTGGTCTTGCCCGCCCCGTTGGGCCCCAGGAACGCGCACACGCTCCCCTGAGGCACCTCCAGGTCCAGGCGGTCCACCGCGATCTTCTCACCGAATGTCTTGGTCACGCCCCGTATCTTGATCGCTGCCGACAATGTAGCCTCCCGCTCACGAGATGATGGTTCCGGCAGCGATCATACGGATTTCACTCGCCCCGGTTGCTGGCTTGACGCAAGGGCTTCCTATCCCGCCCGCATCCCCTGGATCACCCCCGGGATCAAGGGCAGCAGATCGCTCGCGAGCATCCCCCCGTCCGCCCGTTGCGCCCGCCGCCACTCGTCGCCCGCCAAGCCATGGGCAAACACGCCGGCGCAGGCCAGATCAAACAGCCCCAGCCCCGCCCCACCGTCACGAGGTGCAAACTGCGCGGCTAGCCCCGCCACCACGCCCGCCAGGACGTCGCCGCTGCCCGCGGTCGCGAGCACCGCGTTGCCGGTGGTGTTCACGTGCGTGCGAGCGCCGTCGGTCACGAGCGTTCGATCCGACTTCACCACCACCACCACGCCCAGCGCGTCCGCCAACGCGCGCGCCGCGCTTTCAACGTCCGCCGTATCCAGCCCCGCCGCGGCGCACAGCCGGCGAAACTCCCCCACGTGCGGCGTGAGGACAGCGGGGACGCTGAATCGCGAGTCGCCCGGACCTCGCTCGGCGATGACCTCCGCCAGCGCGTTAAGCGCGTCGGCGTCCAGGACGGTCGCGGCATCGGCGGAAGGCATGTCCATGACCGTTTGCACCGCCGCGCGCGTGCCGGCTGACACGCCCATGCCCGGACCGATCACCACCGCGTGGGCGTCATCGAGCGCCTCCAACACCGCGGCGACGCACGCCTCGGGCTCAACCTCCCCCGAAGCTCCCACCGCCAGCGCTCGCCCCGTGGCCTCGGGCGCGATGGTCAGCACCTCGCCGATGATCGGGGCGGGGGCGTACACCCTCGCCAGCCCACAGCCCGCACGCAGAGCGGCCAGCGCGCTCAGAGCGGGCGCCCCCACCATCCGCACCGCGCCGGCGGCGCACCCGCCGATGACCGCCACCGTCCCGAAGGTGCCCTTGTGGCCCTTGGGATCGCGCGGCGGCAGGGTGATGGGCGGGTTCATGGCGTCAGAATACAACGGCTGTGCGGGCGAGATCAGCCCGGGCTTGCGATTGCAGGGGACACACGCACGTCGGGGTGCAGTTCCGCCACGAAATCCCGCGAGCGCCGGAGCATCACCGCCAGGCTCTCCGCGTCGGCGTAGCCCTGAAAGCAGAACGCCATCACGCCCCCGCCCAGCGTCCAGATTTCGCCCTTGGGCGCGTCGGCGAGCAGCCGCTTGACGGACGACGTCAGCACGAAGCCCGCCCAGGCCGGGTCGCCCGTCACGCGCCACTTCTTGTCGAAGTCCACATCGCCCACGGTGATGTCCGCGCCGGCTGACCGGGAAGTCTGCCAGTGCTCAAACCGCCCCATGCGGTGCAGATAGAGCCTGGCCTCCGGACGCACCGGCCCGCGGATGATCACCGTCCGCTCGTGACTCTGCGTGGACTTGCCCGAGCCGGTCGTGAACTGATGCTCGAAGATCCGCACCGAGCCGTCGCGGCTCTGCGCCGTCCACTTGATGTTCCGGTACCCGTCCTTCAGCCACAGCCACGCCTCGAGGTGGGGCATGCCCGCCAGGGCGGCGGTCTTGGCCGCGTCATCGGGCTCGGCGCTCACGGTGTACCCCTCGCGCTCCAGCATCAACCTGATCGCCCCCACGCGCCGCCGACGCACGCGCCCGACGTGCATGAACCCCAGGACCAGACCCCCGATGGACCCGGCGATGAGCACGGCGATGGGCACCAACGCGGCGGTGCCCTTGGGAAGAGCCAGAAACAGCGGGATCGGCCCCAGCGCGAACGCCACGAAGATCACCACCGCCATCCACGAGCCGTCACTTGCCCGGCGATAAGGAACGCTCATCGGGCCAGTCTACCGGATGGAGACCGACCCGACCGGCCCGCCGCCGACCACGTCTAACATTGGCCCCTTCATCCCGGCCTCAATCGCGGAGCGATCATGGAAGCAGGCATCGTCGGCCTTCCCAACGTCGGCAAGAGCACCCTCTTCAACGCCCTCACCAACGCCGGCGTGCTGGCCGCGAACTACCCGTTCGCCACCATCGAGCCCAACGTGGGCGTGGTGCCCATCCCCGACCCGCGCCTGGACATCATCCGCAAGCACATCGAGACCCAGAAGATCGTGCCCGCGTCGCTGCGGCTGGTCGACATCGCCGGCATCGTCAAGGGCGCCAGCGAGGGCGAGGGCCTGGGCAACAAGTTCCTCTCGCACATCCGCGAGGTCGACGCGATCCTCCACGTGGTCCGCTGCTTCACCAAGGCCCCCGGCGGCGAGGACATCACCCACGTCGAAGGCACCATCGACCCCATCCGCGACATCGAGACCATCGAGACCGAACTCATCCTCGCCGACCTGCAGACCGTGGACTCGGCCCTGAGCAAGGCCGAGCGGGCCGCCAAGAGCGGCGAGAAGGAGGCCATCGCCCGCGCCAGCGTGCTCAAGAAGCTCGCGCCGGTGCTGAACGAGGCCAAGCCCGCCCGCGGCGTGATCGCCAAACTCACCGACCCGGAGGAGAAGAAGGTCGTCAAGAGTCTGGGCATGCTCAGCAGCAAGCCTGTGCTCTACGTCGCCAACGTCGACGAGAGCGACCCCCTGGGCGAGGGCGAGATGGCCAAGCTCGTCCGCAAGCGCGCCGCCGAGGAGCACATGGAGGTGGTCCCCGTGTGCGCCAAGATCGAGAGCGAACTGGCCGACCTGGGCGAGGCCGATCGCCTCGAGATGCTCCAGAGCCTGGGCATGAAGGAGCCCGCGCTGCACGCGCTGGCCCGCGCGGCGTACAAACTTCTGGGCCTGCAGTCGTTCTACACCGCCGGGCCCAAGGAAGTCCGCGCCTGGACCATCCACACCGGCTCCACCGCGCCGCAGGCCGCCGGCGCGATCCACACTGACTTTGAGCGCGGCTTCATCCGCGCTGAGATCTACTCGGTCGCCGACCTCGAGAAGTACGGCACCGAGAAGGCCATCAAGGAACACGGCAAACTCCGCGTCGAGGGCAAGGACTACGTCATGCACGACGCCGACATCTGCCACTTCCTGTTCAACGTCTGACCGCTCCGCCCCCCACCCCCCCCCCCCCCCCACCACCCCCCCCT
>JALHNL010000137.1 GCA_022843545.1 Phycisphaerales bacterium | reverse complement strand
GCCGGCCGTCCGACCCGCCAGCCCGGCCTGGGCACGCGCGGGGTCGTCCGGGGCGGGCTGGTCCGCGGGCGCGGGGCGCGCGAGCCCGTGACGCTCGATCGCCAGCGGGTCCAGCCGTTGCAGCCGGCTGAGCGCCACGCGCTTGCCTAGGTCGTCCTTGCTCTCCTCGAACGGGCTGGCGGCGCACCCGCCCAGGACAAGCAGGGCGAGCGGGAGCAGGCGGAGGGCGTGTTCGCGTCGGTGGTTCATGCGGAGGGCCGGGTGATTGGAGCGCGGGGTCACTCGTGGCGGAGCGCGTCGATGGGGTTGAGCCGCGCGGCCTTGAGCGCGGGGAACATGCCGAAGATGATGCCCGTGAACGCCGCGAAGCCCATCGACATGAGCGCGGCCCACGTGGGGATGCTCGCCTTGGCGAGCGGGAAGCCCGGGATGGCCGTGAGCGAGAGGACCATCAGGTAGCCCACGGCCAGGCCGATGATCGCGCCAAAGAGGCACAGCACCACCGCCTCCACGAGGAACTGCATGAGGATCACCGATGGGCGCGCCCCCACCGCCTTGCGCAGACCGATCTCGCGTGTCCGCTCGCTCACGCTCACGAGCATGATGTTCATGATCCCGATGCCGCCCACGATGAGCGAGATCCCCACGATGCCCGCCGCCCCGATCGCGATGAGCCCCGACAGCCGCTTGAACTGCGCGACGTACTGCTCGATGACCTCCACGCGGAAGGTGTTGGGCTCGTCTGAGCGGAGCTTGCGGATGGTCCGCATGTAGAACGTGATCTCCGCCTGCGCGTCCTCGAACAGCTCGGGCGACCGGGTCTGCGCCGCCACGTAGAGCCCGAAAATCGGCTCGGGCTTCAGCATGTCCGCCGTGGCGAAGGGGATGAAGACCTCCGTCCGCGCCTCCTGCCCGCCGAACATCGGCGACACCGACTTCGTCTCCACCACGCCCACGATGAGGAACCGCTTGCCGTCAACCAGCAGGAAGCGCCCGGTGGGCGAGGTGTCGAGGTTCAGTTCCTCGATGGCCTTGTCATTCACGAGGCACACGAACCGCCGCTCCTGCTCGTCGATGGGCCCGAACTCGCGCCCCTGGATGACCGACCGCCCCTCGATCTCGTGCCACGCGGGGCGCACCCCCGCGATCGTGACGGCCTGGATCGTCCGGTCGCCGAACGAGACCGGCGCGGTGAACTGCTTGATGGGGGTGAGGCGAGCCAGCGATGGGCAGGCGCGGAGCATCCCGTCGGCCTCGCGCAGGTTCATCCGGATCGCGCTGGGCGGGTACCGCGACTCCATCCCGCGCGGGCGCCACGGGAAGACCCACACGCGGTTGGCCCCCACCGTGTTGAACTCCGCCAGGATCGACTCGCGCAGACCCTCGGTCGCCGCCACCGTTCCCACCACCGACGACACGCCGATCACGATGCCCAGCGTCGTGAGCATCGCGCGGACCTTGTTGGCCCACAGCTGCTGGAGCGCCAGCACCGCCGTTTGCAGCAGCATGCGCACCAGGATCACAGCACGCCCTCCTCTTGCGCCGCACGCTGCGCCTCGGCCGCCATCCGCCGCAGGTAGTCCGCGTGGATCGGGTCCTGGCGCGTGGGGTGATCGCTCACGATCCGCCCGTCGCGAAGGCGGATGATGCGGTCCGCGTGCCGCGCCACATCCTCCTCATGCGTCACGATCACGATGGTCTGCCCAGCGCGGTGCAGTTCCTTGAACAGCGCGATGATCTCCTCGCTGGTCTTGCTATCGAGATTGCCCGTGGGCTCGTCGGCCAGCAGGATCTCGGGCTCGCACACCAGCGCCCGCGCGACCGCCACGCGCTGGCGCTGCCCGCCCGACAACTGATTCGGGCGGTGGCCCATCCGATCGCCCAGGCCCACGCGCTCAAGCGCCGCCTTGGCGCGCCGCGTGGCGCCCAGCCAGAGCTTGGGCGAATAGACCAGCGGCAGCCTCACGTTCGCCAGCGCAGTCGCGCGGGGCAGCAGTTCAAACGACTGGAAGACGAACCCGATCTCCTGGTTCCGCAGCCGCGCCAGCCGACCCGCGCCCATCGAGTCGGTCCGCACGCCCGCGAGTTCGTACGTGCCCGCGGAGGGCTTGTCGAGACAACCCAGGATGTTCATGAGCGTGCTCTTGCCCGAGCCGCTGGAGCCCATGATCGCCACGAACTCGTTGCGCCGGATCGTCAGGTCCACCCCCCGCAGCGCGTGGACCTTCTCCTCGCCCATGGAGTAGACCTTCGTGATGCCGCGCAGCACGATGCTCATGGGCCGCTGGGCTCCGGTTCCTCCGGGTGGACTTCCGAGCCCGAATCGTTGTCCGCCTTCGCCGCGTTGCCCGCCGGGCCCACCGCGCTACCCGCCTCCGGAGCCGACTCGTCCACGACGTTGTCGCCCTCCGCGAGCTTGGTGAGCACCTTGAAGGGACCGGTGATCACCGCTTCGCCCTCCTTCAGCCCCTCGGCGATAACGGTGTGCGTCAGATCGCTCGCGCCCGTGCGCACCGGCACCGCGCTGGCCTTGCCGTCCTTGAGCGTGTACACCACGCGGGCGAAGGCCTTCGTGCGGTCCACCAGCGGGTGGTCCTTCAGCCGCGCGGGCAGCTCGTCGATCCGCCGGTCCACGATCGCCTGGCTGGGGATCTTCAGCACGCCCGGCACCGTCTGCACCTCGATGTCCACGTTGCTGGTCAGGCCCGACGCCAGGGTCACGCCCTCGCGCGGCTTCACGATGATCTCCACCTCGAAGTACCCCGTTCCGTCGCGGTCGATCTCACGCTTCAGCCCCACCCGCTCCACCACGCCTTCGAAGGCGGTGTCCGGGTACGCGTTGATGTATATCCGGCAACTCTGCCCCTTCGCCACGCTCGCGATGTTCGCCTCGTCCACGCGCGCGTTCATCAGCATGTTGTCCAGATCCGCGATCTCCATGATCACCGACGACGGGTTGTTCAGCGTCCCCACCAGCACCAGTTCGCCCACCTCCGCGCTCAGCTTCACCACCCGCCCGTGGATCGGCGAGCGGATGGTGCAGTTCTCAAGGTCCTTCTGCGCCTGCGTGATCTGCGCACGGGCCACCTCGATGTTGTGCTCGGTCGTCTTCACCTGGCTCTGCGCACGCTGAAAGGCCGCCAGCGCCGTGTCCAGCTCCGCCTTGGCGATGTCCTTGCTCCCAAAGAGCGTCTCGGCCCGGTCGTAGTCGGCCTTGGCCTGCGTCAGGTTCGCCTGCGCGCCCAGCAGCTGCGCCTCCTGCGCTCGCAGCCCCGCCTGCGCCTGCTCCAACCGAGCCTGGAACTCCCGCGCGTCCAGCTTCACCACCAGTTCGCCCGCCGGAACCGTGTCGCCCTCGCGGAACGGCAGTTGCTCCACCCGCGCGCTCACCTGCGACGAAATCTGCACCTTCGTCTTGGGCTCAATCGCCCCCGGCGCGTTCACCCGCCTCACCACATCACCCTTCGCCACCTTCTCCAGCCTCACCTTCGTCGGCGGCGGCTTGGGGATCAGCGCAATCAACTTCTCGCGCGCGCCCTTGTTGGTCGCGACGTACACCCCCGCGCCGCCACAGATCAGCACGAAGACCAGGAATGTCCCGACCAGCCACTTCCACACCGTGCGTTCTCCATGCCCAGGCCCGCCCCATTTGGACCAAAGACACTAGGTAGTTGGGTGAAGGTTGCACCGGGTTGCACAAACACTCCGCCCAGCAACCGCGCCGACCTCCCCGACATCGGCGCGGGCGCTCACGGCCGGCTCGTCGTCGACGACGTCAACGCCTTCGTGAAGGCCTCCGGCGACGGTTGCGCCTGATCGCCGCTACTTCAGCAGGCTCTCGCCCGTCATCTCCGTCGGCGTGCGCAGGCCCATCAGGTCCAGCGCCGTGGGCACGATGTCCGCCAGCCGACCACGCCCCGCCCGCACTTCCGGCTTGAACCACCCCGCCGGGTCCGTGTCACCGCGCAATACCCGCCCCTTCGCCTTGGGCGAGACCACGATCAGCGGCACGTCATATGTGGTGTGGGCGGTGTGCGGCGCGTTCGTCTCCGGGTCGAACATCTGCTCCGCGTTCCCATGGTCCGCCGTCACGATCGCCTGCCCGCCCAGAGCGAGCACCTTGTCCACGATCGCGCCCACGCACGCATCCACCGTCTCGCACGCCTTGATGGCCGCCGCCAGATTCCCCGTGTGCCCCACCATGTCCCCGTTCGCGAAGTTCACCACGATGAAGTCCGGGTGCCCCGGCGCTCCCGCCCGGCTGTTCTCCTCCAGCCTCCTCAGCACCGCATCCCGCACCTGCTCCGCCGACATCTCCGGCTTCTGGTCATACGTCGCCACCTTCGGCGACTGCGGGTTCACCCGGCTCTCGCCCGGGTAGGGCTCATCTCGATAATCGTTGAAGAAGAACGTCACGTGCGGGTACTTCTCCGTCTCCGCGCTGCGGAACTGCCCGCACCCCATCGACGACAGATACTCGCCCGCGATGTTCTTCATCTTCGGCGGCTTGGGGAACGCCACCCCGCTCACGTGCGGCAGCAGTTCCTCCCAATACTCCGTCATGATCACGTAGTGCAGGTCCAGCCGACGCCCGCGGTCAAAGCCGCTGCGCCCCGAGTCGGGCGAGGGCTTCACCTTCGCCCACTTGTCGTCGGGGAAGACGAACGCCGCGGACAGTTCGCGCGGGCGGTCGCCGCGATAGTTCACGAAGATCACCGAGTCCCCGTCGCGGATCGCCCCGTCGCCCGGCGCGCCCACGAATCGCGGCGTGATGAACTCGTCGCCCTTCTGGTTGTCGCCGGTGGGGTGGTCGTAAAAATCCTGGAACGCCGCCTCGGTGTTCGCGAACGCCGGCGCAGAGCCCGCGCTCTTCCCCGTGAGCACGTCGTACGCCAGCTTCACCCGCTCCCACCGATTGTCCCGGTCCATCGCGTAGTAGCGCCCGCACACGCTGGCCTCCCGGCCCACGCCGATGGCCCGCATCTGCTCCTCCACGCGCCGCGCGAAGCCCAGCCCGGTGAACGGCCCGGTGTCGCGCCCGTCGCTGAACAGATGCACGCACACCCGGTCCTTGGACAGCCCCAGCGCCTTCGCCGCCCGCAGCACCGCGTACAGATGGTCCAGCAGCCCGTGCACCCCCGCGTCGCTGTTGATGATGAGCAGGTGCAGCTTGCTCTTGCCGCCACTCGCGATCAGCCGCTCAATCGCCCCCCGCACAACCGCGTTCTTCTCCAGGCCCGACCGGCAAGCCTTAGTGATCGCCACCGACTCCTGGTCCACGATCCGCCCCGCCCCGATGTTCTGGTGACCCACCTCGCTGTTGCCCATGGTCCCGTCGGGCAGGCCCACGTCCTCCCCGCTGGTCTTGACCAGCGTCCACGGGTACTCCCGCATCAGCCGGTCCGCCACCGGCGTCTTGGCCAGCTTGACCGCATTGAAGGCATCATGCTCCGGGTGGGGGTTCATCCCCCAGCCGTCGCGGATGATCAGGACAAAGGGGGCGTTCTGTACCAATAAGGAGGGGTTGGCCGCCATGGGGCCCATGCTAAGCCGCGGGCCGCCCCCTCAGGCTGCACTCCGCGACCCGCCGGGCCGATCCTGTTTGCCCTCGGCGGGCCGCAACCCGTATGATCCGGCTGCCGAAATCGGCCTTCATCCTTTCATCCGGATGAAGCGCACAACCACCGCCTCAAGGGAGCCCCGCATGTCGCATCGTCTCTTCACCTCCGAGTCCGTCTCCATGGGCCATCCCGACAAGGTGGCGGATCAGATCTCCGATGCGATCCTCGACGCCATGCTCGAGCAGGACCCCTACTCCCGCGTCGCCTGCGAAACCCTCGTCTCCACCGGCATGGCCGTCGTCGCCGGCGAGATCACCACCAAGGCCTACGTCGAGATCCCCGACCTCGTCCGCGAGACCATCAAGGAGATCGGCTACGTCTCGGGCGACATGGCCTTCGACTACGAGTCGTGCGCCGTCCTCACCAGCATCAAGAAGCAGTCCCCCGACATCGCCATGGGCGTTGACCGCGAGGGCGCGGGCGACCAGGGCATGATGTTCGGCTACGCCTGCAACGAGACCCCCGAACTGATGCCCCTGGCCATCCAGCTCTCCCACCGCCTGGTCGAGATGCAGGCCCACGTCCGCCGCGAGAACATCATCCCCGGCCTCCGCCCCGACGCCAAGAGCCAGGTCTCCGTCGAGTACGACGGCCTCAAGCCCGTCCGCGTCGACACCGTCGTCCTCTCCACCCAGCACGACAAGCGCTGGAACGAGCAGCAGGGCGAGCTCAAGAAGCAGGTCACCGAGCACATCCTCAAGCCCGTCCTCAAGCAGTGGTGGAACCCCGCCATCAAGGTCCACGTCAACCCCACCGGCCGCTTCGAGATCGGCGGGCCCAACGGCGACACCGGGCTCACCGGCCGCAAGATCATCGTCGACACCTACGGCGGCATGGGCCGTCACGGCGGCGGCGCCTTCAGCGGCAAGGACCCCACCAAGGTTGACCGTTCCGCCGCCTACATGGCCCGCTACATCGCCAAGAACGTCGTCGCCGCCGGCCTCGCCGAGGTCGTCGAGGTCCAGCTCTCCTACGCCATCGGCGTCGCCGAGCCCACCAGCGTGAGCGTCGACTGCTTCGGCACCCACAAGGCCGACGAGGCCAAGATCAACAAGGCCATCCGCGACCACTTCAAGCTCACCCCCCGCGGCATCATCGAGTCTCTCGCCCTCCGCAAGCCCATCTATAAGGCCACCGCCAAGCACGGCCACTTCGGGCGCATCCCCACCGGCGACTTCTTCACCTGGGAAAAGACCGACAAGGCCGAGGCCCTCAAGGCCGCCTGCAAGTAACGCGCGACGTGAGAGCCGAACCGCGCCAGCGGTCGGCGCCAACGACCGAGTTAACCGAGTACCCCCAAGAGCCGGCCGCGCAAGCGACCGGCTCTTGTGTCATGGTGACCGCGACGGGCGCGACAGGAAAGGTGTCTTCGTCTTGTACCAAGGGGCGACCCCGGACTCACTCCTCGTCGCGACCGCCGACATCCCCCTCCCGCCCCTCCACCACATACCCCCCCGTCAGCCACAGGTTCAAATCCGCCAGCCGGCAACGCTCCGAGCAGAACGGCCCGGCGGGCGCGCCCTTGGAGCCGCCGGTGCGACCGCCGCACACCACGCACCGCGCCGCGCC
>JALHNL010000136.1 GCA_022843545.1 Phycisphaerales bacterium | reverse complement strand
GCCCGACCGGCGCTCCGGGCGCTGACGGTGCCGCAGGTGCTACCGGTGCCACGGGCGCGACCGGCCCGACCGGCGCTCCGGGCGCTGACGGCGCCGCGGGTGCTACTGGCGCTACTGGTGCCACGGGCGCGACCGGCCCCACGGGCGCTCCGGGCGCTGACGGTGCCACGGGCGCAACTGGTGCGACGGGTCCGACGGGTGCCAACGGCACTAACGGCGTTGACGGTGCCACGGGCGCTACGGGTGCCACAGGCGCAACAGGCCCCACCGGTGCAAATGGAACCAACGGCCTCGACGGCGCTCCGGGCACGACTGGCCCGACCGGCCCCACCGGCGCTCCGGGCACCAACGGCCTCGACGGCGCTCCGGGCGCGACTGGCCCGACCGGCCCCACCGGCGCTCCGGGCACCAACGGCCTCGACGGCGCTCCGGGCGCGACCGGCCCCACCGGTGCCCCGGGCACCAACGGCCTCAACGGTGCCACCGGCGCTACCGGCCCCACTGGCCCCACGGGCGCCACCGGCGCTCCCGGCGTCGTCACCGCCGCCAGCCCCATCACCTACGACTCCGGCACCCAGACCGTCGGCCTGGGCACGGCTCCCAACGGCATCAACACCAGCAACATCAACGACAGCGCCGTCACCGCCGCCAAGATCGCCAACCGCACCCGCCGCGTGATGATCTCTAACGGCGACTTCGTGGGCGTGGGCACGGGCGCCAGCCCCGTCAACTTCAACGTCGCCACTGTCCGCAACCGCGCCGGCGCGCTCACGCTGGGCAACAACGACACCAACGTCGCCACCGCCACCTTCGTCGTGCCCTCCGACTACGTCGCCGGGCAGAGCATCCCCAAGATGACCATCTACTGGGGCACCGACGACGGCGGGGCCAACCGCCGGGTGGACATGGATATCAGCTTCACCCTCGCGACCAACATCACCAGCCCCACCAGCAACGTCACCTTCCGCTACAACATCCGCGACAACTCCGGCGCGTCCACCAACGCCGCCGACTCCCTCAACCCCGCTCAGGGCGCCATCGTGGGTCAGACCATCCCCGAAGGCTCTGAGAACTACGACAACAGCCCCGCCCTCTGGCAGCCGGGCGACATCATCGTCATCTCCATCGGCCGCAACGGGCCCAGCGGCTCGGACCCCAACTCCGGCAACCTCTACCTCTACGGCGTCTCCTTCGACTACAACGCCGACCAGTAAAGCCACGGCCGTCCATCCCGATCTGACCCCCTCCGGGCGGGCCCCCTAAGGCCCGCCCGGTTTGCTTTTCGATAGGTATCCGCGGTTTCGCGAATTCCCCGTCGAAAGGCACACCGCCCCGATCCGATGCATACTGGTGTCGGATGGAATGGGTGAATCGGCACGCGAGTGTGGCAATACACCCCGTGTCATCGCCGTTAGCCCTCTGTCCGCCGGGCCAACCGGGATGGGAGAATGCCGATGCGTCAGCAGCCCGCCGAGCGTGCCAAGCCCATCAACACATCGCTGCAGGCGCTGGGTGCCAAGCAGTTCGGGTTTGACGAAGCTCGCCACCTGCTCTGGCGCGCGGGCTTCGGCGGCACCCCCGAGCAGATCAACCTCCTCGCCTCCTGGGGCCCCGAGAAGAGCGTCGACTACCTCGTGGACTTCCAGCAGGTGAAGGTCGAGCCGGTGCGCGACGACCTGTTCAGCAAGGACATCATCCGCGACCCCAATGACGAAGAGCGGATGGCCTACCGCGACGCCCAGCGCAACCGCGACGAGAACCGCCTGGCCGAGCTCCGCCTCCGCCGCCAGCAGGCCGAGCAGGACGACCGCGAGCAGGCCCGCCAGATGCAGCGCTGGTGGCTCAAGCGGATGATCGAAACCCCCCGCCCCCTCGAAGAGAAGATGACCCTCTTCTGGCACGGGCACTTCGCCACGTCCTACCGCACCATCGAAGACTCCTACCACATGTTCCGCCAGAACCAGCTCTTCCGCCTTCACGCGGTGGGCAGCTACGCGGAGCTCATGCACCAGATCATCCGCGACCCCGCGATGCTCCGCTACCTCGACAACAACAACAGCCGCAAGGGCAAGCCCAACGAGAACCTCGCCCGCGAGCTCATGGAGCTCTTCAGCCTGGGCCTGGGCAACTACACCGAGCAGGACATCAAGGAAGGCGCCCGCGCCCTCACCGGCTACACCTACAAGGGCGACGACTTCACCTTCGACCAGCGCAACCACGACGGCGGAGCCAAGACCATCCTCGGCGCCCGAGGCACCCTCGACGGCGACGAGTTCGTGAAAGCCATCCTCGATCAGCCCGCCTGCGCCAAGTTCATCTGCACCAAGCTCTACCGCTACTTCGTCCACGACTACCCCTCCGGCGACGCCCGCAAGGACGCCGCCGCCAAGAAGGTCATCGACGACCTCGCCTCCACCTTCCGCTCCCGCGGTTACGAAGTCGCCCCCGTCCTCAAGAGGCTCTTCCTCTCTCAGCACTTCTACGACCCCGCCGTCCGCGGCGAGCAGATCAAGAGCCCCGTCCAGCTTGTCGTCGGCGCCGTCCGCTCCCTCAACACCCCCGTGCGCGATCTGGCCGCCGTCCTCTCGGGCCTGCGATTCATGGGCCAGGACATCCTCTTCCCGCCCTCCGTCAAGGGCTGGGACGGCGGGCGCGCCTGGATCAACACCGCCACCATGTTCATCCGCCAGAACATGCTGGTCTTCATGCTCACCGGGCGGCGTCCGCAGGGCTCCGACGCCCTGGCCGACAGCGAGAAGTGGGACGCCCAGGCCCTCGTCCAGCAGATCAAGGCCGCCTTCCCCACGCTCACGGGCGACACGCCCGCGGAGGTCCTCAACGGCGTCCTCCGCTTCGCCCTGGGCCGCACCGACCCCCACGCCCGCGACGTGCTCGAAAAGTACCTCGCCGACCAGAACAACCAGCTCACCCCCGAAACCCTCACCGAACTCATGCTGCTCATCACCGCCACGCCGGAATATCAGTTGACCTGAACCGCGCAAGCACGGCACCACAACCACAGCACGAACACCCGCTTCTGTTTGCCGCGTTTGCCCCGTTTGCTCATGAGCCGATTCGCCGCCCAGGGAGACCCCATGGACACCCTCCACACCGCCTTCACCCGTCGCCAGTTCATGATCGGCGGCATCACCCTCGCCTCCGCCTCCATCGCGCTGCCGCAGTTCCTCAGCGCCACCGCGCTGGGGCTCCCCGGAGCCGAGCCCGGCGCCACCAGCATCCCCGGCGTGAACGAGGACCGCATCCTCGTCGTCATCCAGCTCTCCGGCGGCAACGACGGGCTTAACACCGTCGTCCCCTACGGCGAAGACGCCTACCACAAGGCCCGCGCCGGCATCGGCATCAAGGCCGACAAGGTCCTCCGACTCGCCAAGTCCGAGGTGGGCCTCCACCCCGCCATGGCCGGCATGGCCGACCTCTACAACGACGGCCTGCTCGCCATCGTCCAGGGCGTGGGCTACCCCAACCCCAACCGCTCCCACTTCCAGTCCATGGACATCTGGCACACCGCCGACACCTCCGGCACCGGCAACGGCTGGCTGGGCCGCTACTTCGACAGCGAGTGCTGCGGCTTCGGCAAGGGCGAGTCGGGCACCCAGGAAAAGGACGCCAACCCCACCATCGGCATCGCCGTCGGGCAAGACGCGCCCCTCGCCATGCGTGGGCAGAAAGTCCAGCCCATCGCCTTCGAGTCCGCCGACCGCTTCCGCTGGACGGGTCAGGACGTCGACAAGGGCCTGGAAGACGATTACCAGGCCATCAGCCGCCGCGGCGGGCGCGTCGGCAACAGCAACAGCGACTTCCTCACCCGCACCGCCCTCGACGCGCAGGTCTCCAGCGACACCATCCGCAAGGCCGTCGCCGCCAAGCCCCGCATGAACTACCCCAACAGCGACCTCGCCCGCCAGTTGCAGATGGTCGCCAGCATGATCCACGCCAAGCTCAACACCCGCGTCTACTACGTCAGCATGGGCGGCTTCGACACCCACAGCGGCCAGGGCGGCGAAAACGGCCGCCACGCCAACCTCCTCCGCCAACTCAGCGACGCCATGAAGGCCTTCTACGCCGACCTCAAGGCCATGCGCCGCGACACCGACGTGCTCACCATGACCTTCAGCGAGTTCGGCCGCCGCGTGGGCCAGAACGCCTCGCAGGGCACCGACCACGGCACCGCCGCGCCGGTCTTCCTCGCCGGGCCCATGGTCAAGAGCGGCGTGCTCACGCCCCACCCCTCGCTCAAGGACCTCGACTCGGGCGACCTCAAGTACACCGTCGACTTCCGCGAGGTCTACTCGGGCATCCTCGAGAAGTGGCTCAAGGCCGACAGCAAGAAGGTGCTCGAAGCCAACTTCGCCCCGGCGCCGGTGCTGAACGTGAAGGCGTGATCGCCAGAGCCGAAACCGCGAAGATCGCGAAGGGTCTCGAAGAGACAAGAAGAAGAGACTTGGCAAGAAGGCACGGCATCCCCGACGCTGAGTACACCTTGTGCTCTGTTGAGTTCCTGCCTTTCAGCCCGAAGGGCCGAAAGTTCTCAGCCGGGGGTTGAGGAGGCTTGGCGACGAAACCCCCGGAAATCGGCCCTCTTTCTTCTGCACCCTGCAGGGGTGCCATGGGCACCCTTCCCCTGTCAATCGATGAACTCAACGGAGCATGTACCTCCCAGAATGGTGGCCCAGCCGTCTCGCCTGGGTCGAACGATGCCGGCGCTACGGCATTGGCGGGCCGCGACTGCGGCCGTTCTGTTCAATCTCTGAGGGGTGCTTGGGCCATACAAGCTAGCCTTGTCGGCTCTAGTTGCCAAATCACCACCCACCATCCGCTCCAACCACAGAATCCACCAGCGGTACGAACCGTAACGCTCCAAACCCTCTGCTCTGCTTCGCGCCCCTTCGCGAACTTCGCGGTTGCCCGCCTTCTGCCGGCCCCCGTGGCCCCCGTGTTTAGTCCAGATACACCAGTTCCACACCCGGGCACAGCCCCAGCCCCGCCGCCTCCGCCAAGAACCTCGCCGCGCCCTCCCTCGCCCGCTCGTCCACGTCGTACACCAGGTAGTCGCGCACATACGTCCGCGCCAGATCCGCCGGCCAGCGACGCTCGTGCGCGTACTTGTCCACCACCCAGTCCAGCCGCATCGTGTTCCGCCGGCGTTGCCGGTCCAGCGTCGCCGCCGCCGCCCTGATCTCGCCGCCGCGCGGGCCCTCAAGGTCCGCCCGCCGGGCCATCCACATCGCGTACACGAAAGGCAGCCCCGTCATCTCGTGCCACGCCTCGCCCAGATCCAGTTGGTGCGGGTAGCGCACCGCGGGGGGCGAGTCGGTCACGACCTTGTCGCCGATCAGCAGCAGCGTCTCGGGCCACGGGTCGGTCGGCTCGTGATGCACCCGCGCGTCGTAGTCGATCACCTCCGGACGCAGCCCCCACTTCCGCGCCAGGATCACCTGCGCCAGCGCCACCGACGTGTGCGAGTCCGTGTCCGCGTGCACACGCGTGACCCGCTCCATCGGCACCGCCGAGAACAGCCGCACCGTCAGCGTCGGCCCGTCGCACCCGATCATGCCGGCGGGCAAAAGCGTCAGCGGCTCGGGCGCCCGGGCGTAGTCGATCAGCGACGCCAGGGCGATGTCGATCTCCCCCTGCGCCAGCAGGTCACCCAGCCGCGCGGGCACCGCCGCCCGCAGCGCGAGCCCCTCGGTGCCCTGCAGGCCCTCGATGAGCGGGAGCGTGTTGAGGTACTGAACGCAGCCGATGCGCACGGTCATGGCGGAGGGTACCGGCGCCAACCCGCAGCGGCGCGTGCGCCGCCAGGGCGGGCGAAGGCGGTATCATGCCCTCCCGCAACCCGCTCGGAAAGGACGCGTCGTGCTCAAGACCCCGCTCTACGACTTCCACGTGAAAAACGGCGGCAAGATGGTCGATTTCGCCGGCTGGCAGATGCCCATGACCTACGCCCTGGGAGGCCAGCCGGGCAGCACCATCGACGAGCACCACCAGGTCCGCCGCTCCGGCGGGCTCTTCGACGTCTCCCACATGGGCCGCGTCCGCTTCTCGGGCCGCCACGCCCTCAAGCTCCTCGACCGCTGCTGCACCCGCCGCCTGCGCGACATGAACCACGGCCAGTGCCGCTACTCGCTGGTCTGCAACGAGCAGGGCGGCGTCAAGGACGACGTCATCGTCTACCGCATGGACGACGACGACTTCCTGGTCGTCGTCAACGCCTCCAACCGCGCCAAACTGCTCGACCACTTCAAGAGCCAGATGGCCGCCAACAACTTCAGCCTCAAGATCGACGACCAGACCGAGTCCACCACCATGGTCGCCGTCCAGGGCCCCAAGGTCGTCGACTACATCAGCCAGTTCAGCCGCGAGATCCCCGGCCTCAAGCGCTACACCTTCGCCGTCAAGAACCTCCTCATCGTCAAGCTCATCGTCTCCCGCACCGGCTACACCGGCGAGGACGGCGTCGAGGTCATCCTCCCCGCCATGATGACCGGCATGGCCATGAAGATGATCATCAAGGACATGGATTTCAGCAAGCCCGACGCCATCATCAAGCCCGCCGGGCTCGGCGCACGCGACACCCTCCGCACCGAAGCCGGCATGCCCCTCTACGGGCACGAACTCGGCGAAGACATCAACGCCCTCTCCTGCGGCGTCGACTTCGCCATCGCCATCGACAAGGACCAGGACGAGCGCGGCGAGCCCTACATCGGCATGGAAGCCCTCAAGAAAACCCGCGACGCCGGCGGGCCCGCCCGCGTGCTCATGGGCCTCAAGCTCGACGGCAAGCGCGCCGCGCGACAGGGCATGAAGGTCCTCGTCGCCGGGCAGGAAGCCGGCGTCGTCACCAGCGGCTGCCCCAGCCCCACTCTCGGCTACCCCATCGCCATGGCCTTCATCGACCGCGCCAAGGCCGGCGAGGGCGCGACCGTCGAAATCGACAACGGCAAGGAACGCCTCGGCGCCACCGTCGTCAAGATGCCCTTCTACAAGAAGCCCAAGTAACCCGGCCCCGCGGCCCGCGCCGCGACGAAGATCATGCCCCTCGGCATCGACATCGGCGGCTCCAGCGTCAAGGTCGCCCGGCTCGACCCCGGCTCACCCTCCGCCCGCACCGCCCACGCCCCGTACGCCGGCCCGCCCGATGAACACACCGTCGCCGCCGCCATCCGCGCGGCGCTCCAAGGCGCGGGCCCGCTGACCGGCCTCGCCCGCGTGGGGCTCTGCGCGCCGGGCA
>JALHNL010000135.1 GCA_022843545.1 Phycisphaerales bacterium | reverse complement strand
GGGCGGGCCGCGGGTCGCGCGGGCTATCGTGATACATGCGACTCTTGATTCTGTTGACGTTGGCGGCTTCGCTGGGCCTTGGCGGGTGCGAGCGCGGTGGTGGCGGGGGCTCCGCGACGAAAGAGCACCCGGATCTGGCGGGCTATCCCACGCCCGCGCGGGCGCCGGATCAGTCGTACACCGTGAAGGGGCGCGTCTCGGCTCTGCCCGAGACGGGCAAGCCCGCCACCGAGTTCCGCGTTGAGCACGAAGCGATCCCCAACTTCGTGAACCGGAAGGGCCAGGCCTTGGGCATGAGCCACATGATCATGCACTTCCCGCCGGCCAAGGGCGTGTCGATCAGCCAGTTCACGGTGGGCCAGCCGGTGGAGATTGATTTCAGCGTGTGGTGGGGCGAATCGCCCAGTTACCTGATGACGGCGATCCGGCCGCTGCCGGCGGACACGAAGTTCAACTTCGAGTCGCCCCCCGCCGACGCGCCCAAGCCCGCTGGAACTGGGCCCGGGTGAGGTTGAGGCGGTCGAGCACGCCCTGGGCGATGGCGGCGGCGATGACCGCGTCGTATGCCCGGTCGGCGCGGCGCGGCGCGGGCTTGATCTCGCGGAGGGTTTTGGTGAGCCAGGCATCGGCGTCGAAGGCCTGCCGGGCGGGCGCGGGCGACGGCACCGCGCCGCGGCGCGGGCTCTGGAAGTGCCAGACGAGTTCGCGGCGCGTGGGCTTGTCGGACGTGTGCTGCACGTAACTGCGCCCGCCGGTGTCGATGACGCCCGGGCTGGGATGGGCCTTGAAGCCCGCTTCCTGCATGACGCGGGCGACGCGGGCCCAGCGCGCGGGCGAGGTGTCGTGATAGCAGAGGCTGAGCCAGCGCCCGGGCTTGAGCACGCGCCGGCACTCTTGCATCGCCTCAAGCAGGCCGCGCTCCCAGTCGTCCTCGGTGCGGGCGCGCGACCGGTTGACGATGATCTCGCGCGCCCGCCAGTCGCCGGGGTCGTCCAGCCACGCCTCCCACAGGCAGTTGAGCTCGGCGTACTGCACGAGCGGGCCATAGGGCGGATCGGTGAGCACGTAGTCCACGCTCGCGGTCGGGATCATCGAAAGATCGCGGGCGTCGGCGCGGAGCACGCGTGCCGCGGCGGGGTCCAGCGTGCCCTCGAGCAGGGCCTTGGCGCGGATCACCCGGCGCGCCACGCGGTCCATGGTCCGCGCCACGTGCCGCTGCTTGCTCACCGGGGGAAGAGCCCAGTGCCCGGGGATGTAGCCGCCGCCGCCCTCCAGGTGCTGCGCCTTGCGGCTGACGGCGAGCATCCCGGCGGTGAGGATGGCGCGGAGGTCGTCGTGCCCGCGCGCGTGGTGCCAGAGCGCGGCCAGGG
Organism: Phycisphaerales bacterium; assembly: GCA_022843545.1. GTDB lineage: Bacteria > Planctomycetota > Phycisphaerae > Phycisphaerales > UBA1924 > JALHNL01. The sequence continues at coordinate 5,916 of JALHNL010000135.1, read as the reverse complement.
CCCGCAGGTTGAGGGGTGTGAAGAACGCGTCGATGGTCCGCACGTCGCGCGAGGGTGCCCACTCGTCGCCCCAGGGGCCCTCGCGCACATCCATCACCGCCCGCGTGGGGCGCCAATGACGGATCGGCCGGGCCGCGACGCGCGCAAGATGCGGAAGGTCGATGCTCTCAAACGCGGCGCGATCCTGCGGGCCGCTCGCCAGCCCGCGGACGAATCGCCTAGGCGAGCACGTGCCCAGGCAGGTGATCGCGGCGGCGACCGGGTCATAGCTCAGGATCGGCGAGCGCGTGCAGATGTGCCCGCCGCAGGGGCACTTCCCGCCCGACTCGTAGAGCGATCGCGGCACGGCGCAGTTCGGGCAGGGGTAGCGGTTGGCGTAGATGAGATACTCGATTCGCGCCGGGGCGTCGCAGCGGTGGCAGCGCGTGGCGTAGAGCGGGTCCACGTCCTGGGCGGCGCGGGTGAGCAGATCGCGCCAGTCGCGCTGCAGCCCGCGCGGGTCAGGGCGGCGCAGGTAGAAGGAGGCGATCCACTCCGCCGCGGGTGAGGCGTCGGCGGCGATGGCGCGTCTCCCCGCGAGCACCGCCGCCAGCGCGGTGCTGCCCGAGCCGGCGAAGGGGTCGAGGACGAGTTCGCCCGGGCGAGTACAGGCCTCGATGTGCCGGCGCAGGGCGTCGTGGGGCTTCTTGCCCAGGTGGTAGCCGTGCATGGCGTACACGGGGTTCTGCTTGCCGGCGCGGATGATGGTGGTTAGGGGCGCTAGTCCCTTGGCGCCGCGCCCCGCGGGCTTCGGCTTGGGGGCGGCGCGGCTCACTTGACCTTGACGCTTCCGGACTTGCTCAGGGGCAGGTCCACGTCGCCGAAGGGTGTGCCCAGCGTGGTGCTCCCGCGGATCGCGTACGCGGGCGACGCGCCCTGCAGCATCTCGAGCGCGGCCAGGCCCAGGCTGCGCGGAGAGAACGAGAGCGGGATGAGGATCGCCTCGGTCTCGCCCGGCTTGAGGTTGCGCGCGCCCTTGACCATCCCGCTGCCCACGGGCAGCCCGGCGAGCGAGAGTTCGTACGACACGCGCGAAACGCTGGCTTCGAAGTCGTTGGTGTTGCGGAGAGTGAGCGTGGCGGTGGCCGCGGCGCGGTCAAAGGAGAGTTCGTCCCACGTCAGCCCGGCGAGCGCGACATCAGGGATGGCGGGCACGGGCAATCGTCCCTCGCGGCTCAGCGGCAGGGCGATCCGCCCCGCCGCCGGCGCGTCGACGGAGAGGTTGATGTCGGCCCGGTAGGGCACCACCGCGCCGGGCTTCACGCCCGCCAGCGCGCCCAGCAGCTCGCGGAAGCGGACGGTGGCGGGGAGCGTGATGGACTTGAGCCCGCGCGCGGGGATCGCGCCTTGCGGCGCGGCCTGCCCGCTCAAGAACGACTTGCCGCCGCTGGCGAGCGCGTAATCGAGCCCGACCACCGGCAGATCGACTGAGTAGGGGTTGCTGACCTCAACTTCGAAGTTGATCGAGACGCCCTCGGCGCTGAGGCCCGCGAGCGAAGCGCCGGTGATCCGCGCGCCGGGCTTGTCGAGCGAGCCCAGGGCGCGCTCAACCGACTGGCACGCGCAGAGAGCGGTACACAAGAACATCAACACCAGCACGAGAGTGAAGCGGATCATGGGTGGAGCATACCGGCCTGGTGCGTGGTGCGTGGGCCGGGTCAATCCTCATCGATCTCATCGCGCAGCATGGCGACCAGCTTGCCATCGCCCAGCAGGCCCGAGCCCTTGGCGAACTGGATCACGGCGCACTCGCCCGTCCGCATCACCATCCCGGGGCGCGAGGTGGGCTTCAGCAGCGCGCCCACCACCATCTCGAACGTCGGGTTGTGTCCCACGATCATGAACGACCCCAGCGCGGCCCGGGACTGCACCAGGCTGAGCGCGGCGGACACGTCGGCGTGGGTGGACAGCCCGTCGGCCACTTCGAGCGGGGCCCGCAAGGCCTGGTGGAGGATGCGGGCGGTGTCGAGCGCCCGGACGATCGGGCTGGCGAGGATCAAATCCGGGCGGTGCTTGGCGAAGTGCTCGCCGATGTGCTGCCCCAGCCACTGCGCCTGGCGGATGCCGCGCGGGCGGAGCGGACGGTCGTCATCACGACCCGTCGGAGAGTCGCGCTCAGCCTTCCCGTGACGGACCACATACAGCCACATGCCGGGAGGGTACGCGCGGCCCGGCCGGCTACCCGTCCGGTGCTCCTGGGCCTTCACTCCCGCGCCCTCCATCGGGTAGGCTGGGCGGATGGAAGCCTCCGATGGCATCTCCGGCTCGCCCGGCGCTGCGTGGATCAAACTCACAGGTCTTGTCTCCGGTCCCGTGCTGGGTCTGGTGGTCTTCTTCGTGATGCGCGGGGCCCTGCCCGCGGAGATCACGCCGCAGACCTTGCAGCCCGCCGCACCCGCGGTGGGGGCGGTGGCGACGGTGATGGCGGTGTGGTGGCTGACCGAGGCCATCCCGCTGGCGGCGACGGCGCTGTTGCCCCTGGCGCTCTTCCCGCTACTGGGCGTGATGACGATCGCGCAGGCCGGCGTGAGCTACGGCGACCCGATCGTGTTCCTGTTCATGGGCGGGTTCCTGATTCAGCAGGCGATGGAGCGCTGGGGCCTGCACCGAAGGCTCGCGCTGCTCATCATGCTCGGCGTGGGCAGCCGCCCGGCGGCGCTGGTGGCGGGGCTCATGTGCGCGACGGCTTTCCTGAGCATGTGGGTGAGCAACGCCGCGACCGCCGCGATGATGCTGCCCATCGGGCTGAGCCTGGCCCAGACCTTTGAGCGCGAAGCTGGCCCGCGACAGGGCAGTGCCCACCCGCCGCACGCCGTCCGCAACTTCGGCATCTGTCTCATGCTGGGGATCGCCTACTCCGCCACCATCGGCGGTCTGGGCACGCCCATCGGCACCGCGCCCAACATGATCATGCTCGCGCAAATGCGCCAGCAGGAGGGCGTGGAGATCTCGTTCCTGACGTGGATGGCTTTCGCGCTGCCGCTGGTGGTCGTGCTGCTGGCGATCACGTGGGTAGTGCTGGTGAAGGTGCTGTTCCCGGTGAAGATGGCCGCTCTGCCCGGCGGGCAGAACGTGGTGCGCGAGCAGTGGCGGGCGCTTGGGCGCATGGGGCGGGGCGAAGTGGCGACGCTGGCGGTCTTCGTGCTGGCCGCGGGCTTGTGGATCGGGCGTGAGCCGCTGTGCGAGGCCCTGGGGTGGATGATCACCGGCCCGAGCGGTCGTCCGGAGGCTGCGCTCACCGACGCGGGCGTCGCGATCATCTGCGGGCTGCTGCTGTTCCTGATCCCCGTGAATCTGCGGACCGGGACCTTCGTGCTGGACTGGTCGTGGGCGGCGCGGATGCCCTTCGGCGTGCTGATTCTCTTCGGGGGCGGGCTGTGCCTGGCTTCGGCGCTCTCGCTCACGCGGATCGACGCGGCCCTGGGCGGCGCGGTGGGGGGGCTCAGCACGCTCCACCCGCTCGTGCTCATCTTCATCGTCACGGGCGTCACCGTGTTCGTGAGCGAACTGGTGAGCAACACCGCTCTGGTGGCCACGTTCATGCCCGCCATGCGGGCCGCCGCCGCGGCGATGGGTGTTCACCCGCTGCTGCTCTGCCTGCCCATGACGATCGGGGCGAGCACCGCGTTCATGCTCCCGGCGGGCACGCCGCCCAACGCGATCGTCTTCTCGTCGGGCTATCTGTCGATCCCCACGATGGCCCGCGCGGGGATCATCCTGAACCTGGTGAGCGTGCTTCTGGTGACGGCGCTCATCTACTTTGCGGGCTCCACGCTCCTGGGGATCCAGCTCGTGCCGTCATCCCCCTGAAGCGCGACCAGCAGCCCGCGCGTGCGGTCAAGCGAGAAGACCACGCGCACGCCGCCGTCAAGGTCCAGCGCGTCGCCCGCGCCCACTTCCTGAACCGTCACGCCCTCTTCGCGCAGTTGATCCAGCACGATCGCCTCGGGCGAGCCGGGGCGCGTGCGCGCGATCTCCGCGATCACCGGCGCCACCAGCGCCCGCCGCACCCCCAGGGGGCGCACCATCGCCGGGGCGAATGACCACGAGCCCGGCTCGGCCCGCGTGAGCACCAGGGTGTGAACGCGCCACGCGCCCAGGTGGCGCAGCGCCGTGGGCACGTCGCGCCCGGCGCGCCGGGTGAACCCCGCGCGGTCGCTGCCCGCGTCAACCAGGATCGCGTCGCGCCCGCTGCGCACCAGGGCGCAGGAGCCCTCGGGGATGTCCAGCACCGCGGCCCGCACGCCGTCGCCGCGCCAGGCCCGGGTGAGCACGAGCCCCGTGCCTGCGATGATGATCGCCAGAGCCAGCCAGGGGCCGGGTTCGCGCAGGCTCCGCCGCACAAACACCCAGAGCACCGCGAAGGTGGCCGCCGCCGCCAGCCACAGCGGCACGGCGGGCGTCACGATGCCCGCACCGGGCAGTTCGTCCATCCACACCGTCAGGTCAACGAGCAGTCTCCCCAGCCATTCGAGTACGCCCGCGCAGGCGTCGCCCGCGCCCGGCCACAGCGTGCCCAGCAGCAGCGTGAGGTATCCCAGCCACAGCGTGGGGACGATGATGGGCACGACCAGGATGCTCGCGATGATCGCCAGCGGGCTGAAGACGCCGAAGTGGTAAGCGACGATGGGCGTGGCGACCGCCCACGCCAGCACGCTGGTGGCGATGAGGGCGGAGACGGCCCGCCCCGCGCCGCGCGTCAGTAGCCGCGCCGTCGTCTCTCTGGGGCGCACGCGACCGCGCACGCCGCGCGGCGCGAACATCCATCTCCGTGTGCTTTCGCCCATGGCCAGCAGCACGGCCGTCATGCCGAAGGACAACTGAAAGCCGGGGTCCAGAACGTCCAGCGGTCTCCACAGCAGCAGGCCCACCGCCACCCAGCCCAGCACGCTGAGCGCGTCGTAGCGCCGCCCCAGCGACTCGGCGAGCAGGATCGCCGCGATGCACACCCCGCTCCGCATCACCGGCGCCGCCGCGGGAACGATGAGCAGGTAGAGCGCGATGAGGGCCAGGGCGATCAGCGGCTCGGCGTGCCCGCGGTCGCCCGTGAGGCGGACCAGAACCAGCACGAGCCCCGCCATCACCGCGATGTGGAACCCGCTGATCGAGAGCGCGTGCAGCAGCCCAAGCCGCCCCCACGACTCGGCGACCGGCGCCAGCGCGGGGTCATCATCGCCGATGAGCAGCGCGCGGATGAGCGCCGCGCCCTGCTGCTCGCGGGGCGTGGGAGGTCGGGCATCGCCTTCGTTCTCGCGGTCCAGGATCGAACGGGCGGCGGCGCGGAGCCCGTCGAGCCCGCGGCGCATCGCGAACCACGCGGCGGCGAGCGCGTCGTGATCTCGGGGGAGCAGGCTCGCCGCGCCCTCGCCCTGAACGCTCAGGAAGCCCACGACCCCGTCCTGAGCCGCGCGCAGGCGTGGGTCGCGCTGCCCGGGCAGGCGCGGGCCCTCGACGCCGCGCGCCTCACCCAGAAGGTCCACGACGTCGCCGGCTCGCCACGCCCGCGCGGCGCTCGCGGGCGACACGCTCACCCACAGCGTGCCCTCCGCGGGTGACAGCGACCGCCCGTCGGCCGGGCCGAGTTGACGGAGCGCGACCCGGGCCAGCGCGACCCGCTGAGGCGCGGCGTCCCGCGTGCGCTTCCACCACGCGCCGTACCCCGATGGTGGCACCCTCGCCGCGCTCTGGACCACGCCCACCACCCGGACCAGCCCGGGCGCATCGGCGGTGGGCATCAGCAACCGGGTCTGTGCGACGGGGCCGTCGAGGGTCAGCACCCGCGCCGACATCCACGCGCCGCCCGCGCCGGCCATCGCCACCGCGAGCGCCACGCCGCACCAGCGCCCGCTCGCGCACGCCGACGCCAGCGCCGCCGCG
>JALHNL010000134.1:2571-7329 GCA_022843545.1 Phycisphaerales bacterium | reverse complement strand
TTCGAGGGCTTCAGGTCGCGGTGGATGACCAGCGACTGATGGGCCGCGTGAACCCCCTCGCACACCAGGCGGAACAGCCTGAGCCGGTCGGCGGTGGAGAGCCGCCGCGTGTCGCAGTACTGGTCGATGGGGAGCCCGTCTACGTACTCCATCACGAGGTAAGGGCGGCCGTCGGGCGTCACCCCGCCGTCGAGCATCCGCGCGATGTACGGGTGGTCCAGCTGCGCCAGCGTCTGCCGTTCTTCGCGGAAGCGGCGCAGGATCTCCTCCGAGTCCATCCCGCGCTTCACCACCTTGATCGCGACGCGCTGGTCAAATTGCTCGTCCACGCGCTGCGCCAGGTACACCGTGCCCATCCCGCCCGAGTCGATCCGCCGTTCCAGCCGGAACGCCCCGAGCGTCGCGCCCAGCAGGTCGTCGGGCCGCCCCTCGCCGGTCTCGCGCTCCAGGTCGTCAAAGGCCTTGCCAAGCGCGGGCTGCTCCAGGAATCCGCCGATCTGCGACGCCGAGTCCAGCAGCCTCACCACCCGCCTTCGCAGCGCTTCGTCGTCCCCCGCCAGCCGCGCGATGGCCGCCGACCGGTCCGCCGGCGAAAGCCCCACGACCTCAAAGAAGATCTTCTCCGCCCGCGCCAGCGAAGACGCATCGTCGCCCGGCGCAGAGCCGGGGTTGGGCGCGGGCGTGGGGGGCGGGGGCGTGCTCACGCCTCACCCTCGTCGCGGGCCTTGAGTTCGCTGTACAGCCACACGCGCGCAAACTGCCAGTCGCGCGCCACCGTGCTGGGCGACACCCCCAGCGCCAGCGCCGCCTGCTCAACCGTCAGCCCCGCGAAGAACCGCAGTTCCACCACCCGCGCCTTCTGCGCGTCGATACCCGCCAGCTTCTCCAGCGCGGCGTCAAAGTCGATGAGCCGCTCGGGCGATTCCGCGCTCACCACCGCCCCTTCGTCCAGCGCCAGCGGCTTCTGCCCCTCGCCCCGCTTCACGCGTGACTTGCCCCGCGCGTGGTCGATCAGGATCCGCCTGATCGCCGTCGCCGCCGCGCCGAAGAAATGCGCTCGGTTCTGCCAGGGCGTCTGCCCCGGGCCCACCAGCCGCAGATACGCCTCGTGCACCAGCGCGGTCGCCTGCAGCGTGTGCGCCCGGCTCTCGTCCTTCAAGAACCGCGCCGCCAGCATGCGCAGTTCCTCGTACACGATCGGGAAAAGTTCGTTGGTCGCCTTCGCGTCACCCTTGCCCGCCTCGGCCAAAAGCTGCGTGACCAGCGGATGACCGCCGCTGGCGGAGGGCGGGTGCTCGGGCTGGCTCTCGGGTCGTGACATCGCGATGGGCATCCGCCCCCTCATGCGACAAACCGCCGGTGAGTCTGTCACGATAGCGGGGATCGGGTGCGCCGGGCCAAATGCCCAGATTCCCAATTGGCCAAATGGCCAAAGAGGCGAGGCCGAGACCAGAGAGTGCAGGCGGAAGGCCCTAGAACGGCGCGGTGCCGTCGCCCTCGCCCGTCTCGCCATCGCCCTCGTCCCTGCCCAGCGGGCGGTCGTTGTACGTGTCCGATTCGGGGTCCGCGTCCGGCCCGCCGCCGTCGCGGAAGTTCGCCACCGGCCCCGTCTTGGGCGCCGAGATGAACCCCCCGCTGGACTGCGGACGGGTCACGATCGGCGGAGGCGGATCCGGCGCACGCGGCGGCGTAAAGGGCTGCGGCGGCGCGTAGTGGATGCCCGTGTGGTGCCCGCCGCCTCCGCCGCCGTGATGCCGGTCGGCGGTCTTGAAGCGGGTCGTGGGACCGTCGAAGACCAGCGGCACCACGCCCAGCGGGCCGTTGCGCTGCTTGGCGATGTGACACTCGGCGGCGTTGATCTTGTCGGGGTTGTTCGCTTCCCAGTCCGGGTCGTTCTTGTGGTGGGCCGCCTCGCGGTGAAGCAGCAGCACCACGTCCGCGTCCTGCTCCAGCGAGCCCGACTCGCGCAGGTCGCCCAGCCGCGGCTTGCCGTCCTCGCGCTGCTCCGGCCCGCGGTTGAGCTGCGACAGCGCCACCACGGGCACCTTCAGTTCGCGGGCCAGCGCCTTGAGACCGCGCGAGATCGCGCCCACCTCCACCTGCCGGCTCTCCCTCGCGCTCCCCGGCGCCGAGAGCAACTGCAAGTAGTCGATGAAAAGCGCTCGGATCTTGTACCGATCCCGCATCCGCCGCGCCCGCGCGCGAAGGCTCATCAGCGTCAGCCCCGGCGTGTCGTCCACGTAGATCGGCGCCTTGCTCAGCCGCTGCACCGCGTCGAGGCACACGTCCACCCCGTCCTTGGGCAGGTGCCCGCTGCGGAGCTGGTGGGTGGTGAACCCCGTCCACGCGCTCAGCAGACGCTGCGCGAGCTGGTTCTTCGACATTTCCAGGCTGAACACGCCCACCGGCTCGCCCGGCCTCACCGCGCGCGACGAGCCCGGAACATCCGTCCCCAGCGCGATCTGCTCCGCGATGTTCATCGCAAACGCCGTCTTGCCCACGCTCGGTCGCGCCGCGATGATGATCAGGTCGCTGGGCTGCATCCCCGAAAGCGCCGCGTCAAGCTCCGCGAAGCCCGTCATCACGCCCGCCGGCGGGGCATTGCCCGCGTCCATCGCCACCAGCCGCTCGAACTCTTCGTGCAGCAGGTCTTCCAGCGACTTCATCTCGCTGACGTTCTCTTCCTGCGCGATCTCAAAGATCTTCTGCTCCGCCGCGTCGATCAGCAGCTTCACCTCGGGCCCCTCGGCGTGCCCGCCGTGATACGCGCTGTAGAGAATCTCCGACGCCGCGTCGATCAGATTGCGGAGCTTGAACTTGTCCGCCACGATCTTTGCGTGGTGCGAGGCGAAGGCCGGCCCAGTGGTGTCGTACACCAGTTTGTCGAGATACGCCGCGCCCCCGATCAGATCCAGCGAGCCCTCATCGCGCAGGGCCTGCTCGAGCATCACCGTGTCCACCGACCCGTGCTTGTCCGCCAGCGTCCGCACCAGCCGGTAGATCCGCCCGTTCGCCTCGCTCGCGAAGGCCTCCGGCCCGGGGATGTGCGGCATCACGTCGGGGATCACCCGCGCGTCCAGGATCATCGCCCCGATCAGGCTCATCTCCGCGTCCAGCGCCTGCGGACGCGGACGGTCGAACATCTTCATCAGCGGTTCGCGGAACTGCGCCACCGCCGCCGCCCCGCCGCGACGACGCCCATCGCCCCGCCCTTCGCCCGGCGTCCCGGTCATCATCCCGCCGATGTTGTCTTGTGCATCCATGCAAGCGCCCTCGCGAGAGTGGGGGGCGGAGATTAGGCCAAGCCCGGCTCGGGGCAACCCCGGCGCGTCCTGTCGCGCGGCGATCCACCCGCTATTCACAGTGTACATGGGGATGGCGTGTCGGTGGTGGCTTCCCGCCTACCCCCGCTTGCCCGCCGATTCCCCGCCCATCACCTCCGCCAGCGTCCGTCCTTTGCCCGCGTCCACCTGCGCCTGCCGTAGTTCGTACACCGCCGCCGGCTCCGCCCCAGGCCTGACGGTGCCCAGCAGTTGGTATCCCAGCAGCAAGACGTCGCCCAGCGCGATCGTCTCCGCCGGGCGAGAGAGCGTATACAGATCCTGCCGGCTGTCGCCCACCAGGTGAATCAGCCCCGCGTGCTCCAGGTGCTCAAGCGCCCGGGCCACCACCGACTCGTCGATCCCCAGCGTCTCGGCGATGTGCGACGCCGACCGCGGCCGACCCGTCCTGAAGCCCCGCGCCACCTCCGCCAAGATGGTGATCAGCGAGGTCGGATCGATCCAGGCCGGCCCCGACGGGGCGGGCAGCTCGGCGGCTTGCGGGTGCAGGCCGCTGGCGATGGCCTGCCCCAGGTGGGTCCCGCGCCACGCGCTCCACAGCACCCACATCCGCTTGTGCTGGATCAGGTAACTGATCCGCAGCCCAAACAGCACGATCAGCCACAGCAAGTACACCCACAGCAGGAACAGCGGCAGCAAAGCCAGCGTGCCGTAGAAGGACTTGTATGTCTCCTGGCGCAGGTACGTGCCAAAGGCGGTCTTGGCGAGTTCAAACAGCACCGCCGCGACGATGGCGCCCACCAGCGCGCTCAAGAACCGCACCCGCGTGTTGGGCACGATCAGATAGAGCACCAGCAGCAGCACCGCGCTGATCCCCGCGGGGATCACAAACGCCGCGAATGACGTGAGCCAAGGGCCCCACGACGCCCCGCCGTTGACCGCCGCGATCTCGGTGGCCAGCCGCGCGAAGTAATCCGCCACGAAGAACGACGCCGCCACCAGCACGGGGCCGATGGTGACGATCATCCAGTACTGCAAGAACCGCTGGATCCAGGTGCGGGCGCGAGAGCAGCCGTACACCCGGTTCAGCGAACCCTCCACCTCCACCAGCAGGCTGATGGCGGCGTAGACCAGGACCGCCAGGGAGATCACGCCCAGCAGCGTGAAGTCGATCCCCTTGAACTTGGTCACCATGTCGGTGATCCAGACCGTGAAGTCGAAGCCCTGGTCGCTGGCGATCTGCGTCAACCCCGTCTGCCTCAGCACGCTGCTCAGAAAGTTCCGCACCAGCGCGTCGGGGTTGCTGAACAGCCGGACCACCAGCAGCGCCACCAGCGTCAGCGGCACCAGCGAGAAGATCGTGCGATACGCCAGCGCCGCGGCCATCTGGGGCAGATGCTCGTAGCCCAGCAGCGTGCCCAGTTGCAGCCCCAGCCGCTGCGAAGCCGCCACGATTCCGCGACCCCGCACCCGCGCC
>JALHNL010000134.1:0-2561 GCA_022843545.1 Phycisphaerales bacterium | reverse complement strand
GCTTCGGGTGGCTGCGCCGTCCCGGGCGCGGCCGCTCCGTTCAAGGGCGCGTCCGCGAACGCCGGATCGGCGTCCGTCGGCGTGCCGGGCGGGCTGGACGAGATCGTGCTCAGAACTCGGGCTCCTCGGCTTCGGGCTCAGCGGGCTTGACCGGCGCGGGCTTGGGCGAGGCCGGCCCGGGCCTTGCGGCCTTGGGCGTTAGCGTCCGCGGCTTGTTCCGGCCTCCGCGCGGGCCCCCGCGGGATTCATCGACCAGCCCGGCCGCACGCCTGAGCGCCAGCACTTCCTCGCGCTCCAGTTCGCGCCACGCGCCGACCGGCAGCCGGCCCAGTTCCACGCCGCCGCGCCCCCCGATGCCCGTCTGCACGATCTTCGTCACACTCAGGCCCACGGTCAGGAACAGGTCCGGCAGGTTCAGAAAGCGCTGCGGAGTGATCGTCACCCGCACCATCGTCTTGCTCTTGCCCTCGGCACGCTGCACCTCGTACGGCGCATCCTCCCTCGCACCCAGCGCACGCCCCGTGATCACCGCCGGCGGTCGCGGTGCGTCCGGGTCCGGCGCCACGCCCTCGGGCAGCGGCGGCGGGGGGCGATAGCCCAGCGCCTTGTTGATCTTCTCGATCTGATCGGGCGCGGCCCCGCCCCGGATGTGCAGCAGGTACGTCTTGGGCACGCCGTAGCGCGCGTGCGTCAGCCGGTTGGCCAGGTCGCCGTCGCTGGTCAGCAGCACCATCCCGCTGGCGTGAAAGTCCAGGCGCCCGACGGGGTAGATGCGCTGCGGGCCGGGCCACTTCACCAGGTCCGCGACGGTCGTCCGCCCGCCCTCGTCCTTGGTGGTCGTCATCACCCGCTCGGGCTTGTGCAGCATGAGGTAGGCGTGCCGCGACTGCGTCGCGCCGCGCGGGCCGCCCTCGGGCACCAGGCGAACAGGCCGCCCGTCCGCCACGATCGTGTCCTCTTCGGGGTTTACGAACACCGGCAGGCGCGTCACCGTCTTCCCGTTCACCTGAACGCGGCCGTCTTCGATCATCTTCTCGCACACGCGCCGCGCCGCCACCCCCGCGTCGGCCAGCACGCGCTGCAGCCGCACCATCCCCGCACCCTCGCCGCCCTCCGCCCCGGTCGGGTTCTGCGAGGCGCGAAGCGCCCGCGATTTGGAAGCACGGAGTCGGCGGGCACGGCTGGGCATGATGGCATCTTAGGGGGTGCGCCGAGCCGCCTTGGCATCCACACGCCACAGGTGCCACGCCAGCCCGATGATCCCCACGATCAGGAACGCGTCCGCCACGTTCGACACCCAGGGCCACACCGCACCGCTGCTCCCCCAGGGCGACCACCCGAACGGGAACTTCACCCCCGGCAACGGGTGCAGGAAGTCGCGCACGCACCCGTGGACCAGCCGGTCGTACAGGTTCCCCAGCCCGCCGGCGACGATCAGCGCGATCGCGGCGTGAGCCAGCCGGTCGCGAGGGCCCGTCCATTTCCAGAAGATCAGCGCCGAAAACGCCAGCGCCGCCAGCGTGAAGACCATGAAGAACCCGCGCTGCCCGGGCCCCACCCCGAACACCGCCCCGGGGTTCAGAACCAGCGTGAAGTCCAGCACCCGGGGGATCACGGTCACGGGCTCGTGCGGCGGGATCAGCCGGTAGAGCTCACGCGCGTCGGCCCGCATGATCTCCATCACCGCCTCGTAGGGCACCGCCACGGGTTGCCCGGCCACATAGCGGAACGCCAGGGCCTTGGTCCCCAGGTCGATCGCGATCAGGATCAGCACGGCCACGCCCAGCCACGCCCATTGCCGCGCGCCGGGCGATGATCCGCCGCTCGCGGTCGCGGCGGGGCTGGGCAAGGGTGGGGGCGAAGACGCGGGCGTGTCCATCGCGGTCAGGGCTTCATGTGGTGCCGCTCGCGGGCGCGGGCGGCTTCGATGGAGTAGCGGGTCCAGGGCAACTCGTCGAGTCGGTCGCGGCTGATGGGCTTGCCCGTCATCTCGCAGATGCCGTACGTGCCCTTGTTGATCCGCTCCAGCGCGTCGTCGATTTCCTTGATCAGGTTGCGGTCAACCTGCGCCAGGTCCAGCGACAGCGACTGCTCGAACGTCTCGCTGCCCTGCTCGGCCAGATGCTGCGGCATGTGCGACAGGTTGCCCGAGCCGCCCTGCAGCGCCTGGTTCTCCATCGCGCTCACGTCGCCCACCAGTTCCGCGCGCTTGCGCACCAGGATCTGGCGGTAGTGCTCGAATTCCTTCTTCCCGAAGTCGCTGCGGGGCTTGATCTCCCCGCCACCGCCGCCGGGCAGGTCGGTCCGCGGGGCGTTGGGGCCCGACGGGATCAGCGGCTTCCACTTCTTGAGCGTGGAGGCCAGCGAAGGGCCCAGCGAAGGCATCTCAAACACCTTCTTGGGCTTGGGCTTCTTCATCGGCTTGTTGGAAACGATCGTGATGCCCTTGGGCTTGTTCGCCGGGTTGGCCGCGCTCACCGCGGGGGCAGGGGCGGGCGCGGGCTTGGCCGCCGGCGCAGGCGCCGGAGCCTTGGGCGCGGGCTTGGCGGCCGGGGCCTTGG
>JALHNL010000133.1 GCA_022843545.1 Phycisphaerales bacterium | reverse complement strand
CGGAGTCCGGGGGGCGGCATCATCGGCGAGCCGGGAGCGCGCCGGTCGCGGCGTGCGGAGGCTCGATCGGCGCAGGCGTCCTGTCCCGCGCCGGATTGTCTGGCCCGTCAGTCTTCGACGGCACGACCGTCAAAGGCCTCGGGGATGATCTTCCTGGTCACGTCCCGCAGGTAAGTGCTGGCCGCGACATCGGAATCGAGACGGGCGACCTTCTGGGCCACCTGCTCGCAGTGCTGGATCGTCACGCTCCGGATCATCCGCTTGACGGCGGGGAGAGAGGCGTGCGACGCTGAGAGGCTACGCAACCCTAGGCCGATCAGCAAGAGGGCTGTATCCAGTTCCCCTGCGGATTCTCCGCAGCACGAAACGGGGATGCCGGCCTTGTTGGCGGCCTGGACGGTGTTCTTGATGAGTTGAACCACCGCCGGGTTGGCCGGGTTGTACATCCCGGCGACCAGTTCATTGGTTCGGTCCACGGCCAGGGTGTACTGGACCAGGTCGTTGGTGCCAATGCTGAAAAAGTCGGCCTGCTCGGCGAAGAGGTCGGCGATGAGGGCGGCGGCGGGGACCTCGACCATCATGCCGACCTTGATGTTCGGATCGTACGTAAGTCCTTCTTCCCGCAGGTCTTCCATCACATCGTTGAGGAAGAACCGGGCCCGGCGGAACTCGGCGGGGGTGGTGACGAGCGGGAACATGACCCGAACAGGGCCGAGGGCACTTGCACGCAAGATCGCCCGCAGTTGCCGCTTGAACATCGGCTGGTTCTGGAGGCAGTAGCGGATGCTGCGGCAGCCCATCATGGGGTTGCGTTCGGGGTTTTCGGCGCGCTCCTGGGTGTACTTGTCGGCGCCCAGGTCCATGGTGCGGATGGTGAGCGGGCGGCCCTCGAGCAGCTCGACGCAGCGCGAGTACGCCTCGAAGTGCTGTTCTTCGGTGGGCTCGGCATCGCTGGCGAGGTAGAGGTACTCGGTGCGGTAGAGCCCCACGCCCAGGCCGCCGGAACCGATGACGGAGGGGATCTCCTCGGGGAACTCGATGTTGCCCATGAGTTCGATGGCGGCTCCGTCCTTGGTGACGGCGGGGAGGTCGCGGAGGTCGGAGAGGGAGATGTTGAAGAGGCGGCGGCGCTCGGCGCGGGCCTGGTACATCCGCAGGGTGCGGTCGTCGGGGTTGAGGAGGATCGTGCCGGTCTCGCCGTCGACGATGACGGGCGTGCCCTCGGTGACGACGCTGGTGGCGTCGGGGACGGCGACGACGGCGGGGATCTGGAGGGCGCGGGCGAAGATGCCGGTGTGGCCGGTGCGGCCGCCGGCCTCGGTGACGAAGGCGAGGACGTGGGACTTGTTGAAGGCGGCGGCCTGGGAGGGGGTGAGGTCGCGTGCCAGGACGATGGCGCGGTGCTTGAGATTGGCGAGTTTGGAGGCGTGCTCGCCGATGAGGTGCTTGAGGAGGCGGATGGAGAGGTCGTAGACGTCATCAACCTTGGTCTTGAAGGCGGCGTCGCCCAGACCGGCGAATCGCTCGGCGAGCTGCTGGAAAGTGGCGAAGACGGCGTACTCGGCGGTGACGAGGTCGGAGTCGATGAGGGCGTGCATGGGCTTGGTCAGCGAGGGGTCGCTGAGCATGCCGATGTGGAAGGCGAAGATCTTGGCGGCTTCCTGGCCCAGTTCGTCGTTGGTGCGCTGGCGGACGCTGGAGAGTTCCTTGATGGAGGCGGCCAGCGCGGTGTCGAGGCGCTGGTGCTCGCGGGGGAGGAGCGTCTGGGGGACGGTGCGCCTGGGGATGCGGCGGCGCTGGTCGTCCAAAATGAACGCCTCGCCGATGGCGATGCCGGGAGAGACCGCGATGCCCTTGAGGAGGATCATGGGGCTAAGGCATGGTAGTGGAAGCTGGGGGTTGCCGTCGCGGGCGAGCGAACTGAGCCTCACACCACCTTCAGACTCACCCGCTTCTCCAAGTCATCCACCGCCCGGGCCACCAGGTCATAGCCGTCGTGGCCGACGATGACGGCGCGGACGACCTCGCCCGGGGCGAGGGGCTTGGCGGAGTGGACGAAGGTGAGGCTGTCGATGCTGGGGGCCTGGGCGGTGGTACGGCCCTGGTAGAGCTTGCCGCCCTTGCTCACGCCGGTGGTGGCCTTGCCGCTGGTGCGGAGCGGGCTGTCGATGAGGACGTCGATGCGGGCGCCGGTGTCGTGGGGGCGCTTCTCGTCAAACTTAGCGGCGAGGGCGGCGTTGCGGGCGAAGGCGATTTCCTGCTGGAGGGCCATCACTTCGCCGCGGCGGCGGGCCTTGTCCTCGGCGGGGACGGCGAGCTTGGGGTCGTCTTCCATGGTGCCGGCGGGGGTGCCGGGCTCCTTGGAGTACTCGAATACGCCCAGCGCGTCGAACTGCTGCTCGCGGACGAAGTCGAGCAGTTCGCGGTGGTCGGCCTCGGTTTCGCCGGGGAAGCCGCTGATGAAGGTGGTGCGGATGGCGATGCCGGGGATGCCGCGGCGGAGGCGTGTGAGGAGGTCCTCGGTGCGGGCGCGGGTGATGTGGCGGCGCATGGAGGCGAGCATGCGGTCGCTGGCGTGCTGCAGGGGCATGTCGATGTAGGGGACGACGCGTGGCGTCTTGGCGATGGCCTCGATGCACTCGTCGCTGAAGTTGCTGGGGTAGGCGTACATGAGGCGCACCCACCCGCCTTGCACGCCCACGTCGTCAAAGGCGCGCGAGACGGCGCGGAGCATGCCGGGGAGGCCCGCGCCGGCGGCGAGGCCGATGCCGATGTCGTCGCCGTAACTGGTGGTGTCTTGCCCGATGAGGTGGAGCTCGACCGCGCCGTCGGCGATGAGTTCGCGGGCCTCGGCGGCGAGGGCGTCCAGCGGCTTGGAGCGCATCTTGCCGCGGATGGAGGGGATGGTGCAGAAGGCGCAGTTCTGGTTGCAGCCTTCGGAGATGCGGAGGTAGGCGTAGTGGCGCGGGGTGAGGCGGAGGCGGGAGGAGTCGTCCTCGAAGTAGCCGATGCCCTTGCCGTCCTTGCCGTTGACGGTGAGCCCGATGGTTTCGCGCCCGCGCTCCTTGGCGGCGGTGAGGGCGTTGGCGTTGATCCAGTAGGGGGGCTGGTCGGCGGTCTGGGCCTGGGGGGCGCGGCGGCCCTGGCGGGCCTCGGGGGCGACCCCGCGGACGGCCTCGACGATGCGGTCGCGGTCGAAGACGCCGACCATGGCGTCGATGCCCGGGGCCCACTCGAGCATCTTGGCGCGGTGGCGCTGCACGAGGCAGCCGGCGACGACGACGCGGCGGACCTGCCCAGCCTCTTTGCGGGCGATGGCGTCCTTGATGACGCCGAGGCTTTCGTCCTTGGAGGCCTCGAGGAAGCCGCAGGTGTTGACGACCACGGCGTCCACCTCGCCGCCGTCATCGACGACGTCGTAGGCGACGGGGGTGATGCCGTCCTGGGCGAGCAGGCCGAGCATCTTCTCGGAGTCGACGAGGTTTTTGGGGCAGCCCAAGGACACGAAGGCGACGGTGTCGGCGGCGGGGGCGCTGGGCTTGGAACGGCGTGGCTTGGGCATGGGGGGAGTGATGGTAGGTGGGCGGGGCGTGAGGCCCGGGAGGCTGGGATCTCGGCGGGGTTTTGGTCGGTGGGGGCGTATCCTTCGCCCCTATGTCCACGCCCTCCGCTGAATTCGCTCTCAACCCGCTGGACGTGCTGCGCGAGCGCTTCGCGGGGGCGATTTCGCGGCTGTATGCCGGGACGCCCGGGGAGGGGCAGGACCCGCTGATCGCGGCGTCCAAGAACCCGAAGTTCGGGGACTACCAGTGCAACGCGGCGATGGCGCTGGGCAAACTGGTGGGCAAGCCGCCGCGGGAGGTGGCCGAGGCTCTGCTGAAGGCGGTGGAGATCGGGGACATCGCGGAGCCGCTGACGGGGGCGAACATCGCGGGGCCGGGGTTCATCAACATCACGCTGCGCGCCGACGCGCTGGCGACGCTGCTTTCGCGTCTGGACACGGCGGACCTCGGGCTGCCCGCGCCGGCGAAGCGGGAGCGGGTGGTGGTGGACCTGTGCGGGGTGAACCTGGCGAAGCAGATGCACGTGGGGCACCTGCGCTCGACGGTGATCGGCGACACGATCGCGCGGGCGCTGTCGCGCGCGGGGGCGGAGGTGATCCGGCAGAACCACGTGGGCGACTGGGGCCTGCCGATCGCGATGGTGATCGCGGCGCTGATCCGCGAGCACGGGACGGGCGACCCGGCGAAGTACCTGCACGAACTGGACCAACTGGACCGGGCGTACAAGCGCGCGCAGGCGGAGTGCAAGGGGCACGACGAACTGGTGGAGGCGGTGCGGCACTGCGGCAGCCCGAAGCTGGCGGCGGAGTGGGAGGACGAACTGAAGCAGGCGACGGCGGCGGAGGCGAAGCTGGCCGACGCGAAGCGCACGCTGATGGCGCTGCAGAATCGCGAGCCGACGGAACTGGCGGTGTGGAAGCGGATCTACGCGGTGACGATGGCGGAGTGCCTGCGCGTGGCGGCGGAACTGAGCGCGGACGTGCGCGACGAGCACAGCGCGGGCGAGAGCAGCTACGCGGAAGAGCTGGGCCCGGTGGTGGACGAACTGCTGCGCCGCGGCGTGGCGGAAGAGTCGCAGGGGGCGGTGGTGGTGCGGGTGGAGGGGATCGCCGAGCCGTGCCTGATCCGCAAGAGCGACGGCGCGTTCCTGTACGCGACGACGGACGTGTGCGCGATCCGGCGGCGGGTGCAGAAGCTGGGGGCGGCGCGGGTGGTGTACTGCGTGGACGCGCGGCAGAGCCTGCACTTCCGGCAGGTGTTCGGCGCGGCGGAGCGGGCGGGCTACACCGCGCTGCCCGGGGGCGAGAAGGCGACGCTGATGCACGCGGCGTTCGGCACGATCCTGGGCGAGGACGGGCGGCCCTTCAAGACGCGCACGGGCGAGAACGTGAGGCTCACGGCGCTTCTGCAGGAGGCGGAAGAGCGGGCGCTGGCGGCGGCGCTGTCGCGCAACCCGGACCTGGAGCCCGCGGAGCAGAAGAAGGTGGCCCACGCGGTGGCGGTGGCGGCGATCCGCTACACCGATCTGTCCACCGAGCGCATCAAGGACTATGTGTTTTCGTTCGACCGGATGCTGGCGTTTGAGGGCAACACGGGGCCCTACCTGCTGTACGCGCTGGTGCGCGTCCGCAGCATCTTCCGCAAGGCGGCGGAGCGCGGCGTCGACGCGGTGAAGGAGAGCGGCGCGGCGCTGCGGATCGGCGAGCCGGCGGAGAAGGCGCTGGCGCTGGCGCTCTTGCGCTATCCGCAGACGGTGCGCGACGTGGCGCAGACGTGCGAGCCGCACAGGCTGTGCGCGTACCTGTACGAACTGGCGGGCGCGTTCGCGGTGTTCTTTGACCAGTGCCCGGTGCTGGCGGCGAAGGACGAAGGCACGCGCGCCGCGCGGCTGTCGCTGTGCCGGCTGACGGAGCGCGTGCTGGCGGACGGGCTGGGTGTGCTGGGGATCCCGCTGGTGGACCGGATGTGAGGCGGGTCAGACCTCGCGCCGGGTCGTGAAGATGTAGTCGGTGATGGCGCGCTTGCCGCCGCTGCGGGTGACGAGCGTGGCGATCTGTCCGCGGTGATACGCGGCGTGGTTGTAGATGTGCAGCGCGACGGTGGTGAGGTTCCAGGTGTAGGCGTGGCCGGTGGGGGTGGTCAGGGTGCGCTCGGAGGCCAGGTGCTGCGGGGTGACGTCGCGGAGGAACGAGTCGAAGGCGGCGTGGAGAGAGGCGGCGTACTGGGCGAGCTCGGCGACGGGGCGCGGGGATAAGACGTCGCGGCCTGGGGAGGTGGGGATCCCGCCCAGGACGTGGAGCCACCAGTGGCGGACCTCGTTGTTGTGGTGCATGACGCCCAGGGCGCGCTGGGCCTGCGGGGCGAGCTGCTCGCTGGGGGGGACGGAGCCCAGCGAGTCCAGCACGCGGGCGGTGGCCTCCTGCTCGTGGCGCTCCAGGGCGCGGAGGTGATCGATGAGCCCGAGGACGATCGCGGGCGGCAGAGGCGGGGCGATGGTGATGATGTCGGTGCCGGGGGGCGTGATGCCGGCGGCCTTGACGAAGAGGGCCAGTTGACCGCGGTGATAGGTGGTGTGGCCGAAGACGTGGGTGAGGATGTCGAGCGTGCGGGAGGCGTAGGTGCGGCCTTCGGTGGAGGTGTAGCGGTGTTCGGAGTCCAGATCGGGGCGGGTGAGCGTGGCGAGGTACGCGGACCAGAGTTCGTTCAGCGCGGCGGCTTCGTCGATGGTGCGCTCGACGGGCCAGTCGGGGAAGAGTTCGATGGGCCCGGCGGGCTTGGCGTGCAGGCGGTCAAGCCAGAGTCGGCGTGCGATCTGGGTGTGGGCGGCGATCTCGCGGGCGCGGGTGAGGGCCTCGGCGTGCTCGGGATGCGTGCCGGCGTCCTTGAGCGCGGCCAGGGCCAGTTTGTCCCCGCGGGCGTGGTAGTCGAGCATGTGCCGCGCGATGTCGACGAGGGTCGCCATGCCGGGATGCTAGCGGGGGCCCATGGCGTCGAGGGCGGCGGCGATGTCGCGGGCGAGGGGGATGAGGTTGGAGCCGGGGATCAGCGCGTCGGGGTCGGTGAAGAGCGCGACGCGGGCACGCTTGATGGCCGGGATGTCGAGGTCGGCGAGGGGGCCCAGAGCCTTGTGCAGGGCGGCGGCGTCGGTGACGACGTTTGGCCCGGGGGCGGCGCGGTCGCGCGGCTGGATGAGGAGAATGGCGTCGGGCGCGAGGCGGAGCACGTCTTCGGCGTCGAGGGTCATGTACGGGGAGCCCTCGGTGATGGCGGGCGACGCGCCCAGGCGCTTGACGATCTCGTGGTGGTAGGAGCCCGGGCCCAGCGCGGCGGGCGGGGCGGTGGTGTAGAGCACGAGCACGCGGCCGAGGCTGGCGCGGTCGGCGCGGAGAGCGTCGATGGACGCGCTGATCCGCAGTGGTGCGGGCGGCGTGGAGCCGGTGCTGGAGGCGATGGCGGACTCGAGATACTCCGCGGCGGCATCGGCGTCGGCGAGGGTGAGCAGGGGCAGTTCGCGCAGTTCAAAGGGCGTGGACCGGGCGAGGTCGATGAGGCGCTGCGGCAGATCGCGCCGGCCCCACTGCAGGACGACGTGCGTGGGCTTCAGGCGGAGCAGGGCTTCGTAGTCGATGCCGCTCTGGTCGCCCACGGCGGGGAGGCTGGGGAGCCGGGTGTCAAAGGCATGGCGGGCGACGAGGGTGTGCTCTGCGTTCAGGTCGCGGAGCATGATCGTGAGGGCGGGCCCGAGGGCGACGACGCGCGGACCGGCGGGCGGTGCGCCCGGCGGAGTGGGCGGGCGCGAGCAGGCCGCCAGCGCGGCGGCCAGCAGCGCGAGCAGGATCAGAATCGGGCGCGGCATCGCGGGGAGGTTAGGAAACCGGGCGACGGCGGCGCGCGGGGAGGGCGGCGAGGGCGAGCAGGACGGCGGCGGCCGGGGCAGG
>JALHNL010000132.1 GCA_022843545.1 Phycisphaerales bacterium | reverse complement strand
CCCGCACCCGCGGGCGCCGCGCCCGCCGCCCACGGCTGATCGCCCCCGCCGCCGCTCACCACCGCGTCACCACCCGCACCTCCGCCCCGCCCTCACCGGGCAGGGGCCCGCGTCGCAGCGTGTACAGCGGCGCCTGCGCCGGGCAGTTGATCCGCAGGCCGTCCATGTACCCCTCGCCCGCGCCGCGCGACACGCACGCCAGCGTCCCCCCCAGCCGCAGCACGCCGCAGCCCATGGTCGGGGGCAGGTCGCTGCTGGTGTGGGGGATGAGGCTCTTGTGCAGGCGCACCTGCCCGCCGTGGGTGTGCCCGCAGAGCATGAGTGGCAGCCGCATCGCCGCCAGGGTCACCAGCACGCTGGGGTAGTGGGCCAGGGTGAGCACGAAGGTGTCGCGGCCCGGCGCGGGCGCGTCCAGCAGCGCGCCCAGCGGGTCCTCGGGCCAGCTCAGCCCCAGCACCCGCAGCCCGTCTGATCCGGCGATCGGCTCCGACAGTTCGTTGTCCAGCCAGCAGATGTGCGGAACGTGCGCCGCCGCCGTTCTGAACTCGGGCGTGTCGTGGTTCCCAAAGACGCCCCATTGCCCGAAGCGCGGCTTCCAGGCCTGCGCCGCCCGCGCCAGTTGGCCCATCGCGTCCAGCGCCGCCGCCTCGTGGCCCGGGTCGTCCATGTAGTCGCCGGTGTAGACCACCAGATCCGCCCGCACCTGCTCCACCGCCTGCATCAGCCGCCCCCAGGCCGCGCCCGGCCCCGGCCCGCGCCGCCGACGCACGTGCAGGTCCGTCAGATGCAGGATGGTCAGGCCATCGAGCCCGGCGGGCAGGTCCGGGTGGGAGATGGTGAAGGCCTCGACCGGGGCGGGTGGGCCCGGGTGGCGGTGGGGGACCCGCCGGGTGGGCGAAAGGGGGGAGCCGGCGCTCTGGGTGAAATGCGGAGGGGGTGTGGATGGACCCACGGGCGGGCTCCGGCGCGGATTGGAGGCGGTATCCTTCTCCACGGCCCATTGTTCGCGCGCCCGGCCCGTGGCGTCGGCGCGCGACCGGGCCTCAGGAGCGATCCCCGATGGCGAAGCTGTTCTACACGGTCGACGAAGCCGCCAAGAAGCTCGGCAAGTCGGTTGACGAAGTCCGCGAAATGGCCGCCAGCGGTCAGCTCCAGGAGTTCCGCGATCGCGACAAGCTCGTCTTCAAGCGCGAGCAGGTCGACCTGCTCGCCGGCGGCGACGAAGAGAGCGGCTCCATCCCCCTCGCCGACAGCGGCGAAATCTCCATTGTCGAAGACAGCAAGGCCGGTTCGGGCGGCCCCTCGGGCGCGGCCACCGGCGGCACCAAGGAGCGCTCGGGCATCTCCATCTTCGAGGCTGATGAACTCGAAGAGGCTGACGCCTCCGCCCAGACCCAGGTCACCGCCTCGGTGCAGGGCCTGCCCGCCGGCGACCCCGGCGCGTCGGGCTCGGGCATCCTCGGCGTCACCCGCAGCGAGGACACCTCGCTGGGCGCGGGCCTGCTCGAAGACGTGTACGGCGACAAGGGCGACTCGGCCATCGGGCCCGCGGTGGGCGCGGGCGGCGGCGGGGGCGCGCTCTTCGAGTCCGCCGGCGTCGCCAGCGACGTCTCCGGCGCGGGCATGCCCGCCATGGCCATGATCGCCGCCGAGCCCTATGACGGCACCTGGTCCGGCATCGCGGGCGGCATCGCCCTGGCCATGGTCATCATCGTCGCGCTCAGCGTCGCGGTGGTGCTGCTCTCGATCACCGGCGGGCTGGGCCCGCTGGGCTTCCTCGCCGAGAACTTCATGCCTGTCGTGGGCGGCATGGCCGGCCTCGTCGCCGTGTGCGCCCTGGTGGGCATGGTGCTGGGCAAGAAGTCCTGACCCCGGTGACCGGATCGATCTGAACCCTCCCCGGGCCGCGCCTGTGCGCGGCCCGGCTTGTTTTTCGCGCGGGCTGGCAGGTCCAAAAAGCCGACGACCGGCGTCGCTTTCGCGCCCCGCCGGTCGTGGGATTCCGCGTGGACTGCTGGGGCCGCTGGGCGCTCAGCGCCCGCCCTCGTTGTTCTGCTTCGCCGCGATCTGCTCCAGCAGCGCCTCGATGCGGGCGAGCCGGTCTTCGAGCCGGCGCAGCCGCGCGTCGGACGCGGCGCCGCGGTCCATGAGCACCATCGGCGCCTCGGGCGCCATGGGTGCCACGGGGTTCATCCCGCCGAAGCGGCGCCGCGCCTGTTCCTTGGCCTCATCGGCCAGTTGCCGCGCTCTCTCGCGCAGTTCCTTGATCGCCTCGTCATCGCCAGGACGCACCTGCAGCCTCCGGGCCAAGTCCTGCAAGCGCTCGGCCATCTCCGCGTTGTCCGGAACCCGGTTCAGGTCCAGTTCGTCCAGGTTCAGTTCCGGGGCAACGCGCGTGATGTTCGGCACCGTTGAGAACTTCGTCTCGTCGTACGCCGC
Source organism: Phycisphaerales bacterium (assembly GCA_022843545.1). GTDB lineage: Bacteria > Planctomycetota > Phycisphaerae > Phycisphaerales > UBA1924 > JALHNL01. Next base: position 5,121 of record JALHNL010000132.1, on the reverse strand, counting down.
GAGCTTCGCCGTCAGTTCCTTCTTCTGCCCGTTCTGATACACCCCGAGCTTGATCTCATCGCCGGGCTTCTTGTTCATCAGCTTCTGGCGCAGGCCCGCGGGGTCTTCCAGGCGCTCGCCGTTGAGCGAGTAGATCAGGTCGCCCTTCTTCAGCCCCGCCGCCGCCGCGGGCGACTCGGGGACCACCGCGCTCACCAAGAGCGCCGACTTCTCCTCCAGCCCCAGGTGCTGGATCAGATCCTCCGAAGCCTCGGCCGTGGTCACCCCCAGCATCACCGGCGGGGGCGACGCCTGCGACCAGGTGAACTGCCCGCCCTCGCCGGGCGTCACGATGATCCCGCCGCCCTCGCCCAGGCGAGGATTCATCCCGCCGAAGCGCATAGTCGATCGCGCCGTCCCGCGCACGCCGGGGCGCACGGAACTGGTCATGATCTCGGCGATCTTCTCGCCCTTCTCGTCCTTCACGGTCACCACGCCGTCCTTGATGGTGTAGCGCGAGGGGTCCACCTTCTGCCCGTCCACCTCCACGCTGGTCTGCCCGTCCTTCACCGTCACCTTCACCTCGCGGTCGTCCACCTTCGAGATGTAGATGCTGGTGCTCGTGCCGGTCCCCGCCGCGGCCTCGGGCTCGGCGGCGAGCGTGAGCGTCACGGGCAGCGCAAGCGTCTGCACGCGCCCGTCGATCATCGTCGCGTCGGGCAGGCGACGCGCGGTGCAGGGTTCGGCCGTCTGGCCCGAGGTCTCCGGGCACGCCGCCGCGGCGGCGCCCGCCGCCAGCGTCAACATCGTCAAGCCGCCCAGCGTGTTCAGAACCGTGCGATTCAAGCGATCCATGAGTGATCTCCTGTCGTGGCGCCGCCCGATGCGGTCGCGGCGCGGATTGACCTTCAAAGCCGATCTCACAGCGGCGGGGTGTCCACCGGCGTGGGCAGCGTCGTCGGCAGCAGCACCGTCCGCCCGCTCTCGTCCACGCCCGTGCGGTACAGGTCCTTCACCCGTGCCCGCTCAAGAATCTGGCGAACGTACATCACGTCGTACCCCTCGCCGTCGGCGGCGGGGCGCGACTCGACCACGTAGCGCTGGGGCAACTCGCCCACCACCGTGCCCTTGTCGCGTCCGAGGTTCAGGTACGACTGCAGAGCCTCTTCGGGCGATTCGGGCCCCTGCCAAGCGCTAGGGACCAGGCTCGCCGTGTTGGCCCCGCCGATCGTTGCGGGCCGAGACCAGAACTGCGAGCCAAAGGCCAGCGCCAACGCCGCGGCGAGCGCCCAGGGCAGCGCGGTGCGGAACCTGCGCAGCCCGCGCGAAGCCGGGGCATGCTCGTGAGGACCATGCCCCACCAGGCGAAGGCCCGGGTGGGGAAGCGAAGCGTGTTCAACCCCCGAAAGCGCCTGATCCAGCCCCTGCGCGAGCAGCACGGCCTGATCCTGCGACGCCGCCAGGTCGTTCCACACCGAGGCGTCCTGCCCCGCCAGACGCTGCAAGGCCAGCCAGTCGTTCCCCGCCGCACGCCCCTCCACCACGCGGCTGATGAGCACGTCGCGGTCAGGGTTCGGGTCGGGGGTGGGGGAGTTCGGGTTGGAGGGGTTCAGGGTCATTGGGGGTCGTCCGGCTCACTCAGGATGCGCGCCGGGGCCCCACCCGTCACGCGAGCGGTTCCTGCGCCGACGGTTGGCGCGCCGGGCCCCTGCTCGGCTTTCCGGACCAGTTCGCGCAACATCTTGCGGGCCCGGGCGATACGCGTTTCCACTGTGGTTTCCGGGAGATTCAGCGCCTCCCCGATCTGGCGATACGACAACTGCCTCAGCGTTTGCAAGAGCAGCGGTTCGCGGTATTCCTCCGGCATCGACCGGCACAGGTCCATCACCGCCCCCGCCTGGTCGCGGGCGTCGGCCCGCCCCGCCGGGGGTGCCGACACCCCGCCATGAAGCCCCACCGCCTCGCTATCCGGACGAACGATCGCCGCGGCGTGCTTCCGCCCCGCCAGCCGGGCCACGTTCAGGGCCACCATCCGCAGCCAGGGCAGGAAATTGGCCGGGTCACTGAGGGTGTGGAGCTTGGTCACCAGCGTCGCCGCGACCTCCTGCAGCAGGTCGTCGGTGTCGGCGCTGGCGGGTTTGTGGGCCAGAATCACCGTGGCGGCGTAGCGCCGGTGCTCGGCCCACAGGCGTTCCAGAGCCGCCCGATCGCCCAAAAGCGCAGCGTGCACCAGCGGGGAGGCCCCGGGCGCGTCGTCCGCCGGCATGCGTTGGTCGGGCGGGCTTGGATGCACAAGACTCCCCAGTTCTCCACCCCTCAGATGCGCGAGAGGGCGGCTTCCGCCAACATCGGCCCCGGTATGCTTCCGGCTCGCCGTTTCTACGTTGCACGGCGTGGGGTCCAAGGCGGGGCACGCGCATGTTCGACGCACGTTCGGGGTCCGAAAAGCTGGTCAAGAAGGCGATCGACCGGCGCAACCGCGACTCGGTGATGGGCCTGGGCGAGCACCTGGAGGAACTGCGCAAGCGGGTGATCTGGGCGCTGGTGGGGCTGGTGCCCATCATGATCGGGTCGATGATCTTCGGCAAGCAACTGGTCGCGATCATGATCCAGCCGGTGCGCGACGCGCTGCGCGAGCGGGGCTTTGCGCCCGAACTGCTGAACACGGGCCCGCTGGAGTTCTTCAGTGCGTGGTTCAAGGTGTCGCTGATCGTGACGGTGGTGATCGGCGCGCCCTGGGTGGCGTATCAGTTGTGGAAGTTCATCGCGCCCGGGCTTTACGACCACGAGCGCCGCTTCGCGCACGTGCTGGCCCCGCTGAGCGCGATCCTCTCCATGGCCGGGCTGGCGATGATGTACTTCGCCATGCTGCCCACGGGGCTGTCATTCCTGATCCAGTTCTCCGAAAACGTCGGCGACGAGGTCATCGCCGTCGCGCCGCCGCCGGAGGGCACGGTCTTCCCCACCATGCCGGTGCTCGCCGCCGACCCGGACAAGCCGCAGGGCGGGTGGTACTGGTTCAACGCGACGTTGCAGGAGGTGCGCCTGGCGCACCGCGACCCCTCCAAGCCCGACGCGCCGCTCACGGTGAGCTCGATCGTGGTCACCAAGCACGCGGTGATCCGCCAGGAGTATCGCCTGCGCGAGTACGTGGACCTGTTCTTTGGGCTCGCGCTGGCGTTCGTGGTTGCCTTCCAGACGCCGGTGGTGGTCTTGCTCTTGGGCTGGGCGGGGATCATCGACCGCGTGTGGCTGGCCAAGTACCGCAAGCACGCGGTGGTGATCTGCGCGATCGTCTCGGCCGTGGTCACGCCCACGCCCGACCCGATGTCCATGCTCCTGCTGCTGGTGCCGATGTATCTGCTCTACGAACTGGGCGGGATTCTGCTGTGGCTCATGCCCGCCGCCGGCGGCCGCCGCCGCCGCAACGCCGACGACGACCCGAACCCCGACGATGCTTCGGAGGGATAAGCCCGGCGGCCGCGCCCCCTCTTCCCCAAGCACCACGCACTACGCACCAAGCACCACTCCCACCCGCATGTCCGCCCACGACCTCGACATGATGCGCCGCGCCCTGCAACTGGCCGACCAAGCCGGCGCGATCGGCGAGGTGCCCGTGGGCTGCGTGGTCTATCACACCGCCAGCGGCCGCGTGCTGGGCGAGGGCTTCAACCGGCGCGAGTGCGACCACGACCCGCTCGCCCACGCCGAGATCCTCGCCATCCACGCCGCGGCCCGGGCCCTGGGCGACTGGCGGCTGAACGAGTGCACCCTGGTGGTCACGCTGGAGCCCTGCCCGATGTGCGCCGGCGCGATCGTGAACGCGCGCGTGGGGCGGCTGGTCTTCGGCGCGCCCGACCCCAAGGCCGGCGCCTGCGGTTCGCTCATGCGCCTCACCGAAGACCCGCGGCTCAACCACCGCGTCACACCCGAGGGCGGGCTGCTGGCCGAGGAGTGCGCCGCCAAGTTGCGCGAGTTCTTCCGGTCACTGCGCGAACGCGGGCGTTAACTCGAGCGACGAATCACGCCCCTCGCCGGCGCCGCGGGCCCGTGCCAGCTCTCGCGCCCCGCCGACTTCATCACGCCGGGGCGCGCAGTTTGTCTTCGAGGCTCTTGACGACCTCGCGGAACTCGTTGTCGGCTCCGCAGCGGTCCTCGATGGTGCGCACGGCGTGCATCACCGTGGTGTGATCGCGCCCGCCGAAGTAGCCCCCGATCTCCTCAAGGCTGAAGCGCGTGTGCCGGCGGGCCAGGTACATGCACAGTTGGCGGGGCTGCGCGATCGAGCGCTGCCGGCGCTTGCTCTGCAGGTCGGTCATCTTGACGCCGAAAAAGTCGGTGACGGCGTTGATGATCGTCTGGATCTGGATCTTGGGCTCGACCTTGGCGTCGGTGTCCTGCAGCGCGGCGCGGGCCATGCCCAGGTCCACCGGGCGCTTCTCGACCGAGGCCATCACCTGGAGCTTCGTGACCGCCCCTTCCAGCTCGCGGATGTTGCTGTCGATCTTGCCCGCCACGTAGCACGCCACGTCGTCGGGCAAGTCAAACCCGCGGATCTTGGACTTGCTCTTGAGGATCGCCACGCGCGTCTCGTAGCACGGCGGGTCCAGCCGGGTGACCAGGCCCCACTTGAAGCGCGACACCAGCCGCTCTTCGAGGTCGGGGATTTCTTCCGGCGGCGCGTCCGACGACAGCACGATCTGCTTGTGGTTCTGGTACAGGCTGTTGAAGGTGTGGAAAAACTCCTCCTGCGTGCGGTCGCGCCGCGAGAGGAAGTGCACGTCGTCGATCACCAGCACGTCCACATGGCGGAACTTGTGGCGGAAGCGGGTCATCTGCCCCGCCTGCACCGCGTCGAAGAACTGCGTCATGAACCCTTCGCAGGAGGTGTAGTAGATCACGGACTTGGGATTGACCGCGCGGATCGCCAGGCAGATGGCCTGCAGGAGGTGGGTCTTGCCCAGGCCCACGTCGCCGTGGACGAAGAACGGGTTGTACGCCCGCCCGGGGTTGGCCGCCACCGCCAGCGCCGCCGCGTGCGACAGCCGGTTGCCCGGCCCGACCACGAAGTTGTCAAAGAGGTAATCCGGGTTCAGCGTCAGCCCGTCGTCGTAGAGATGGGCCAGCACCGCGGGCGTCAGG
>JALHNL010000131.1 GCA_022843545.1 Phycisphaerales bacterium | reverse complement strand
CGTCGCCAGCAGCCCGCCGAGGGCCAGCGCCGCCGCCGCGCCGGGCGTGGGGATCACGCCGATGGTCATCACCGTGGCCGACTCGTTCTGCGACCAGGGCTGTTCGCCGCTCACGATCGTCCACGACACGGTGCTGACGGTGCCCGAGAAGAGGATGACGCCCGAGCCCTCGTTGCCGCGGAGCACGTTGCCCGGGAGCTGCGTGAGCGTGCCCGCGCCCCCGAAGTAGCCGGGGCCGCTGCTGAGGATGGTGAAGGGTGTGTCGAAGACCCACTCCGTCGGCGTGGTGGCCGAGCCCAGGCCCGCCAGGGCCATGACCAGGCCGCCGGACGGGATCGCCACGCCGACGACGTGGCTCGACGCGAAGTCCACGACGCCCACCGAGAACCCCGCCGGCGGGGCGTTGCCGACCTGCGGGCTGAGGTACGGCGTCGTCGGGCTCCAGTAGTCCGTCCCCGCGCCGGTCTGGCGGAAGATCGCCGAGCCGTTGTAGTAGATGCTCGGGTTGGTCGCGGGCAGCACACCCACCGTCGCGCTGCTCGGGAAGTTGTTGGTGCCGGTCGTCCAGTTGGCCCAGTCCACCACCGCGGCCGAGGCCCCCGAAGCGCCCACGAACGCCAGCGCGGCCAGCGCACCCGCCGCGCGCAGAAGAAGTCCGGCCTGATTGATCTTCACGTCTCTCTCCTCTGTCGCCGCTAAGCGACGATGTCCGCCCGCGGCCCGCGCGGCCAAGCAGCCGTGCACGCGGGTGCGACGCTTCGGTCAGTATACCGGCGGGCCACGATCCAACCACCTTTCGGCGGGCTCCAGACCCGGCCGTGAGAACATGGAGAACCGGGATCGCGCGACCGGGCACGAGTCGGACCACCCCGTCCCTCCTCCTCTTCTTGACCTTTGCTCCGTCCCCCTGTCCCTCTGTCCCTTCTCCGCTGCGTCCCATATACTCCGCCCCATGTCGCCCCAGTCCCCCGACCAACCCCCGTCCACTCCTGCCCTCCCCCGCTTCGCCCCCGGCACGCGCGTGCGCGTCACGCAGCAGGTGCCGCGGCAGGCTCGCGGCGGCGGGCCGATGGTCACCACCGTCGAGGGCGCGGTCCTGCGCTATGAGCAGCAGACCACCGGGTCGTGGTACGCCCACGCCAAGGGCGACAAGTTGTGGCTCGATCGCCTGATCCTGAAAAAGGACGACGGCGAGATCGTCTACCTGAACCTGGACCAGTACTCCAGCATCGCCCAGGCCTGACGCGGCTACGCCCCCCCGCCCCCCCCCCCCCCCCCACCACCCGCACCCCCCGCCGGCGCGGCCTTGCCCACGGGCATGACCTTCACCTCGGGCGCGTGCTCGCCGTTGGGCGATGCCGGCGAGGCCTCCAGTTCGCGCTGGCTCACCTGGGCCATGTGCTCGCGCATCTTCCGCCCCACCTTGAACTTCACCGTCCGCTTGGCGGGAACGCGCACCGGCTCCAGCGTCTTGGGGTTCTGGGCCGTGCGGGCGGCGCGGACCTTCACCTCGAAGACGCCGAACTCGCGGAACTCCAGGCGGTTGCCCTTGCCCAGTTCCTCGATGATCGCGTCCAGGAAGAACTGGAGCGTGTCCTTCACCTTGGCCCGGCTCTGCCCGGTCTTCTTGCAGATCTGGTCGAGCAGATCCTTTTTGGTCACCGTGGAGATACCCATGCCCGGCTCCAGCACTCGGTCTGGGCGTGCGCGCACCCGGTCAGTCATTCCGACCTGATGGGCCAGCGCCGCCTTCCAACCGATCCCACGAACCTCGCCCGAGCGGGCGAGCGCGGCCAGTATGGCGCGCAAAGCCTTGTCAGTCAATGGGTCACCGCGCAATTCACCAACCCGGCGCGGACATGCACCGACTATCCACTTTCCTTAGACCAAGGTGGGCATAAACCCTTAAAACCGGAACGACACCCCCGCAAACAGGCCCGCCGCCGACCCGACGTACCCAAACCGCCCAGACCCCTCCCCGTCCTCAACATCCAGGTACACGTACCGGTACCCCGCCTGCGCCCCGAACCACGACACCGGACGCCACGTGAACCCCGCCATGAGGTCCACCGAGAACGAGTCGGAGAGCCCGCCCGCGTTGATCTCGAAGGTCGTGAAGAACTGCTCCTCGATCTGGATCTCCAGCCGCGCGCCGCCGATCAGGTCCACCCACTGCACGTCCCCCTCGGTGAGCGAGCCGGGGAAGGTGGTTCGCGCGTCCAGATCGCCCAGCCGCGCCCCGCCCAGGAGCCACAGCCGCAGCACGTTGTCGCGGGCCGCGTCGAAGGCGTGATCCACCAGCTGGTAACCGCCCATCAGGCTGAACAGCCGCAGGTCGATCTCCGAGCGCACGCCGCCGCCGGAGGACTCGTTGCCCACCGCGCCGCCGCCGAAGGTGAACAGCCAGCGGTCGGCCCGCACGTCCAGTTGCCCCATGGGCTGGATGGTGGTGTGATCGAGGCTGAGCGTCTCGAGCGCCACCTCGCCCGCCACACCCGGCAGGGTCAGATCGCCGTCGAGCGCGACGTACCACATCCTGGGCGACGCATCCACCACCCACGAATCCGCGGGCTTCAGCGGCGTGGCGGGGCTCGCCGCGGGCTCCTGCGCTCGCGCCGCCGCGGGCAAGACCATCCCAAGACACAGACCAACACCAACTCCAGCCAGGGCCGATCGCAGCATGAGTGTTCTCCGGGGCCGGAGGGTACCGACCTCGAGGCCATGCCGGCGGACGGGCGCGATCCGGCGTGCCAACTCACCGGCGGCGGGTCGGGACGAGGGGGCTGTTCGGGTGGGCCTGGGCATCGCGCGACATAGACCCGCCGAGCCCAAGCCCCTATCCTTGGACCCCTTCGCGGCCGGGCCCCTCGCCACTCTGGGCGACGGCGGACCGCTGTGGCCGCGGGGTTAAGGACCGGACCTGTCATGACCACCATGTACGCCGCGCATTCAGGCCCCAACCACCAGCCCCACACGATGACCAAGGGCGTGATCACCCAGGTCATCGGGTCGACCTTCGACGCGCAGTTCCCCGAGGACAAACTGCCCGCGATCTACAACGCCGTCAAGATCGACGCCGACACCCCCGTGGGCCGCCTCCGCCTCACCGGCGAGGTCCAGCAGCACCTGGGCGGCGGCCGCGTCCGCGCCGTCGCGCTCGGCACCACCGACGGCCTGCGCCGCGGCATGGAATGCGTGGACACGGGCGAGCCGGTCGCCGTCCCCGTGGGCGAGGGCGTGCTGGGCCGCGTCTTCAACCTGCTGGGCGAGCCGATCGACAAGGCCGGCCCGGTCAACGCGACCAAGACCAGCCCGATCCACAAGGCCCCGCCCGAGTTCGCCTCGCTGAACCCCAAGACCGAAATGCTCCCCACGGGCATCAAGGTCATCGACCTCTTGTGCCCCTTCGTCCGCGGCGGCAAGATCGGCCTCTTCGGCGGCGCCGGCGTCGGCAAGACCGTCATCATCCAGGAAATCATCGCCCGCGTCGCCCGCAACTTCGGCGGCTACTCCGTGTTCGCCGGCGTCGGCGAGCGCACCCGCGAGGGCAACGACCTCTGGCGTGAAATGAAGGAAGCCGAGTACTTCGACGCCCAGGGCAAGAAGTGCCACGTGCTCGACAAGGTCGCCATGGTTTTCGGCCAGATGAACGAGCCGCCGGGCTCGCGCCTTCGCGTCGCCCTCTCGGCGCTGACGATGGCCGAGGAGTTCCGCGACGCGTCGGGCAAGGAAACCCTGATCTTCATCGACAACATCTTCCGCTTCACCCAGGCGGGTTCGGAAGTCTCGGCCCTTCTGGGCCGCATGCCCTCCGCCGTCGGTTACCAGCCCACCCTCTCGACCGAGATGGGTGAGCTCCAGGAGCGCATCACCTCGACCGCCAAGGGCGCCATCACCTCGGTGCAGGCCATCTACGTGCCCGCCGACGACTACACCGACCCGGCCCCCGCCACCGCCTTCGCCCACCTTGACGCGTCGGTCGTGCTGCAGCGCGGCATCGCCGAGAAGGGCATCTTCCCCGCGGTCGACCCGCTGGGTTCCAGCAGCCGAATCCTCTCCGCCGACATCCTCGGCGAGCGCCACTACCGCGTGTCGCGCCGCGTGCAGATCATCCTGCAGCGCTACAAGGACCTGCAGGACATCATCGCCATCCTCGGCGTTGACGAACTCAGCGAAGACGACAAGCGGACCGTCAGCCGCGCCCGCAAGATCGAGCGCTTCCTCAGCCAGCCCTTCTACGTCGCCGAAGTCTTCACCGGCTTCCCGGGCGTCACGACCACGCTCGACGAAACCCTCGACTCCTTCGAGCGCCTCTGCAACGGCGAGGGCGACGACCTCCCCGAAGGCGCCTTCATGTACGTCGGCACCCTCGACGACGCCCGCAAGAAGGCCGAGAAGATGAAGGGCTGAGAAGGCCCCGGGCACCCGGGCCTGCACGGCGGGTCGCCATCAGAAGCTCTTTCAGAACCCTCGGCTCCGGTCGGGGGTTCTTTCGTTTCCGCGAACATCATGGTCGCGGGTCGTCACCCGACGGACCCCGCCCCCACGCGCATCTAGCGACGCACCATGCTCCTCGCCACCGCCGCCGTCGCGCTCAGCCTCTCGACCTCCCCCGCCCCCACGCCCACCCCCACGCCCACCGCGGTCCTCGCTTACGCCACCCGGGGCGACAACACCATCCACCTCGTCAGCGCCGCCGACCTCTCCCCCATCGCCTCCATCCCCGTGGGCCTCGGCGCTCACGAGATCGCCTTCTCATCCGACGGGCGATGGCTCATCGGCTCGGCCTACGGCGGCCCCGGCCAGGGGCATCAGCCCGCCGACAACCGCCTCGCCATCGTCGACCTCGCCGCCCGCAAACTCCACAAAACCGTGGACCTCAAGGGCCTGCAGCGTCCCAACGACATCGCCTTCGTGCCCGGCACCTCCGACGCCATCGTCACCGTCGAAGTCCCGCCCCGCCTGGTCCGCGTCAGCGCCGCCACCGGCCAGTACACCGAAGTCCCGCTCAAGGACAAGACGGGCCACATGCTCACCCTCAGCCCCGACGGTCAGACGGCCTTCGTCGCCCATGTGATGCCGGGCTCGCTGAGCGTCGTGGACATCGCCTCGAAGGCTGTGACCGCCAAGGTCGACCTGCCCACGGGGGCCGAGGGGCTGGCGATCTCCCCTGACGGCGCGCGCATCTGGGTCGCCAGCAACCGCTCGGGCGCGGTCTCGATCATCGACGCCAAGACGCGCGCGGTCGACCGCCGACTGGACTGCCCCGGCTTCCCCTTCCGCGTTGAGTTCGCCCCCTCGGGAGATCGCGTGGCGATCTCCTGCCCCGGCTCGGGAGAGGTGGCGCTGTTCGACACCGCCGACCCCGCCAAGGTCGCCCGAGTGTCCGTCGTCGCGGGCACTCCCAAGCAGGCCGCGCCAACCGCCCTGGCCTTTGTGGACGGGGGCCGGTCGGTCGCCGTGCTGTGCGAAGGCCCCAGCCCCGAACTGGTCCTGATCTCCGCCGCTGACGCCGAGGTCACCAAGCGCGTGCCGATCACCGGCCCCATCCCCGACGCGCTGGCCTCGGGCACCCTGGCCCCTTCCGCCGGCTGATCCGCCCGCCACAAACCGCGGAACACCCCGCCCCGGCTGTTCGGATATCATGGGGGGTCCGACAGCCGGAGGTTTTTCATGCGCACGCTTCTCAAGCCCGCCGCTCTCGCCCTCGCCCTCACCTTGGGCGGGGCTTCCGCTGCTCACGCCCAGATCGGCTTCCAGGGCTCGGCCCCGGCGGCCCAGGGCGGGCAGGCCCTGCCCGAAGAGGGCGTGAAGATCGACCCGCCGGGCTTCAGCACCGGCGCGGGCGGCGCGGCGCTGGGCTTCATCCCGATGCTGCTGGCCTTTGTGATGATGGGGATCATGCTGGGCGTGAACCTCATGCCGTGCAAGCGCGGCCACCAGGACTGACCCACTGACCCCGCCGTGCCGCGGCGCGGGCGAGTACCCATGCGACCAACCACCCGGACGGGCCTGCTCATCGTGAACGTCGCGCTGCTGCTGGCGCTGGGCATGGTGGTGCTGTCATCGCGCGCGGGGGCCGAGGGGCAACCCGGGCGTCCCCGCGGTGAGTACGTCATGGTCTCCGGTCGCGTCCAGGGCGCGCCTTCCAACGCGATCTACATCCTCGACACCGTGAACCAGGAACTGCTCGCCGTCCGCTGGAACGCCGGCAACAAGCGGCTGGTGGGCGTGGGCTACCGCAACCTCGCGGCGGACATGCAGGCCGCCAACGCCGGGGGTGGGCGATGAGCACGCCGACCACGAGCCCTCCCGCCCGCTGGCCCGGCGCGGCGCTCGCCGCCTCGGCGATCGTCCTGGCCGGGCTCCTCCTCACGCAACTGGGCCGCATCGGCGGGCCCGCGCCGGCCTATGGGTCGATGCGGGAGCTGGTCGCCGCCAACGCCGATATGACGCTGCTCACCGCCGACGCGGGGGGCGAAGACGTCGCGGTCGTCCTCGATCAGCGCGGCGAGACCCTGCTCATCTACCGCGTGGTGGGGCAGCAGCGCCTGGACTTCATGGCCCGCCAGAGTGTGCGTGAACTGTTCTTCCTGGCGCGGCAGGCTCAGGGCGCGGCGCCGCTCCCCGACCCCGCCGCGCAGCCATCGCCCCCCGCGGCTCCCCCCGCCCCGCCGGTGAACCCGCCGCGGTAGACTGCGCTGATCCATGCCCATCCATCCGCTACCCCAGTTTGAAGCCGACCTTGAGGCCGACCGCAAGGCCTACGAAGCGTTGACCGTGCCCAAGTCGCTCGTCGTCCGCTTCGGCAAGATGCGGATGGTGGGCGAGTTCCCCTACGACGGAACCGTCAAGCCCGGCTGCGGGACCAAACTGGTCCTCAAGACGCACCGCGGAACCGAACTGGGCGAGATGCTCACCAGCACCTGCCCCAACGGCGGGTGCAACAACGCCATCACCCGCAAGGAGATGCTGCAGTACATCGAGAACTCGGGCGGGCGCGACTACCCGTTCTTCACCGAGGGCAAGATCCTGCGGATCGCCACGGTCGACGACCTCAACCGCCAGGCCGCGATGGACGCGCAGACCAAGGACCTGGTCACGCGCGCCCGCGAGGTGGCCGACCACGTGGGCGTGCGCCTGAAGGTCGTGGACGCCGAGCAGATCCTGGGCGCCGAACGGCTGACGTTCCACTTCGTCACCGAGAACGACGAACGCGTGGACTTCCGCCCCGCGGTGATGGAACTGGCGCAGATCTACCGCACGCGGATCGAGATGCACCAGGTGGGCCCGCGCGACGAGGCCCGCCTCACCGCCGACCACGAGCGCTGCGGGCAGCACTGCTGCTGCCGGCAGTTCCTCAAGGTGCTCAAGCCCGTGTCGATGAAGCAGGCCAAGATCCAGAAGGCCACCCTCGACCCGCTCAAGATCAGCGGCCGCTGCGGGCGGCTCATGTGCTGCCTGCGCTACGAAGAAACCACCTACGACGACCTCAAGAAGAACCTCCCCAAGAAGCGCACCGTCGTGAAGACCCCCGACGGCGTGGGCGTCGTGCTCGACTCGCAGATCCTCACCCAACTCGTGCTGGTCCGCCTGGATGCCTCGGGCGAGGAAGCCGCGTACCCCGTCGAGAGCCTCGAAAAGACCGACCAGCCCCCGCGTCACGGCCAACTCGACGCCGACGACGACGGTCCCCCCGGACCCCCAGGCGCCGGCGGTCCCCCGCAGGGACGCGGCCCGGGCGGACCCCCTCGT
>JALHNL010000130.1 GCA_022843545.1 Phycisphaerales bacterium | reverse complement strand
CTTGCCCTCGCGCTGCTCGCCCCGGCCGCCCTGCTCGCCGGTTGCTCCACCGGTTCGTTCAACAACGAAACCGCCATCGGCAACACCGTGCTGCCCGAGACCTTCGCCTACGACCACACCGGTTGGCTCCCCCCGCCCTCAGGCGTGAACCCTGACGCGCCGAGTGTCAAGACCGACTCGCTCAGCCGTTCGCACTGGGAGACTTACCCCTTCAACGTCCCGGTCAGCGGCGTGACCCACTTCCCCACCTACGCCAGCGAGCCCCGCTACAACCGCGAAAACGCCCGCAGCCGCGGACTCTTCCCCACCGACGACACCGTGCTCCAGACCACCTCCGACACCTCGCGCTGCCAGCAGACCGCCGAGGGCCTGGCCGCGCCCGTCTGGGCCGCCGCCGACATTCTCCTCATGCCCCTGCGGATGTTCACCGCCCCGCCCTGGTCCGATACCGTCACGCCCACCGGGCCCGTCTTCCGAGTGCCGCCGCGCGCCGGCGAGTGGACCGAAGCCCGCCCCGCCGACCAGCCCGCCACGCAGCCTTAGTCGCTCATCATGCCCGGCCCCCTCCCACCGCCCGCCCCCCTCGGCCCCGAAGGCCTGCCCCCGGGCTACCCCTTCCGCCCGGACTGGGAGGTCACCCCGCGCTGGTACGTCCAGCAACTCAACCAGCCCGGCGAGCCGCCGCTGCTCATCGACTGCCGCCGGCCCGAGGAGTGGAACGTCGCCCGCATCGAGGGCGCGCTGCTCATCCCGCTCCATGAGCTCGTCCAGCGCATAGACGAAGTCCGCGACGCGCTGGGCCCCCACGCCCGCCCGATCGTCATCCACTGCCACACCGGGCGGCGCTCGCTCCAGGCCGCCAGCATCCTCCGGGGCTTCGGGTTCGACCGGGCCTTCTCCATGGCCGGCGGCATCGAGCTCTGGTCAATCGACATCGACCCCAGCGTGCCGCGGTACTAGCGCCGTTCGCCCCGCCCTCCGCCACACCCTTCACGACCTTGGCCGACCCGCGTGCAGCCGCTGCTGCGCTGTCGCACTCAAACGCGTTGTGCAAATGAAAACACCCGACATCCTTTCGGATGCCGGGTGTCTTGAACAGATCTTGCGGCTGTCTACCGAGGCCGATTAGGCGCGACGGCGACGAGCGGCGAGCAGGCCGCCGATGCCCAGCAGCGCGGCAGCGCCGGGGGTCGGAACCTGGAAGGTGGCGGTCACGGTCGTCTCGAGGAGACCGCCGGTGATGCCCGAGGGGTTACCGAGGGTGTACTGAGCGACGGGGCTGCCCACGAAGCGGGTCGCGCCCAGGAACCGGCCGAAGAACGACACGGTCACGTTGCGGACCGGGTCGCTGGAGTTCGGCTTCGGGTCGAAGTACGCGCGGTACAGGTTGTACCAGGGCGAGAAGGTGCCCACGGCGAACAGCGGGGTGGTGCCCAGGCCGTTGCCCAGCGAGGGGACGACCGCCTGGACGAAGTTCAACTGACCACCAGCGGCGGGGAAGAACCCGTTGGCCGAAGCGGCGTTGGAGCCGGTCGCGGTCGGCGAGTTGGTCCGCTCGGTGTTCCAGTCGCTCGCGGCGGTGTTGATCGCACCAGCGCGGAAGTCACGACCACCCTCAGCGCCGAACGCGCCGGCCTGAGCGAGGCCGTCAGCGCCCAGCGCGGAGCCGGTGCGGCCACGGGCGAAGGGCTGATAGGTGCCGCCCGAGAACGCCACGTCGTTGTGAGTGAAGCGGGCGGGGTTGGACGCGGCGGGGTTGGTCACACCACCGATGCCGTAGTTGCCGATGCCAGCCAGGGTCGAGCCGCCGTTGAAGCGGAGGCGAGCCTGAACGGTCAGGCCGACGCGAGTCGCCTGTTGACCGGGCAGGAAGGTGTCGATGCCGGCGCCAACGGGGGCGTCAGCGGAACCGTCCACAACGAGGCGAGCCTCGATGGTGAACTGCTGGGCGTTGACGGCGGTCGCCGAACCGGCGAGGGCCAGCAAGCCAGCCAAAACAGTACCACGCGTGATGGTCATTTCTCTCTCCTCTCAAGCAGGTTGAACAGCCCGGCGACAGCCGCGCCGACCCCCTGAAGATACTCCGACTTCCCGCCCCGTCAAGGCATCCGGCCACGTTCCCGCACGAAAATGCCGCTTCATTTACATGCGGTTCACACCGCTTTCCGCAAATGTAGGTGTTTATACCCAGCCTTGACGTGTGGCCCCCCGGTTCCTCCTCGACCGGCTTTTCAGGGGCATCGCCAGAGCTCCGCCGACCGGCAGCGCCAGAGCCGAAAAAGACAACGGGCACCCGTGAGGGTGCCCGTTGCGATTCGAGCTTGATTGCTCACTGATCGGCGAGCGCCGATCAGGCCCGACGGCGACGGGCGGCGATCAGACCACCCAGGCCCAGCAGGGCGGCGGCGCCCGGGGTCGGAACCTGGAAGGTCGCGGTCACGATCGTGTCAAGCGACGCGCCGGTGAGGCCCGAGGCGTTGCCGATCGTGTACTGAGCGACCGGCGAGCCCACGAAGCGGCTGACGCCCTGGAAGCGGCCGAAGAACGACACGGTCACGTCACGAACCGGGTCAGAAGCGTTGGCCTTGGGCTCGAAGTAGATGCGGTACAGGTTGAACCAGGGCGAGAACTGGCCGACGGCGAAGAGCGGGGTCGTGCCCAGGCCGCTGCCCAGCGAGGGAACGACGGCCTGGATGAACCGCAGTTCAGCGCCGTTGGCCGGGAAGAACCCGTTGGCCGAGGCGGCGTTGGCGCCGTTCGCGCCCGCACCGTTGTTCTGCGGACCGTTCACGTCCGAGGCGGCGGTGTTGATCGCACCGAGGCGGAAGTCACGACCACCCTCAGCGCCGAACGCGCCGGCCACGGCGAGGCCGTCAGCGCCCAGAGCGTTGCCCGTGCGGGCGCGGCTGAAGGGCTGATAGGTGCCGCCGGAGAACGTGGTGTCGTTGTGGGTGAACCGGGCGGGGTTGGTCGCGGCCGGGTTCAGCACGCCGCCGATGCCGTAGTTGCCGGCGCCGGCGACCGTGGTCGCGGCATTCTGGATGATGCGGGCCTGGACGGTCAGGCCGACGCGGGTGGCCTGCGGGCCGGGCAGGAAGCTCTGGATGCCGGGGGTGTTCGGGGCGTCAGCCGAGCCGTCCACCACGAGGCGAGCCTCGATGGCGAACTGAGCCTGAGCGGCGGTAGCCGAACCAGCGACAGCCAAAAGCGCAGCCAAAACATTCTTGTTCACGTGCTTCTCCTTCTTCCAACTTGTTCAGGTTTGATCATGAAAGCAAACGCGCGAGGCGACGATGGTGTGAAGATACTCGACACCTCCCGGAGCGTCAACGAATTCGCCATTTTTCTTCGACTTCAGCCCATGAAGGGCCCATGAAGAGGCCCAATCGGGGTTATCAGACCCCCCACCTTTACGCCTCATTCGCTAGAGGTAGGCTGAACTACCTATCCGGGGCGGTCTTTTCGCCCTCGGAGCCCGCCAATTGGGCCAGAATCACCTGAAGTTCATCCCGCGGTGCCGCCCCGGCACGGGCCGAGCCCGGGCCGATGAGCAGCAAATGGGCCTCGGCCCCCACCAGCGGCCGAGCCACAAAGGGCCGCGAGGCCAGTTCGATCGCTGGGCCGGGCCGTCCGTCGGGGCTCAGACCTGTCCCGGGCTCCCACGACGCGAGCAGGAGCCCCCTGGCCGAGGTGAGCGTGAGGGCCGCCGATCCGCCGCGCGAAAGGCACGAAGCGGCGAATACTCCCTGCGAAAGCAGGCTCAATCGCCCGGTTGTAGCGTGCGCTACCGCCACGCGGTCCTGGGCCGGGTGCAGAAAGACGACCGCGCCCGCGAGCGGTGAGTCCGTCGGGACCGCCAGCCCGGGCATCGCGTCCACCGGCCCCGCCGCTCGCGCCGCGCCGGCCTCGGCCCCGCCCGCCAGCAACGCGTGCCTCGCGACCTCGGCGTACCCCCCCTCCCCACCCCGGCTCAGCAGCACCAGCCACAGGGCGTCTTCCCGCTTGGCCAACACGCCCAGCGTGGCCTGGTTGGGCGATAGCAGAGGCAAGAGCGGCTCCAGCCCCTGGAGGGCGATGCCCTTGGCCTCCCCCTGGCTCACCGCCACCAGCTCGCCCGCGCCGCCTTCCGTCTTCCGCACCGCGATCAGCGTCCCGTCGCGAAGCAGCACGCCCCCGCGATAGTCCGCCCCTTGCGGAGTAAGCCGAGTGACCGTGCCCGTGGCCCACTCCAGACGCCCGATCCAGCGCTCCGAGTCGCCCCCTTCGACCAGCGCCCCTTCAAGGGTCGCGCCCCGTCCGAGCGTCAGCGGTTCGCCCGCGGCGGCATCCTGGGCCCACGCGGGCCGCGAGAGGCCGCCCGCCCCCACTTGCACCACGTCCACCGCGCCCGGCGTGGTCTGCACGGCCAAGTAGCGGCCGTCGGGCGAGTTCAGCGGCAGCGTCCGCCCGTCATACGGCAGCAGGCCCACGGGCTTGAGCGCCAGGCGGACCTGAAGACTCGACGTCTGAGCCGCGGCGGGCTGTGTCAGCGGGCCCGAGGGCAGACTCGCCGGAGCCCCCAAAGGCTTGACCAACACCCCGCGTCCCGGCGGGCTGACGCGTTCGGAAACGCAACCGCCCGCGGCCAGCATGGCCAGCGACAGCCCCATCGCGATGGTTCGCGTCCGAGTCAACGCCCTAGTTGTACCGAGTTTCGCCCGCTGCGGTGGCCCCGGCCGGTTAGGCCTTGGGTTCCAGTTTGAACCGGAAGACTGACAAGGTGGGAATGGGCGGGTAACGCAGCCGCAAGCGATACCCATGGAAATCCCGCAAGCCGTGACCCATCCGGGTGATCCCAAACTCCACCAAAGAGCCCAGCATGGGGAGCGGCGCGGCGGTCATGTCGGGCGGGCTGCCCAGGTCGAGCAGGTCTTCGGGCAGGGCCAGTTGCCCATGGGCGGGGCCTTCCTTCGGGTAAATGGGCCCGCCGGGCATCTGGCTGTACAGGTGCATGGACGGGGGCATGGACCGCATGAGATCGCGATGGACGTACATGTCCACGAAAGCGATCTCGGTGGGCGTGTTGAAGTGTGACATCAGCTCGCCCACGTCGTCGTTGGGCTGGGCGTAGCGCGGCACGCTGGACCGGGCCACCCAGCCCAGGATGCACGTGGCCGCGGCGGTGTTGCCCACCGGCCCCTCCACGAACTCGAAGCGGGTGCGCTGCTCCTGGGTCTTGACCGCGGCGAGCTTGGGCATGGGCGAACTGCAGAACTCGGGCACGACGGGCGCTTCGCCGTAGGGCACCTCAGCGTGCAGCGGGCGGATGTCAAAGGCCTCACGCAGCACGCCGCCGGCCTCGACCGAAACGATCGACGACACCGCCCAGCGGGCGTCGGGGCGGAGGCGGCTGAAATCCACCAGCCCGCAGACCACCCCCAGGTCGAGCATGTCGGGGTTCTGAGCGTTGGGCGCGCAAAAGTGCAGGTTCACCTGCGCCCGCGAGCGCACGCCCCAGATCCCGCTGTTGGCCGTGAAGGCCTGCTTCCGCAGGGCCTCGCCGCGCCGCCTGGCGACTTCCTTGGACACGCCGCCGATCATGGTCTCGAACGTCTCGCGATCGCCCGAGTGGGTTTCGATGAACGTCTCGTACTCCTCCACGGCCTGACGGACGCGCTCGGCCCGGTCGGTCGGGGCCCCGCTGCGCTCCAGGGCGTCGATGAAGATCCTCAGGCCGGGCCGTCCGGGCATGAGGCGGACGGCTTCGAGGGCGTCGTCTTCGCAGATCACGCGGGTGATCTTCCACGACAAAGTCTTGTCCAGACCGTACTTGCGCGAGATCTCCTGGGGCTGGGTGGGGTCGGCGCCGACCGAACCCACCAGTTCGGCCAGAGCGCGTCGCACCCCGCCCAAGACATCGCGGGCCTCTCGAGCGAAGGACTGATCGACGGTGAGACTCATGAACACTCCGGTGCGTTTGGACCGCTGAAGGCCGGCTGAAGAGTGTGTCGGACAAAGGATAAGATACCCGAAAGGCAACCCTGAGAGAATCCGCTTTCAGAATTTTCTGCAACTTTCTCCAAAGAAAGTCCGGCTTATCAGGCTACCCAGTTTCACACCCGTCCCATAGCCACGCCCAGCCCCCTCCTAGCCTTGGCCGTGACCAACCCCCGCCCCCATCCCGTTCGCGTCGGCGACCTGGCCCCCGACTTCGCCCGCGTGGACCACGCCGGGCGGGCGGTTCGGCTGGGCGACCTGCGAGGGCGGTGGGTGGTGGTGTTCTTCTATCCCAAGGACAACACGCCGGCGTGCACCGCCCAGGTGTGCGCCTTCCGCGACGCGCACGCGGACCTGAGCGTGGCGGGGGCGACGGTCATCGGCGTGTCGGGCGACAGCGACGCCTCGCACCAGTCGGTGGCGAGCAAGCGTGAGGTGCCGTATCACCTGGTGAGCGATGCCGACGGCTCGCTGCGCCGGTCGTGGGGCGTGCCGCGGAGTTTGCTGGGGCTGGTGCCGGGGCGGGTGACGTACGTGATCGACCCGGGCGGGGTGGTGCGGGAGGTCTTCAACTCGCAACTGCGCGTGGGCGAGCATGTGGCGCGAGCTCGAGCGTTGATCGCGGCGGGCGGACAGGGCGGCGCGGGCAAGCCCGGTGTGTGAGGACCTAGCCGCCGCCGTCGGTCGCTACCCTTGGGCATGGCCGAACACGAATTGCTCTCAGCCGGCCGAGGCTCGGACCTGACCCCACAGGAACTTGAAGCGGCGTCTCGTCGCTCGGCGGTGAGATGGGTTCGGATGATCTTCGCGGTGCTGTTCGCGACGATCACGGCGGTGTACGTGCTGGAGCCCTTGCAGGGCTCGAGCGCCACCGAAGAGAAGGTGAGGCTGGGCTGGTGGATCATCGCGTGGGCGATCGCGATGGGCGCGATCGTGCTGGTGCTGGACCTGCTGACGCCCAACAAGCGGATCACGGCGGTGAGCGGGATCTTCTTCGGGCTGGTGGCGGGGCTGCTGGCGACGTGGGCGCTGTCGCTGGTGATCGACCTGCTGATCCAGGCGTACGACGTGCAGGCCCCGAGCCTGGTGACGGCGCTGAAGGTGCTCATGGGCATCGCGCTGAGTTACCTGGGCATCTCGGTGGTGCTGCAGACACAAGACGACTTCCGCCTGGTGATCCCGTATGTGGAGTTCACCAAGCAGTACCGCGGGTCGACGCCCATCTTGCTGGACACCTCCGCGCTCATCGACGGGCGGATCTACGACGTGGCGCAGACCGGCTTCATCCAGGTGCCGGTGGTGGTGCCGCAGTTCGTGATCCGCGAGTTGCAGACGCTGAGCGACTCGGCGGACAAGCTCAAGCGCACGCGCGGTCGGCGGGGGCTGGAGATCATCGGCAAACTGCAGCGCACCGGGGGGCTGGACCTGACGATCGACCCTTCGGGCGGGCTGGGCACCGGCGTGGACCAGCAACTGGTGGAGCTGGCGGTGCAGATGCCCGCGAGCATCCTGACCGCCGACAGCGGGTTGGGGCGCGTCGCGGCGATCCGCGGCGTGCAGGTGCTGAACATCAACGATCTCTCGGCGGCCTTGAGGCCGACGCTGACGGCGGGCTCCACCGTGGGGCTGGTGCTGGTGCGCCCCGGCGAGCAGGTCGGGCAGGCCGTGGGCTTCCTGGAAGACGGGACGATGGTGGTGGTGACGCAGGCGGCGGAGTACATCGGCCAGGCGGTGACGGTGGAGGTCACGAGCCAGTTGCAGACCTCCGCGGGCCGGCTGATCTTCGCGCGCATCGCGCCTGATCCTGAGGGCGGGGCTGACGAAGACGGGGCCATGGACGACGACGCGGGCGAGCAGGCCCCCGGGCCCGACGCCGGGCCCCAGGCCGCGGGCGA
>JALHNL010000129.1 GCA_022843545.1 Phycisphaerales bacterium | reverse complement strand
GCGAGCGGGCCATCAGCGTTCTGGCCGACCTGGCCCAGTCGCCCCAGCCCGAGGTGCGGGCCAACGCCCTCGAGGCCCTCATCCCCGTGCCCACCCGCCTGGAGCCCATCGTCCGCAAGGCCCTGGTTGACGAGAGCGCGGGCGTCCGCGCCGTCGCCGCCATGGCCGCGGGCAAGGCCGGCGTGGTCTCCGTCGCCGACTTCATCCGCCCGCTGGTCAACGACCCCTCACCCCTCGTGCGGGCCTCGGCGATCCTGGGCCTCAGCCGCCTCGCTCTCAGCCCCGCCGGGCAGCGCGCGGGCCTGCAAGCTCCCGACCCCTCGCCCCTCGCCCGCATGCTCTGGTCCAGCGACGCCCGCGAGCGGTCGCAGGCCGCCTTTGTGCTGGGCGAACTGGGCAACGCCTCCGCCCTCCCCATGCTCCGCGAGGCCCGCCGCCAGCCCATGCGCCGCGCCTCCACCGCCCAGGCCCGCCTGGTCCAGCTCCAGATCGCCGAGGCCATGGCCAAACTCGGCGACGACACCGTCCTGGGCGACATCCGCGCCGCCCTTTACCCCGCCGCCCCCGACGACCTCGAAGCCGCCGCCCTGGCCGCCCAGATCGTCGGCCAGGTGGGCGATAAGCAGTCCACCCTGCAACTGGACTACCTCTGCCGCCCCCGCCAGGGCCCCGAGGGCCCCGCCCCCGCCGAGGTTCGCCTCGCCGCCGCCGGCGCGCTCAGCAAGCTGGGCGACCCCCTGGGTCTGCCCACCGCTGATGAGTTCCTGACCTCGCCGACCCCCTCCGTCCGGGCTCAGGCCGCCCTCGTCTATGGCGAGTACGCCCGCCGCACCATGCTCCCCGTCGTCGCCCCCCTCCTCGACGACGCCGACCCCCAGGTCAGGGCCGCGGCGGGGGCCGCCATCCTCAAGATGGCCCGCTGATCCGCGATTGACCAAAACCCGACCTGATCGCCGATCTTGAGCCCCTATGGCTCGGTCTTCTTCCGCGGCCGCCGGCCTTCCGGGCTCGGCGGGTGTCTTCTCCATGCCCGCCACTCGCGAGGTCGCGCGGGTGGGTCTGTGGTCATACCTCATCTGGCTCGCTCAGGCCTGCGTCTGGCTCTTCTTGGCCGGCGCACTCTGGTCCTTCTCCGCGGCCGACTGGCCCAGCCACGCCGTCTACCCCCACCAGACCCCCATCGGCAACTGGTGCGGGCTCGCGGGCGCCTGGGTGAGTTACCAGCTCTTCGCCCTCATGGGCTGGGGCGCCTGGCTGCTGCTGGTCCTCTGGGCCCTCCACCTCGCCGTCAGCGGCTTCGTCACCCGCGTCTCACACCTCTCCGTCCGCTTCGTCGGCGGGGTCATCATGGCCGCCGCCTTCGCCGGCGTGCAGGCCGTGCTCATGCCCGCCTCGGGGCCGCTCCCCGACCTGGCCGGCGGGCTCATCGGGCAGACCTCCGGGGGCTGGCTCACCGAGCGCTTCAGCACCTTCGGCTCGATGGTCTGGCTGCTGCTGTCGTTCCTCGTGGGCGCGGTGGTGGCTGTGGACATCTGGGTCGTGCTCGCGCCCATGTGGGCCTTCAAGCAGGTGAAGGCCGCGACCCCGCCCGTGGCCGCCGCCGCCGCCACCGCCGCGGGTCACACCGCCGTCGCGACCAAGAAGGGCTGGGGCTTCCTCTCCGCCTTCTGGGGCGCGGGGGCGACCGAAGCCGCCCCCACCCGCAAACTCCGCATGCCCAAGGGCCTGGATCGCCCCGCCAAGGGCAAGAAGGGCGAAGCCGCCGAAGTCATCGACGACACCGCCGGCGGCCTGGGCGCCACCGAGGCCTTCAACCCCGACGACCACATCGTCGGCGGCGGGCCCGAGGGTGACGACGAGGGCGACGGCGTGGGCGAGGTCAAGATCGTCAAGAAGTCCGCCAAGAAGAAGCCCGCCGCCGAAGACGACGCGGACGAAGCTCTCGACGCGACACCCGAAGCCGAGGCCGAAGACGACGCCAACGAAGGCGAGGGCGCCGAAGAGACCGGCTCGCCCAAGACCTTCGACCCCGAAGAACTCCGCGCCAAGATGGCCAAGCTGCCCCTCCGCTTCGCCGGCGCGGCCAAGCAGACCGCCACCGAGGCCGACCTGCGCGACATCCAGAACGTCGCCGAACTCCCCGGCTACAAGTTCCCCGGCGTCGATCTGCTCGAAGAGCCCGATCAGTCCTACCCCGAAAAGCTCGAGCAGTTCGTCCGCGAGCAGGCCACCAACCTCGAGCGCGCCCTCCGCGAGTACAACATCAACGGCGAGGTCGTGGGCATCGACTCGGGCCCCGTCATCACCTTCTACGAGATCCGCCTCGCCGCCGGCACCAAGGTCTCCGCCCTCTCCGCCATCTCCAGCGACCTGGCCCGCGCGCTCAAGAGCGTCAGCATCCGCATCGTCTCCAACACCGAGGGCCGCGACACCGTCGGCATCGAGGTCCCCAACCCCCACAAGGAAAAGGTCCGCCTCAAGGAGCTCATGAGCCAGGCCGCCGACTGGGGCAAGATGAACCTGCCCATGTTCCTGGGCAAAGACGCCAGCGGCAACCCGCTCATCGTCGACCTCACCAGCATGCCCCACATGCTCATCGCCGGCACCACCGGCTCGGGCAAGTCGGTGTGCATGTCCTCGATCCTCATGTCGTTCCTCTACACCAAGAAGCCCAACGAGCTCAAGCTCGTCCTGGTCGACCCCAAGATGGTCGAGCTCAGCCAGTTCAAGGACGTGCCCCACCTCATGTGCCCGGTGGTCACCGAGATGTCCAAGGCCGCCGCGATCCTCGAGTGGGCCGTCCGCAAGATGGACGAGCGCTACGAACTGCTCGTCGAGGCCGGCTGCCGCGACATCACCGGTTACAACAGCCTCACCTGGGAGGAGCTCAAGGAGCGCTTCAGCCCCAAGGACGAGAACGAAGAGGCCCGCATCCCCAAGAAGCTCCCCTACATGGTCTTCGTCATCGACGAGCTCGCCGACCTCATGATGACCAACAAGGAGGTCGAGTCCTCCATCATCCGCATCGCCCAGAAGGCCCGCGCCGTCGGCATCCACCTCATCGTCGCCACCCAGCGCCCCCAGGCCAACGTCGTCACCGGCCTCATCAAGGCCAACATGCCCGCCCGAATCTGCTTCAAGGTCGCCAGCGGCATGGACTCCCGCATCGTCATGGACCAGAAGGGCGGCGAACTCCTCCTGGGCCAGGGCGACATGCTCTACCTCTCCCCCAAGAGCGCCAAACTCACCCGCAGCCAGGGCACCCTCGTCGACGACAAGGAAATCCGCCGCGTCGTCAAGTTCCTCAAGGACATCGCCCAGCCCTCCTTCGAACACTCGCTCATGCAGATCAAGACCGGCTCCGCCGCCGGCCCGCTGGGCTCCGACGACGAGGACGGCTCGCTCGAAGGCGTCAACGTCGCCCAGAGCGACCCGCTGTTTGACCGCGCCGTCGAGGCCGTCATCGCCTCCAAGAGCGGCTCGGTCTCCCTCCTCCAGCGCCGCTTCGCCATCGGCTACACCCGCGCCAGCAAGCTCATCGAGGCGATGGGCCACGCGGGCATCCTCGGCCCGCACGTCGGCACCCAGGCCCGCGAGGTCATGGTCACCCCCGAAGAGTGGCAGGCCATGAAGGCCCAGGCCGAGGAAGACGCCAAGAACCCCAAGGGCCCGCCCCCCGGCGCCAAGCAGAGCGTCCTCTTCCCTGAGCCCGTTCCCGACCTCAGCGCCCAGCCCGGCGACAGCCTCGACGACCCCGAAGACGCGCCCTTCGACGATGACCAGGCGGACACCGACGATGACGATGACGACGACGACCGCCGCTGATCCGCTCCATCACGCAGCCAAAGTGAACGCCTCACCAGCCGCCCACGATCGTGGGCGGCTGTGTTATTCAAAGCTCATTCGCACGCGCCATCACAGCTCAGGCCACGATCAACCCGAACCGGGCGAATCCCCGGCCCCACCCAAACTCTTCCTCGTGTTGGCCGCGTTGGCCGCGTTTAGAACGGCACCACCGCCCCATCCTCGCGCCTGAACGTCCCGCTGTCGGCCAGCCCGAACGTGTCCATCATCGTCAGGATCCGCCCGATGCTGTCCTTGGGCTCCAGCGGAGCCGACCCGCCCCCCATGTCCGTCTTGTTCCACCCCGGGCACATCGACACCACGATGATCCCCATCGACTTGAGGTCCCACGCCAATTTCGCGCTGATCTTGTTCAGCGCGGCCTTGCTCGCGCAGTACGCGTAGCTCATCCCCGGCATGCCCGCCGAGATCGACCCCAGCGTGCTCGTGATGTTCACCACCAGCTTCCGCTGCCCCTTGATGAGATTCGGGAGCACCGCCTGCGTCATGAGCGCCGGCCCGAACGTGTTCACGTCGAAGATCCGCCGCATCTCCTCCAGCTTCATCGCCCCCACCCGGTTGTCCTCGCCCATCAGCCCCGCGTTGTTGATCAGCACGTCCACGCCCTCGCCGCCCAGGTCCGCGACGAAGCTCTTGATCGACAAAGGGTCCGACACGTCCAGCGCCGCCGCGCGCACACCCGCACCCATCGCCTTCAGTTCCGGCACCGCGCCGGGGTTGCGGCACGCCGCGATCACCCGGTCGCCCCGCGCCGCCAGTTGCTTCACGAACTCCAGCCCCAGGCCCCGCGAGGCCCCCGTCACCAGCACCGTCCGCGCTGCGCTCGCCATGCGATTCTCCCATCCCGGCCGCGCGGGGCGTCTTCCCTACGCTGCACCGTGGCTCCGCACAATACGCCCCCGCCTCAGCCATCGCCCGCTTCCGCCGTCCCCGGGGGCGTGCGCCTGCTGGTCAAGGTCGTCCCGGGCGCGCGCCGCGATGAAGTCGGCGAGGTGTTGGACCTCCCCACCGGCCCACGCCTGAAAGTGAAGGTCGCCGCGCCGCCCGAAGACGGCCGGGCCAACGACGCCGTCCGCTCGCTCATCGCCTGTCGGTTGAACGTGGCCCCGCGCGCCGTCACGCTCGTCGCCGGCCACACCTCGCGCGAAAAGGCCCTGCACGTGGAGGGCCTGACCGCCCAGGCCGTCGCCGCCGCGCTGTGGGCCGCCCCGCCCGGCCCCGCCTCCGCAAGTTAGTGCGCCGCGCCCTTCGCCTCGGCCACGCTCATCTGCGCCTGCAGAACGTCGGTGTCGATCAGCCCGTCCTTGAGCCGCACCACCCGCTGCGCCAGTTTGGCCACGTCCGGGTCGTGCGTCACCATGATGATCGTGATCCCCTGCGCGTGCAGCTCGTGGAAGAGTTCCAGCACCGCCCGCCCCGTCGTGCTGTCGAGGTTGCCCGTGGGCTCGTCGGCCATCAGCACCGACGGGCTCGTCACCAGCGCCCGCGCGATCGCCGTGCGTTGCTGCTGACCGCCCGAGAGTTCGCTGGGCCGGTGGTCCGTGCGGTTGTCCAGCCCTACACGCTTGAGAACCTCCATCGCCCGCTCGCGCCGCTCCGACTTGGGCACCTCCTGATAGAACAGGGGCACCTCCACGTTCTCGCGCACCGTCAGTTCCGGGATGAGGTTGAACGCCTGGAACACGAACCCGATCTTCCGCCCGCGGTAGCGCGACAGTTCCGCGTCGCTCATCGTCGAGCAGTCGGTCCCGTCCAGCAGATAACTCCCGGTCGTCGGGCGATCCAGGCAGCCCAGCACGTTCATCATCGTGCTCTTGCCCGAGCCCGACGCGCCCATGATCGCCACGTACTGACC
The DNA here is from genome assembly GCA_022843545.1 of Phycisphaerales bacterium. Classification (GTDB taxonomy): domain Bacteria; phylum Planctomycetota; class Phycisphaerae; order Phycisphaerales; family UBA1924; genus JALHNL01. The sequence goes on along the minus strand of JALHNL010000129.1, from coordinate 2,332 downwards.
CTTGGGGATCGCCAGCGACACGCCCTTGAGCGCCTCCACCAGCACCGACCCATCGGGCTTGTAGTACACGCGCTTCACCGCGCGCAGCTCCACAACGGGGCGAGGGTCGCCCGTCGAAGCCGGCCGCGGGGTGGTTGAACTCAGCGTCGTCATGGGGTCACATCACGCCAGAGCGCCGGCGTACTGCTTCAGTACCGCCTCAAACCCGCGGGGCTGCAGCCCCAGGTCCGCTTTCACCTTGTCGAGGTCGCACGTCGCGTCTTCCTCCGCCATCCGCGCCTGACCCGCGTCAAACGGGAATAGCCCGCCCATCCCCACCCGCTTCGCCGCCGCCGCCATGAAGGCGTGAGGCCGCGCGGGCAGCCCCACGATCGGCAGCCCCGTGTCGGCCCCGGGCAGGTTCTCCTGGAACGCCCGCAGCATCGTCTTCCAGTCCATCTCGTCGGGGCCCGTCAGGTTGTAGACCTCGCCGATCGTCGCCCCCGCGCCCAGCGACCGCACAAACGCCTCCGCCACGTCAAACACCGACACCGGCGCCACCTTCGCCGACTCGATGCTCACCCGCGCGCCGATCACGCCCTCGTCGTGCTCCACCAGCCGCGTGAAGTACGGCACGAAGAAGAACGGCGCCGCCTTGCCCTTGCACCACTTGTGCACCATGTCCACGAACTCGCCCCCGCGACCGTGGATCAGCCCCGGGCGGAAGACCGTCCAGTCCAGCCCCGACCGACGCACGATCTGTTCGCCCGCGAACTTGGTGCGCTGGTACTCCGCCGGCCCGTCAGGCCGCACGCCCAGCGCCGACATGTGGACAAACCGCTTCACCGGCAGGTCCGAACCCTGGCACGCCTCGACCATCGCCCGCGTCGCTTCAACGTGCATGCCCTGGAACGTCTGCCGCGCCGCCTCGCGGATGATCCCCACCAGATGAATGCACGCCTGGCACCCCGCCACCAGTTCCACGGGCGAGCGCCGATCCAGCACGTCCCCCTCGACGATCGCCACCTTGGGGTCGGGCGGCAGCACCGCCGTCGCCTTGGAACGGTCGCGCACCAGCGCGCGGACCCGGTACCCGCCCGCCAAGAGCGCCTTCACGACGTGCCTGCCCACAAACCCGGTCGCGCCGGTGACGGCGACGGTGGTGATCGGTTGCATGATGCAGGATAGGAACCAGACCCCACGCCGACACGACACGCCCCGGCCCCTCACCCCCCATCCCTCGCCACGATCGCCCCCGGCCCCCCCGCCGGCCCCGACAGATGGTCAAACGCCACCCCGAACGTCCGCTCCAGCAGCATCGGGTCCAGCGCCGAAGCGGGCGGGCCGTCGCCCACGGGCCGCCCGTCGCACCCCAGCACGATCACCCGATCCGCGTAACGCAGCGCCGCCGTCAGGTCGTGAAGCACCACCACCACGCCCAGCCCCCCGCGCGCCCACGACCGCAGCGTCGAGAGCGCCCGCGCCAGAAACAGCGGGTCCAGGTTGCTCGCCGGCTCGTCCGCCAGCACATACCGCGCCGCCCCGCCCGCCGACCCCAGCGGCCACATCTGCGCCGCCACCCGCGCCAGCGCCACCCGCTGCTGCTGACCGGCCGACAGCCGCTCCACCAGTTCGTGCTCGTGATGCCCAAGGTCCAGGGCGCTGATCGCCCCGTCCACCGCCGCGGGCGACACCGGCAGCGCAAACCGCCCCAGCGCCACCGTCTGCCGCACCGTCATCGGCGCCGCGGGCGTTGACCGCTGGGCGATGTACGCCAGCCGCGACGCCAGCGCGGAGCCCGCCATCGCCGACACGGGCCGTCCGTCAATCTCCACCTTGCCCGCGTCGGGCTTCAGCGCGCCCAGCAGCAGCCGCAGGAGCGTGCTCTTGCCCGCCCCATTGGGGCCCACGACCACGGCCAGCTCCCCGGGCGCAAACGCCAGCGTGACATCGCTCAGCACCGGCCGCCCCGCGCGATACGCGAACGAAATGCCCCGGGCCTCCAGCACGGCGCAGGATACGAGCCCGCTCAACCACGCGTTCAGCGCCCAGCCCCGCCCGCCTCCGCTCCGCACGCCCCGCACCCTCCCCCCGCCTACCTTTTATCACGATGGGCGGCGGCTCCACTCAACTCATCATCTTCCTGATCATCATCGGCTTCAGCCTGCTGTCGTGGGTTTACCGGCAGATGCAGGAGCAGAAGGCCAAGAAGACCGCCCGCGATGCGCGCCTGCGCCGCGAGGCCGAGATGCTCCGCACAGGCCGCGACCCCCTCGCCCCCGACAACCCCGCTCAGGCCGCCGCGGCCCCCGCGCCACAGCCCGCTCGCTCGCTCGCCGAGCGCCAGGCCGAC
>JALHNL010000128.1 GCA_022843545.1 Phycisphaerales bacterium | reverse complement strand
GCGTGCAGCATCGCCGACATCACCGACATCGGCGACACGGGCACCGGCCCCGACGGGCAACTCTCGGTCGACGACATCATCGCGTTCATCAACACCTTCAGCGATGGGTGCTGAGCGGGCTGAGCATCGCCAATCGGTCAGCCGGCCGACGCCGAGTGACTCCCGTGTAGCCGCGGGGCCAACACCAGCACCCGGCTCAGCGGGTTCACCATGCGAAAGGTCGAGCTCGCACGGCCTCGGCCCTGACACGATCTCCGGGCGAGCCAGCAGGCGGAAGTCACGTCGTCAGTCTCACCGGCAACGCTCTGCCAACACACGAGTCGATCCCGGATGCTCGCGAACCGGTAGCACCCCGCCAGACCGCCGAGGCATGCCCGCAGCGTGAGATTGGCATGGACAGAGCGGTGCACGCTTCGGCGCACAACACGCCCGAATCCGCCCGCAAAGGGCGGAATCCGCCCGCACCCGAAGGCGCGAATGGGCCTGAATTTCAGCCTGCTTCCGGCCAAGGCGGGCCGGCGGGAAAGCAAAAGTGGGCGTGACAGGACTCGAACCTGTGACCCCAGTCGTGTGAGGACTGTGCTCTAGCCAACTGAGCTACACGCCCGAACGCCCCCACTATATCGCCGTGGCCGTGCGAAGGCCAGCCCGGACCGCCCCATACGCCCTAACGCCCACCGGGCCGGGGCTTCCTGGCTGCACCCTTGGCCGGGTCGTCGCCCTTGCCCCTTGCCCGGGCCTGCTTGACGGTCGGCCGTGCCAAAGCCGCCGACACCCGCAGCTCGCAGGCCCGGCCAAACTCGCCGCAGATCGGGTGCGCGCCGCACTGCACGGCCCTCGCCTTGCACGCGTAGCGCCCGTGGAAGATCAACTGGTGCGACAGTTGGCACCAACGCTCCCGCGGCAGCAGCGCCATCAGTTCGCGCTCCACCTTCGCCACGGGCGTGCCGCCCGCCACCAGCCCGAGGCGCTGGCTCAGGCGGTGCACGTGCGTGTCCACCACGAAGCCCACGTTGATGCCGAAGGCGTTGCCCAGCACGACGTTCGCGGTCTTGCGGGCCACGCCGCGGAGGGTGAGCAGCTCGTCCATCGTCTGCGGCACGCGCCCGCCGAATTTCTCGACGATGTCCCGCATGGATTCGTGGATCGCCCTCGCCTTGGCGCGGAAGAGCCCGATGGTCTTGATGTAGGGCTCGATCTCCGCGGGCGCAGCGGCGGCAAAGTCCGCCGGCGAGCGGAACCGGGCGAAGAGCGCGGGCGTGGCCTTGTTCACGCTCGCATCGGTGGCCTGGGCCGAGAGGATCGTCGCCACCAGAAGTTCGTGCGGGGTGGAGTGAACCAGTTCGCAGTGCGCCTGGGGGTAGGCCGCGGCCAGTGCGTCCGCCAGGCGAACCGCCCGCTCGCGCTTCGCCGGCGACACCCGCGGCAGGTCCAGGCCATGATCGGGCTGCTCTCGCGGCGCGCTCACGCCGACGCGTCCTCATCGCGCCGCGCCGGCCACGCCGCCGTGCACATCGCGCCCAGGATGAGAATCACCGTGAGCCCCATCGTGGTGCTCGCGGTCGGGTGGTCGGCGTCAAAGGCGGCCTTGGCCGCGCTGGCCTTCGCGGTGTCGCCCTGCTTGGCGCTCGTCCAGTAGTCGTTCAGATTCTGCGCCATGCGGGGCGAGAGCACGAACAGGTGATACATGAGCGCGCACAGCGGCAGCGAGAGCGACAGAATCCGCATGCCCGCGTGAATCCGCCCCATCCACGCGCGGCCGAAGATCGCCAGCACGCCGAGCGTCAGGATGGCCATCGCGGCGCAGGCGAACTGCGCCACGTCCGCCGCCCAGAACAGCCGGTTGGCGATGATCCCGCCGGTCACCAGCGCGTGGTCGCCCGAGTAGGCCGCAAAGTCGGGCAGGGTGGGCCGCGCCTCGCGCGCGGTTCTGAAGATGAGGCCCGCGGCGGCGCCGGTCATGGCCAGCGACCCGGCCCACAAGCCAAGGGCGATCACATGAACGACCTGCAGACTGCTCCACCAGCGCGGGGGGGACATGCCTGAGGATACCCCGCGCTACCGCGCGAACTCCACCGCCCGGGTCTCGCGCAGCACCGTCACGCGGATCTCCCCGGGGAAGGTCATCTCGTCGCTCACCTTGCGGGCGATCGACTGCGCGATCACCATCGCCTCGTCGTCGTTGACGCTCTTGGCGTCCACCATCACCCGCACCTCGCGACCGGCCTGGATCGCGTACGCCTCGTTCACCCCGCGGTGGCCCAGCGCGATGTCCTGCAGTTGCTCCAGCCGCTGGATGTACTTCTCCAGGCTCTCGCGCCGCGCGCCCGGGCGGGCGCTGCTCACCGCGTCGGCCGCCATCACGATCGGCGTGTAGAAGCTCGTCGAGGGCACGTCGCCGTGGTGGCCCGCGATGGCGTTGAGGATCGGCTCCTTCTCGCCGTACTGCTTGGCGAAGTCGTAGCCGATCTTGGGGTGCGTGCCCTCCTGCTCCTGGTCCATGGCCTTGCCGATGTCGTGCAGGAAGCCGCAGCGCCGCGCGATGGTGCCGTCAAGCCCGAGCTGGTCGGCGATGAGCTGGCAGAGGAACGCGACTTCGACCGAGTGCCGCAGCACGTTCTGGCCGTAACTGGTGCGGTAGAAGAGCTTGCCCATCGCCTCGCTCACCTTGGGGTGAACGTTGCGGAGGTTCACTTCGAGCACCGCGTCGCGGCCGTACTTCACGATCCGCTCGCCGATCTCGCTGCGCACCTTCTCCACCACCTCCTCGATCCGCGAGGGGTGCATCCGCCCGTCGGCGATCAGCCGCTGCAGGGACTCGACCGCCACCTGCTGGCGCACCTTGTCGAAGCACGACACGACGATGACCCCGGGCGTGTCGTCGACGATGATGTCCACGCCCGTGGCCTTCTCGATGGCGCGGATGTTCCGCCCCTCGCGCCCGATGATCCGCCCCTTCATGTCGTCAGACGGGATGGGCACGGTGCGGACGGTGCTCTCGCTCGTGTGCTCGGTGGCGCACCGCTGGATCGCCATGAGCGTGATCTCGCGGGCCTTCTCCTTCGCCTCGCCCTCCGCTTCCTCGATGATCTTGCGGGCCACCTTCGCCATGTCCGCCCGCGACTCGTCCTCCACGCGCTGCAGCAGCAGGGCCTTGGCGTCCGTCAGCGACATGCCCGTGATCTGCATCAGCTTGTCGCGCTGCTGCACCAGCACGCCGTCGAGCTCGGCTTCCTTCTTGCCCAGCCGCTCCTCGCGGGCCCGGACCGCCTCGTTCTGGCGCTCCAGGTGCTGTTCCTTTTGCGTCACCGACTCGAGCTTCTTGTCCAGCAGGTCCTCTCGCTTCGCCACCCGCTGCTCGGCCTCGCGGATCTCGTCGCGCTGCTTGCTCAGTTCAGTCTCGAACTTCTCCTTGCGCTCCAGGATCCGCTTCTCGGCATCCAGTTCCGCCTTCTGCGCCGCGCTGCGCGCGTCGTCGGCCGCACGCTGACGGATCTGCTCCGCCTCGGCCTTGGCCTTCTTGACGCTCTGACCGGTCAGGACCTGGAACGCGGCGAAGGCGATGCCGCCCCCCAGCAGCATCCCCACCAGCCCGATCACCGCGTAGTAAATCAGCGTCGACGTGTCGCCGCTCTGTGCCAGTTGCAGTGTCATCATCCCCGGTCTCCCGCCGGACGCAAGAGTGCGCCGCGGCGACTAGGCCGGCGAAGCCGTGTACGAACAGAGATCTGACGCGAGCGACCGCACCCTGTCAAGCACTCACCCAGCCGTGCGCCCATGCGCCCAGCCCGGCCCGCCACGGGCCGATTCCCCTTGATCCATGCGGCTTCCTGCCGCCACCGTCCATGCGCCGCTCCGAATTGCACTTCCCACAGGGTCGCGACAAATCACGTCAGATCTATGAGCCGCGGAGCCGTCCCCGCAGCCCCCGGTCCGACGCGAACGTGCGCGTCGGACGGGCTGTTCGACCCGTCCTCACCGGCAGGCGGATCGGTCAAGGTGCCCACGGGCCGTCCCGTCAGGCTTCATGCCAGTATAACCGGTTGTACGGATGGCCGTTCGGTGAGTTCCCAAAGCGGGGGGATTTATCCCCACAGTGAACCAGCGATCTGTCGCTTGTCCCCCGTCCGACCTCCCCCTACCCCCCCTGCTCAGGCGTTCTGGGGAGAGGCCACCAGCGGGGCGGGCTCGGTGAACAGTTCGTACTCGTACCCGTCCGGGTCGACGAAGTGGATGTGGGGCACCCCCGGCGCGGGCTTGGGGCCAACCCACCGCCCGCTCGAGGCATCGACGGCCTCGATGAACTGCGAGGGGTCGTCAACCCTCAGGCTCACCCGGAGCATCTGCCCGGGGTGGGAGCCGGTGACCCGGATACCGAACTGCTTGCGGATGTGGAGGGCCAGAGCAGGGAAGGCCGGGCCGGCGAGGACCCTGGACTCAAAGATCAGCCCGGGACGCTCCGTCCGGACCACCCGCAGCCCCAGCGCGGTCGCGTAGAAGGCCACCGACCGATCAAGATCGGCGACATCCAGCGCGATGATCACGTGGGCGTGGTCGGGCATGAGCGGGGGATGGTACCCGCGATGGCCCGGCTTTGCGCGCCGTTAACAATCGTCTTCAACCCGCCTTGCGAGCCTGGCCCAGCAGCAGGCGATCAACGTACGACGCGAGCAGACGCGACACGAAGTCCTGGTGCGCCGTGTGGTGGGTGAAGTCCACCGCCACGCCCAGGTAGAGGTTCTGCGCGGCGTCAAGGTGGGTGTGGGAACGCCTCACTGTGAGCGCCATGGGCAGCGGGATCTCGGGGGTCAGGTCCACCCGCAGCCACAGGTACGACGCCCGGTCGCAGGCGGTCCGGTGAGCCTGGCTCACCAGCAGGCCCAGACCGCCCCCGGAGATGTTCATCAACTGCGCCGGGAAGCTGGGGCCCACGCTGGGCAGCAGCATGGAGTCAGCGAGCGACGACTCCTGCGGCGTCGGCGCGGGGCCGAAGGCGGGGTCGTTCATCCGCCCCAGGATCGCCAGGCGGTTGGCGGTCTCGGCGGGGACCACGCTGGTGGGGTCCAGCAGCGGCCAGCACTGCACGTTCGGAAGGTTCAGGGCGGTGGTGGACACGCGCATGAACGAACGCCGGGCGCAGCGCTCCACCTGATCGGGCATGCTCATCGTCAGCGCCCTCCCGGCGGGCGCTCCGGCCAGACGGGCCTCGCGCGACCCGAGCACCGTGGTCTCAAAGAGCCAGCGGTTCTGCCCCGTGGTCATCGCCCCCACCCGGACCGTCCCGGGCTTGAGGTCGAACGACCGCCCCACCGCCCCGGGCGGCTCCACGAGCAACTCCGTGGGCGTCACGGTCAACAGGCGGCAACGCCAGAGCAGGTCGGTGGGCTCGGCGCCGGCGGTCTCTTCGCGCTTGAACGCGAACTCCAGAGCCCCGCCGCGCGTGGCGATCTGCTGAAGGCAGGCGTACCAGTTCTCGGTGCGAGAGCGGTTGGCGGGCACGGTGAACCTCGTTCTTGCAGGGCGACTGAGTGATCGGGCGGACGGCCGTCCGCGCCACATTCCGATAGATCGGCCTGCTCGCCGGACCGCGCGCCGCGCTCCGGGGAGGTCGCCGCTTGGTTTCATCTCGCCCGTAACGGTTGTGACGGCCTGCCGGATTATCAGACCGGGCGTCAACGCCCGCGGGCCGGGGGCAGGTCGTCCAGACGGGCCCTCAGTTCGTTCAGTTCCGGGTCGGGCGCGGCGGCGTCATCGCGTCCGAAGCGGATGCGGTAGTAGCGGTCGGCGACGGAGCCCACGAGTTCGCCCATGCGGGGGTCGCTCTGGGCGAGGGCCGCGGCGTGCGTCATGGGCGGGACCGAGTCGGGCTTGCCCCTTCCGCGGCGGGCCAGCATCTCGAGCATGCGCGGGTAGAACGCCAGCCGCGAGGCCAGTTCAGGGGGCGCGAGGGTGTATTCCGCCTGCCCCGCCCCGCGCCCGGCGCGCCAGCGCCGCGCCAGCCCGCGCCCGACCACCCAGACCATGATGCCCGCGCCCGCGATCAGGCACACGCCCAGCACGATGGTGAGCACCGACCCCAGCACGCCCTCGGGCATCAACCCGCGCAGCCATGAGGTGGCCCGGTTCACCGACCGGCGGAGGTTGTAGAGCGGGGTGGGGTCGCCCACCTGCGGGTTCCAGTTGATGATCTCGGCGCGGCGCTGCGAATCGAACGAGATCACGTTGGAGGCCCACGAGAACTCGATGGCGTCGTACAGCCGACGCAGCCAGCCCAGCACGCCCCCGCTGCCGCGCTGCACGTGCTGGAGGCTGTCGGGCGGCGTGGGGTCGAAGGTCTCCCATCGCCCGGGCTGCAGCAGGACCTCAACCCAGGCGTGGGCGTCGCTCTCGCGCACCACGTAGTGCCCGCCCATCGAGTTGTATTCGCCGCTCACGTACCCCGTGACGATCCGCGCGGGCAGGCCCACCGACTGGCACAGCGCGACCATGCCCGCGGCGAAGTACTCGCAGTGCCCGCGCCGGGTTGTGAACAGGAACATCTGCAGCGGGTCCTGCCCCTCCTCGGGGGCCACCATCTCCAGCGTGTACTCAAACCCCCGGAGGTGGTTGAGGAACACCGTCGCCGCCCGGCGGTTCTCGGGCGCCTCGCGCTTGGCCGGGTCGGGCGAAACGCCCGCCTGCCCCAGCAGCGTGAGGGCCAGATCGCGAATGGGCCCCGGGCGGGTGAACGGCGAGCCCACGGTGGCCGGCTCGGGCGAAGTCTCGCCCTCCTGCACGGGCCTGGGCTCGTCGGTCATTACCGGCGGCGGGCTGGGATCGATGTAGTCCGCACGCGACTCGACGACGTACGAGAGTTGACCCGTGGAGGCGCTGGACCGGCTCAGCGTCCCGTCGGCGCGGTAGACCTTGATGCCGTCGCCGGTGCCGCCGGGGAAGCGCACGCTCACGGGCATGAGCGCCGCGAAGATCGGCTGACTCTGCCGGCCGCTGCGCAGCGTGACCTCCTGAAAGATCGGGGCGCGCGAACTGAGCCGGCTGGGCTCCTGAAGGGTGATGAGCGAGTCGTCATCGCGGCGCGAGCCGGGGGGCTGGCGCGTCTCGGTGCTGCTCCTCTTCCACAGTCCGGTGCGCGGGTCGTACAGGTCCAGGGTGGTGCCGCGAAGGTACAGCGGCTGGTCGGCGGGGCCCATCGGCTCGCCCCGAGCGGTCAGCAGCCGAACCTCGCCCACCGGCGTGCCCGACTGCGAGATGAGCCCGGCGTTGCCGAGCTGGATCTGCTCGTGGTAGCCGGTGGTGGCGCCGGGCATGGGCCGCCCCCACTGCCCGGTGATTCCCGGGATCATCGCGCGCGGGGTGACCACAAAGGCCACCGCGCCGGTGACCAGCGTGAGCCCCACCGCCAGCACGATGGTCGTCAGCAGGGGGCGCATGATCCGCTCGCCACGGGCGCCCGCGGGGGTCTCGACGCCCACAGCCCGGGCCCGCTGCGCCGCCCGCTCGTGCCCCGCGGCGACCTGCCACAGCACCACCGCGGCGATCATGAGCGGCGTATAGAGCACCAGCACCGCGCCCAGCGCGAGCTGCGCGCCCGACAGCACCGAACCGATGACCACGAAGACCGACAGGGTCATCAATTGCGCCTCGTCGCGCATCGAACCCCGGTCGAGCATTTTGATCATCAGCACCAGCGCCAGGAAGTCGGTGAGCGAGGAGATCACCGTGTCCTGCCGGGAACTCAGCAGGGCCAGCGCCAGGTAGAGGGTCGCCGCGCCCACCATCAGGTTCAGCACCGCCCGGGGCAGCGCGCGGGCGGGCTCCACTCGCGTCATGCCCCATGAGATCAGGGATACCACCAGCCCCAGCAGGAGCACGAAGGGCTTCTCGTCAGCGATGCCGAAGGCCGCCAGCGAGAGGATGGCCGTGGTCAGGGTCAGCGCTCTGAGCGCGGGGAGCACGCTCACGCCTCACCCCCGATCGTGGGCTCGGGCGGTTCGCCCGACCAGAGGTGGACGCCGGCCTCATCGCCCAGCGTGGCGCCCGCGCCGGGCTCGCCGGCGTGAACGACGATCGCTGTGCGGGACTCGGCCCGCGAAAGCGCGGGGATCGCCGCAGATCGGAAGAGCG
>JALHNL010000127.1 GCA_022843545.1 Phycisphaerales bacterium | reverse complement strand
CGCCAGCGCGTCATGATCGCCATCGCACTCTCCTGCGAGCCCGACATTCTCATCGCCGACGAGCCCACCACCGCACTCGACGTCACCATCCAGGCCCAGATCCTCTCGCTCATGGAGGGCCTCAAGAAGAAGCTCAACACCGCCATCATGCTCATCACGCACAACCTCGGCGTCGTCGCCCAGGTCTGCGACCGCGTGCTGGTGATGTACGCGGGGCGGGTCGTCGAGTCCGGCAGCGTGCGCGACGTCTTCCAGCGCTCCAGCCACCCCTACACGCAGGCGCTGCTCCGCTCAATCCCCAAGCGCGGACAGAAGGTCGAGGGCCGCCGACTTCCCATCATCCCCGGCATCGTGCCCAGCCTGTTCGATCTTCCCAAGGGTTGCCGATTCCAGGACCGCTGCCCGCACAAGCAGGACCGCTGCGTCGCCCAGGAACCCACGCTCGACCCCTGCCCCACGCCCAGCGACATCCAGGGCCTCGACCGCCGAGTCCGCTGCCATTTCCCGCGCGACGCAACCGCCTGAACGACTCTCACGCCGTCAGCCGCTCCACCGCCTCGCGAGCGCGCCACAGCGTCCCTTCCACCACCTCGTCGGGCAAGTCGGGTCCCGGCGGCGTCTTGTCCCACTTGCCGCCCGCCACCAGACCTTCGAGATACTCCCGCAAGAACTGCTTGTCGAACGACCGCTGCGCCCGCCCCGGCGCATACCCGTCCGCGGGCCAGAACCGCGAACTGTCGGGCGTCAGCGCCTCGTCGATCAGGATCGGCTGGCTCCACACCCGCCCGGCCCGCGCTTCGTCGCCCGGCGGGATGCCGAACTCGAACTTCGTGTCCGCGATGATGATCCCGCGCGCCAGCGCGTGCTGCGCCGCCTCGCGGTAGATCCGCAAGGACACGTCGCGCAGGATCGACATCGTCTCCAGCCCCACCTCCTCCGCCGCGCGATCGAAGGTGATGTTCTGATCGTGCCCGCTCGACTCCTTCGTCGCGGGCGTGAAGATCGGTTCGGGCAGTCGGTCGCACTGCTTCAGCCCGCGCGGCAGCGCCACGCCGCAGACCGATCCGGTCTGCTGGTACTCCTTCCACCCCGAGCCTTCGAGATAGCCGCGGACGACGCACTCGATCGGAATCACCCGGCACGCGCGCCCAACCGTGATCCGCCCGTGCAGATACTCGCGCCGCGGGTCGCTCGCGGGCATCAGGTTCGTGGGGATCTCGTGTTCGTCCGTCGAGAGCAGGTGTGTCTCCACGATCCCGCGCTCGCGGATGAACTTGAACCAGAAGGCCGAGAGTTGCGTCAGCAGTTTGCCCTTGCCCGGCACCGCCGTGGGCATGATCACGTCGAACGCCGAGATCCGGTCGCTCGCCACCAGAAGCAGGCGGGCCTCGCCGCCCGGCGCCTTGGGCGGCAGTTCATAGACGTCGCGCACCTTTCCCCGGCGAACCAGCGGCAAAGGCAGCATCGGCGCGGGAGGGATGTGGGCGTCGCTCATGCCCGACGGTAGCCGCGCCCCGCCCACCCCACACACGCCAACCTCAATGCCCATCGCCTCGATGCCTTGATGCCCCCTGCCTCATGCCTTCTTCAATCTCTTCCTCTTCCCGACACCTCTCACCTCACACCTCCGCCTAACGATCCAGCCCCACGTCCACCCACGTGGCCCCGTGTGTGATCGCGCCCGCGCTGATCCGGTCCACCCCCGTCGCCGCGATCGCGCCGATGGTCTCCAGGCTCACGCCCCCGCTCGCCTCCAGCAGGACTTTCAGCCCGCTGCGATCGCGCATCTCCACCGCGCGCCGCAAGAGGTCGGGCCCCATGTTGTCCAGCAGCACAATCTCCACGCCGCAGCCGCCCGCCTCCAAAATCGCCCCCAGTTGCTCCAGCGTGTCCACTTCCAGTTCGATGAACCGCAGACCGTCCTTGGGCGCCTCGTCACGCGCCATCTTCACCGCCGCCCTCACCGCCTCCGCCAGCGGCTTACCCGCCAGCGCGCCAGCGCTCGCCAGATGGTTGTCCTTCAGCAGCACCGCATCATGAAGCCCCAGCCGGTGGCAGCGCCCGCCGCCGCAGCGCACGGCGTACTTCTCCAGCACGCGCAAGCCCGGCGTGGTCTTGCGCGTGTCCAGCACCACCGCCTGCCCGCCGCGCCGTGCGGCCTCCACAAACGCCGCCGCCCGCGTGGCGATCCCCGACAGCCGCCCCACCAGGTTCAGCAGCGTGCGCTCAAGCGTGAGGATGTCGCGCAGTCTCCCCGACAGTTCCGCCGCCACCGCGCCCGCCTGGGCCCGCTCGCCGTCGCGCAGGCGGATCGTGAAGTCCACATCCGCCCTGAACACGTGCAGCAACCGCTCCAGGCACGCCAGCCCAGCCACCACGCCCGGCTTGCGGAACGCCACCCGCGCCTCGCCGCGCAGGTACCCCGGCACAAACACCCTCGACGTGATGTCGCCCTCGCGCTCCCAGTTTGGGCCCAGGTCCTCATCGCGCGAAAGTTCAAGCAGCCGATCCACCAGCCCGTCAGCGGCGAGATGGTCAAACAACTCCGTCAGCGGCAGCGCGTTCAGGTCGATCATGCCGCAGGGTAACCCCGGCCCGCGGCGCACGCACACCGTCCGCGCCGCACCGTGACTACACCCGCGCCTTCAACCACTGCCCGCTCTTGAACCGCCAGCCGTACAGGCACGCGCGGATCACGATCTCCACGCACAGCCCGATCCACAGCCCCGGCAGGCCAAGGTCAAACGGGAACGGGTTCTGGATCACCGCGCCGCCCAGCAGCCACTCCGGCAGCGGGATGTCCACGCCGCTGATCGCATACGCCAGCGGCAAACGCAGTCCCCACTGGCTGATCCAGGTAAGCTTCATCACCGCCTTCACGTCGCCCGCGCCCTGCATCGATGAGCGCATCACGATCGCCATCGCGAACGGCACCTGGATGAACCCGCTGATCAGGAGAAGGTCCGGTACCAGTTGCAGGTGCGCCGGCTGGTCCGACAGCGCCCGCGTGATCGGCCCGCCCAGGGCGATCAGCGCCAACCCGCCCGTGCCCATGATCCCCATCGCCACCAGCATGCACCGCACCGCGGCGCGCCGCGCCATGTGGGGCAGCCCCGCGCCCAGGTATTGCCCGCACAGCGCCCCCGCCGCGATGCCCATCGAGAAGCCGGGCAAGAACGAGAACGCCTCCAGCCGGATCGCCAGCAGGTGCGCACCGGTGTACCCGCCCGAGTCCCCGTTCGCGGGCGCGCTCGCCAGCATCGCCGCATGACCCATCCAGCCCACCATCAGCACCGTCGCGAAGTTCACCACCCACATCCCGAACGTCTCGGCGAAGCTCGGCAGCCCCAGCCTCAGCAGGCGGTACGCCGTGACGCGGTGGGGGCGCAGCCAGCGCCGCGTGAGCGCCACGCCCGACGCCCCGCGATAGTGGAACCACAGGATCGTCGCCGCGCCCACGATCTGCGCGATCGACGTGCCCAGCCCGATCCCCAGCACGCCCAGGTTGAAGTGGATCGCCAGCAGCCACGCCGCCGCCCCGTTCACCACGTTCACCGTGATCATCGTGAACAGCGGCCTCAGCGTGTCGCCCGCCCCGCGCGCGCACGCCAGGCAGGCGAACAGCACCGTGGACGCGGGCATGCCCAGGCACATCGCCCGCATGTACGTGACGAAGTCGCCCTTCGCCGCGCCGTCCATGCTCATCAGCCCCGCCATCCACGGCGCAACAAACCACATCACCACCGCGATGCCCAGCCCGCCCACGATCGCCAGCAGGATCGCCTGCCCCATCGCCGCCCGCGCCACCGCGCCCTTGCCAGCGCCCACGCACCGCGAGATGAGCGCGGTCGCGCCCACGCCGATCGCCATCACGATCAGCCCCACGAACCACAGCAAGTAAGCCGCCCCGCCCACCGCGTCACCCGCCGCCTGGCTGATCCGCGCCGCGATCACCGCGTCTACCAGCCCGATCAGCGAGTTCAGCAGGCTCTCGCACAGCACGGGCCACGCCAGCGTGATGATCGCCGCATTCAGGCTCAACCCCGCCAGCCGGCCCGTCCGAAGCGTGTCGTCGCGCCCCGCGCGGGGGATCACCTCGCCCGGGTGCGCCCGCGGCTCGGGGTTGTTGCTCGCGTCGATCTCCACCGACTCGATCGGGTCCAGCATCCCCGGGTCGAGCACAGGCGCAACCACGCCCGGTTCGGGTTCGTTGTTATTCCGGTTGTGTTTGTCGTCCACGGTTCGGCCCAGCCCACCCGATTGTCGCGCCGGCCGGTCCTCCGGGGCGAAGGGGCAACGCTAGGCAGGTCGCACCGTCGAAACACCCAGCGTCTTGAGCAGCCACCCCGCAAACCGCGATTTGGGGATGCTCTTGCCCGTGTCCACTTCGCGCCCGTCCGCCATCACCACCACCGCGCGGATCGTCTTCGCGTCCATCGTCTTCAGCTCGTTCGCCACGATCGCATCCACGCCCTTGCGTGTGAGCTTCTCCCGCGCCGAACTCAGCATCCGCTCCGCCGGCTCAAGCGCAAAGCCCACGATCAACTGCCCCGACCCCGCACGCCCACGCGCCTCGGCGCACCGCGCCAGCAGGTCGGGTGTCGGCTTCAGGTGAAGCACCAGACCCGACTTCTGCCGCCGGAGTTTGCCGCCGCTGCCGCCCAACTTCACCCCACCCGGCGCCTCCACCCGATCCAGTGTGTAATCCGCCACCGCCGCGGCCTGGATCAGCACATCGCAACGGGGAAACTCCTTATCGAGCAACCCCTGCAGCTCGGCCGTCGTCCGGAACCGCTTCACCTTCGCCCGCGTATCGGACATCGCCATCATCACCGGCCCCAGGAGCAGCGTGACACGATGGCCGCGCCGGGCGGCCTCGGTTGCCAACTCCGTTCCCAGCCGCCCGGACGAACGGTTCCCGATGAACCGCACTTCGTCGATCGGCTCGTGAGTGGGCCCCGCGGTGATGAGCACGCGCAGCGCTCGCCCCGGCTTCCCGGGCTTTCGGGCTGGAGAGGTTCTGGGCATGATCGACAACGTAGTCCGCGTGCGTGGGGTGAGCCGGGTTCGCCCGGCCGGCGGTGGTCTCACCTCGGATGCCGGCGGTCGCGTGCCGGTCGCCGGCGGTGTGAAAGTGGTGCGGTTGCGAACCGCGCGCAAATCCCGGATAATCGGTCCTCCGCTGCCCTAGGGCCTCCGCCACGGGCGTACCCTGCCGCGGCGATCTCGGTTGGCTTTCCGTCCGCATTCCGTACTTCCCCCGCACACCTTCGAGCGCACTCAATCCACTATGGCCCGTTCACGCAAGAAGCTCGGTGAGATCCTCGTCGGCTGGGGTGTCGCCACCGCTGATCAAGTTGACACCGCCGTCACCAAGGCCAAGGCCGCCAACAAGCGCCTGGGCGACGCCCTCATCGAGGCGGGCGTGTCCGAAGACCAGGTCGCCAAGGCCCTGGCCAGCCAGTACGGCATGGAGTATGTGGACCTGTCCTCGCCCAACGTGGCGTCGCAGGTCAACATGAAGCTCATCCCGGACGACCTGATCAAGAAGCACTGGATCCTCCCGATGGGCAAGTCGGGCGGACGCCTGCAGCTCATCATCCATGACCCGCTGAACCTGGAGCTGATGGACACGCTCCGGTTCCGGCTCAACACCGAGATCGAGCCGCGCCTCAGCGCCCGCTCCCAGATCAAGCGGTTCATCGAGAGCCAGAGCAACGGCGCGACCGGCGCGGCGAAAAAGCCCCTGGAACCCGGGCAAAGCCTCGTTTCCGACTCCATCGACCGCTCCATCGACAAGTCCGTCGACCGCTCGGTGGACAAGTCCATCGACATCACGGGCGACGACGCGCCCATCGTCCGCCTTGTCAGCCGGATTCTCGTCGAGGCCATCGGGATGCGCACCAGCGACATCCACATCGAGCCCATGGCCGACCGCGTCCGTCTCCGCTACCGCATCGACGGCGTCTGCATCGAGCGCGACAATCTGCCCAAGCGCATGCAGAACTCGATCCTCTCCCGCGTCAAGCTCATGTCCGGGATGAACATCGCCGAGAAGCGACTGCCCCAGGACGGCCGCATCAAGATCGAGATGCCCAGCACCACCGGGCAGCCCGTTGACCCCAAGGACAAGGTCTTCGTCGACTTCCGCGTCAGCGCCTGCCCCGCCTACCACGGCGAGAGCATCGTCATGCGTATCTTGCGGCCCGACAGCGTCAAGATCGGCCTGGTGAATCTCGGCTTCGAGGAAGACAACCTCGCCATCTTCAACAAGATCATCCGCCGGCCCAACGGCATCTTCCTGGTCACCGGGCCCACCGGCTCGGGCAAGACCACCACGCTCTACTCCGCGCTGGACGTGCTCAACCGGCCTGACAAGAAGATCATCACCGCCGAGGATCCGATCGAGTACAACTTCAAGGGCATCAACCAGTGCCAGGTGCGCGACAAGATCGGCTTCACCTTCGCGTCGATCCTCAAGACCATGCTCCGCCAGGCGCCCAACATCATCCTGGTGGGCGAAATCCGCGACCGCGAAGTGGGTGAAATCGCCATCCAGGCCGCTCTTACGGGCCACCTGGTCTTCTCCACCCTGCACACCAACGACGCGCCCTCCGCCATCACCCGCCTCATCGACATGGGCGTCAAGCCCTTCCTGGTGGCCTCCGCCATCCAGGCCATCATGGCCCAGCGCCTCATCCGCGTGATGTGCAAGCAGTGCGCCGAGATCGATCCTGACCCCGACGCCAAGTACCTCGCCCTCATCAACCTCACCCCCGAAGAGGCCAAGGGCAAGGTCATGAAGGGCCGCGGCTGCGACAACTGCGGCCGAACCGGCTACCGCGGGCGAAAGGGCATCTTCGAGATGATGCAGATGAACGCCGAGATCCGCGAGCTGGCCTTCAAGCAGGAGCCCCTCTCCAAGATCCGCACCGCCGCCATCGCCAACGGCATGCGAACCCTCATGGAAGACGGCCGCCTCAAGGTCCTCAAGGGCGTCACCACGCCCGACGAAATCGCCCGCGTGGCGCAGATCGAAGGCCTCGCGTGAGCCCGGCTTGGCGAAGCGATAGTTGACGAGAGCCCTGCCTGGCTGGTCAGTCCCTCTCGGTGCTTCTCGGTGTCCCCCGTGCCTTTGTGGTGAATCCGCCTTCTGGAGCCTCCCATGTCCGGCATTCAAATGGACCGCCTGCTCGACACGGTGGTCAAACTCAGCGCCTCCGACCTCCACCTCACCGTGGGCCGTCGCCCCACCCTCCGTCAGCACGGGTCGCTGAAGGATCTCCAGACCAAGATCCTCGACTCCGAGGACATGGTCGCCCTCATGAAGTCCATCACCCCCGAGCAGAAGCAGCAGGAACTCTCCGAACGCGGCGGCTGCGACTTCGGCTTCGGCTACGGCGACCTGGCCCGCTTCCGCGTCTCGATCTTCAAGCAGCGCGGCGACCTGGCCATCGTCCTCCGCCTCATCCCGTCCAGACTCCTGACGTTCGAGCAGATCGGCCTGCCCGAGATGTGCCGCGAGCTGGTCCGCCGTCCCCGCGGGATGTTCCTGATCACCGGTCCCACCGGCTCGGGCAAGACGACCTCGCTGGCGACGATGATCGACTACGCCAACACCAACTTCGACCGCCACATCGTCACGATGGAAGACCCCATCGAGTACTACCACAAGCACAAGAAGTCGATCGTCAACCAGCGCGAAATCGGCACCGACTGCCCCTCCTTCGCCGAGGCCCTCCGCCGCGTCCTCCGGTCCGACCCTGACATCATCCTGGTCGGCGAAATGCGCGACCTGGAGACCATCGAGTCGGCCATCCGCGCCGCCGAGACCGGCCACTTGGTCTTCGCCACCCTCCACACCACCGGCGCCGCCAAGACCATCGACCGCGTGGTCGACGCTTTCCCAGTTTCACAGCAGAACCAGATCCGCGTCCAGCTCTCCACGGCCTTGCTGGCCATTCTCTCCCAGGCACTTCTGGGTAGGGTGGATTCCCCGGGCATGATCGCGGCCTACGAGTTCCTCGTGATCACCCCCGCGATCCAGAACCTCATCCGTGAGGGCAAGACCTACCGCATCGACTCGTTCATCCAGACCGGTAAGAAGTACGGCATGCAGTTGCTGGACGACCACCTCTGGCAGCACTACATGGCCGGCAAGATCTCCGCCGAGGACATGATCGACAAGTCCAAGAACCCCGGCGACCTGACGGACAAGGTCCACCGCATGGGACGGACGGTCGGGCGGACGGAACTGGACGCGGAGGCGGACGAGCCGCCGAAGGGTTGACGTTCAAATTCCAAGGTGACGCATCGCCAATCCCCCATCTTTCGCCGGTATTGGCGGAACCGATCGTGTAGACTCCCCGATTAGACAGGTGGGCGGTTTCGGCGCAGGCCGAGGACTCGTGCATCTGTCTGAGGAGGCCCAGGGGGGGCGTCTCGGTTGGGGGATCGGGGGGCAGTGGGGGTACTTTC
>JALHNL010000126.1 GCA_022843545.1 Phycisphaerales bacterium | reverse complement strand
GCCAGCGCGGCGGACAGCAGCGCGAGCAGGATCAGAATCGGGCGCGGCATCGCGGGGAGGTTAGGAAACCGGGCGACGGCGGCGCGCGGGGAGGGCGGCGAGGGCGAGCAGGACGGCGGCGGCCGGGGCAGGGATGGTGGTGGCGGCCCAGGAGAGGGCGTAGGGCTCGCTGGCGGGGCCGCTGAGGAAGTCGTAGATGACGCCCGTGAACTGCACACGCAGGATGTACTGCGCGGTGGTGGGCACGGTCCAGAAGATGTGCTCGTTGAGGTTGTACTTGGAGATGGACTGATAGACGGGGAGTTCGGTGCCGTCGTCGAGCAGTTGGTAGAGGATGAGGTCGAGGTTGTCCTGGTTGCCCCACTGCACGGAAGACTCGAGGCGGGTGGCGGGGTCGTAGAGGTCGTTGGCCCACCAACTGAGCGTGGCGGTGAAGGTGGAGCCGGCCAGGAGCGGGGCGGCGAAGGTGTAGGCATTGGGGGCGAACTCGGCGACTTGCCCGAAGTCCCACCCGGTGTCCTGAACGGCTCCGCCGGCGAGGCCCTGGAGGTCGGTGGTGCCCTGGAGGAAGGTGGCGGCGGCGCGGGACATGTTGACGCGGCCGGCGCCGAAGACCCAGTCGACGCCCTGCGTGGTGGTGGCGGTGGGCCCGATGGTGACGCGGTTGTTGGTCCAGCCCTGGGTCTTGTCGGCGGAGGTCATGAGGACCGAGCGGATGACGCGACCGTCGGTTCCGCGGGCGAAGCCGCGGTCTTTGGCGGCATCGGTCATGAGGGTGGCGAAGCCGGCGACGGTGGGGGCGGCGAAGGACGTGCCGTCGGTGTTGAAGACCCAGGCGTTGTTGATGGTGTTGTTGAAGCCGGCGTTGGCGTTGCCGCCGCTGGCGCCGTCGTAGAGGGCCATGGTGAAGTCCTCACCCGGGGCGCAGATGTCGACCGGGGCGCGGACGCCCAGGAGGTTGTTGGCGCTGAGCGGGGAGGTGGGCAGGGCGTAGGCCTGCGGCCCGCGGCTGGAGAAGCCGGCGATGGTGTTGTAGGGGGGCGCGCCGAACTGATTGCCCAGCGCGCCGACGGTGATGTCGTTCTTGGCGATGGCGGGGTCTTGGACGGACCCGGAGTTGGGCCCGCTGTTGCCGGCGGCGAAGACGACGACCTTGCCGGTGCGGTAGATCAGATTGTCGATGGCGCGCACGCGGGTGGCGCTGCCGTTCTGGTTGGCGCCGGTGCGGCCCCATGACGAGTTGACGACGTCGGCGGTGCGTCCGCCCACGCCGTCGAGGAGCGCGATCTGGTAGGTGTCGAGCACGGAGTTGAAGGTGGTGTTGAAGCCGGTGCCGGCCATCTGGACGGCGACCGCGCCGGACCACAGTTCGGCTCCGTAGGCCATGCCGCGGTGGAGGCTGGGGTTGGGGTTCTCCAAGGCGGTGCGCCCGGCGAGGACGTGGCCGACCTGGGTGGCGTGGCGATCGAAGTTGGGTGTGCCCGCGGGGAACCAGGCGGGGGGTGCGTCGGGGACGCCCGGGCCCTTGATGTAGGTGCTGACGTGGGAGAGGACGATGTGCCCGTTCCAGACCTGGCCGCCCTCGATGTTGGCGACGACGGCGCGGGAGCCGGTGTAGCCCTGGTTGTACCAGGTGTCGGCGCCGAGGTAGAAGTTGAGGTGGAGGCCGTTGAAGCCGGTGGTGCCGGAACTGATGACGCCCATCGCGAGGGGCGCGGCGGCGAGCACGGCCAGAGCGGCGGCGAGCGGAGCGCGAGAAGACCAGCGCGTTGCGCCTGCGGGCATTATCGGCTCCATGCCGCGCCGCCCGGAGCGGTCGCGCGTGAGACCGGGGAGGGACAAGAGCGGACTGGAGGAACGTACCCCGGAACGCGCGGGAATCCAGCGAACCGGGGCGCAACACCCGCAACTTGGCGCGCGGGCGTGGTTATTTGGGGGGTTTGCCCTTGAGGCGGCGCTTCTCTTTGTGGCGGACGATGGCCCCGCCGGCGATGTAGATGAGGTCCTCGGCGATGGCCCCGGCGAGGTCGCCCACGCGCTCCAGTTCGCGGCCGCAGCGGTACATCAGCAGGGCGGCGGCCTTGCTCTCGTGGGTGTGGCCGATGACGGCGATGCACTCGTCGAAGAGGCGTTTGTCGAGCGTGTCGATGGTGATGTCGGCGCGGATGACGGAACGTGCGGACTCGGCGTCTTCGCTGCCCAGCGAGGTGAGCAGGGCGTGGCACTGCATGGGCACGCGCTGGCCC
Source organism: Phycisphaerales bacterium (assembly GCA_022843545.1). Taxonomy (GTDB): domain Bacteria; phylum Planctomycetota; class Phycisphaerae; order Phycisphaerales; family UBA1924; genus JALHNL01. The sequence goes on along the minus strand of JALHNL010000126.1, from coordinate 6,235 downwards.
AGTTCGATGAGCGAGGTGGGGAAGGCGGCGACGCCCAGGGCCTTGAGCTTGAGGGTGAGCTTGGCGATGGACGTCGCGTGGTCGGCGAGGCGCTCCAGGTCGGCGTTCACGCGGAGCAGCGCGGTGATGGTGCGGAAGTCGCGCGCGTAGGGCTGGAAGAGGGCCAGGATGCGCAGGCCTTCTTCTTCGATGTGGACTTCTTCGGTGTCCACCTGATCGTCGATGACCATGACGCCGCGCGCGGCGGTCTCGTCGAGCTTGAAGAGCGCCTCGCAGGCGGACTCGAGCATGCCGACGGCGGTGCTGGCTTCCTTCTGCACGCGTGCCTTGAGCGCGGCGATCTCTCGCTGCACCTGGGCCTGGTTGGCCGCATCGCGCACGCGGAGGGGTGGTATCGGTTCGGGGGTTGAGCGGTCGTCCTGATCCATGAGGCGTTTCGTCCGGTGCTTCGCCCGAGGCTACCCGAGCATAGCCCTTATCCCGTGTCAAGACGCGAGGACTGGACCGGTGGAGGCGCAACACCCGCGCTGTGGGTAGGACCGGGATTGTGGACGTGGCCCGCCGCGCGTCGATAGGCTGAGTCCTCCGCATGAGCACCATCAGCCCCTCCACGGCGACGACACCCCTGCAACTGGCCCGTGTTTACGGCCTGGCCTCGCCGCGCGCCGGCGAGCCGGCCGCACCGGCGGCGGGCGTGCAGACGCTGCGGCAGACGGATCGAGCCGACATCGCGGCGCGGGTCGGTCCTGCGGCGGGCAAGGCGAGCGAACTGGTGGCGGGTGTGGTGCCGGGCAGGGCGGAATTCGCGCCCGCGGCGGCCTCGACTGGCGCGGCGGGCAGCCTGCCGTTCTACAGGGCTCCGTCTGACCGCAACGCGGCGGCGACGGCGATCCTGCTGGGGCGGTCGCTGGATGTGAGCGGCTGAGCCAGAGTGAGCGGGATGCCGGGATGGCGCGGGGGCGAAGACGTCTCTACGCTGGTGGATGCTTCCATCGCCTTCGCCGCTGGTCGCCCACTGGTCGCTGGACCCGGGCGTGGTGTTTCTGAATCACGGCTCGTTTGGCGCGACGCCGCGGGTGGTCCGCGAGGCGGAGGCGCGGTGGCGCGACCGCTTCGAGGCCGAGCCGGTGCGGTTCGTGATCGACGAGATGGAGCCCGCGTTGGCGGCGGCGCGGCGGGAACTGTCGCCCCTGCTTGGGGCCAGCGCGGACGACTGGGCCTTTGTGACCAACGCGACGACGGCGGTGAACAGCGTGGCGCGGTCGCTGCGGCTGAGCCCGGGCGACGAGGTCATCACAAGCAATCACGAGTACAACGCGTGCCACAACGCGATGCAGTGGGCGTGCGACCGCGCGGGGGCGAAGCTGGTGCGGGTGCGCTGGCCCTTCCCGCTGCGGGGCGAGGATGAACTGGCGGAGTCGATCCTGGGGGCGATCACGGCGCGGACGCGGCTGGTGATGCTGTCGGGCGCGACGAGCCCCACGGGGTTCATCACGCCCTTTGAGCGGATCGTGCCGCTGGCGCAGGCGCGGGGCGTGGACGTGCTGCTGGACGCGGCGCACGGGCCGGGGTTCATGCCGCTGGAACTGGACCGGCTGGGCGCGGCGTACGCGACGGGGAACTTTCACAAGTGGATGTGCGCGCCCAAGGGCTCGGCGTTCCTGCACGTGCGGCGCGATCGGCAGGCGGGGATCGACCCGGCGGTGATCTCGCACGGGCTGAACTCGACGCGGACGGACGTGTCGCGCTTCCGCCTGCAGTTTGATTACTGGGGCACCGAGGACCCGGCGCGATACCTGGCAACGCCCGACGCGATGAGGGCGGTGCCGGGGTTTTTCGGGATCAGCGAGACGGACCCGCGGGCCGCGTGGCGCGCGGTGATGCAGCGGAACAACGTGCTGGCGCGGCGCGGGCGCGACATCCTGTGCGCGGCGCTGGGAACGGCTCCGCCCGTGCCCGATCACATGCTGGGGGCGATGGCGGCGGTGATGCTGCCCGCGCACCCACGCGAGTTGGCGGCGCGGCTGCGGGCGCGGCCCACGCGCTACGCCGACGCGCTGCAGGACGCCCTGATCGCGAGGCACCGCGTGCAGGTGCCGATCTGGGGCGACCCGGAGGACCCGACGCGGCGGTGGGTGCGGATCAGCGCGCAGGGGTACAACACGGAGGAGCAGTACGCGTACTTGGCGCGGGCGCTGGTGGAGGAGTTGGAGCGGGAGAGGAGGGGGTGAGGCCATCTCTCGCGGCGAGACTCACACGTCCAGGTTCTTCACTTCCAGCGCGTGCTCTTCGATGAACTGGCGGCGCTGCTCGACGTTCTCGCCCATGAGGATGGAGAAGAGCTGCTCGGCCTGGCTGGCGACGTCCCAGTTCACGCGGAGGAGCGTGCGCTTGGACGAGTCCATGGTCGTTTCCCAGAGTTGCTCGGCGTCCATTTCGCCCAGACCCTTGAAGCGCTTGACCTCCATGCCGCGGCGGCCCACATCGTGCAGGGCGCCGAGGATGTCGCCCAGGCCCTCGGCCTCGACCAGGCGCGCGTCGCTGCGGGCGACGGCGGTGGTGCCGTCGGCGGCGGGGGCGTTCTCGTCTTCGGCGACTTCGACGGGCTCGGGCTTCTGCGGCTCGTCCTTGCCGATGAGTTCCCAGGCGAACTTGGCGGGGGCGGGGTCGCCGGCGGCGGTGCGCCCGCGGGTCAGGGCGTAGTCGGCGATGTGCAGACCGTGCTTGGCGAGCTGCTCGAAGAGGCGCTCGAGCTCGCGGTTCTCGTGCAGTTCGCGGACGGTGGCGGTCTTGACGCCGTTCTTGACCGCGGCACCGGCGGGGACGCCGTTGGCGTGCGGGGCGGGCGCGGCGGCTTCACCGGCGGCGGGCGCGGCGGCGTCGACACCCAGATCGCCGAAGCGCAACTGGTTGGCGGCGGCGAAGGCGCGGGCTTCTTCCTCGCTCCAGGCCCAGGCGGAGCCGCCGGTCCAGGTGAGGCGGTGGGTGGGCAGGCGCGAGGCCTTGGTGGGGTCGGCGTCGCGGGCGGCGAGCAGGTCGGGGAACTTGACGCCGCGGCGCTCGGCGATCTCGACGAGCTCGGCGAGGCGGCGCAGGACGCGGACGACGCGGCGGGCTTCTTCGCCCTCATAGCGGCGCTTGACGATGGCGCGGGCGCCGTGGGGGTCGGCGGGGTCGGGCTCGCGGATGAGCAGGCTGGCGCGGGCGAGGCCCTCGTCGGCGAGGGTGGAGTCCATCTGCCCCTGGTTGACGATGTACTGGTAGCGCTTGTTCTTGCCGCCGCCCCAGGCGAGCTGATAGAGCGGGGGCTGGGCGCAGAAGACCAGCCCGCGGCGGATGAGCTCGGGCATCTGGCGGAAGAAGAAGGTGAGCAGGAGGGTGCGGATGTGCGAACCGTCGACGTCGGCGTCGGTCATGATGATGACCTTGCCGTAGCGGAGCTTGGAGGCGTCGAAGTCTTCGCCGATGCCGCAGCGCAGCGCGCTGATGAGGGTGCGGATTTCCTCGAAGGCGAGGACCTTGTCGAGGCGGGCCTTTTCGACGTTGAGGATTTTGCCCTTGAGCGGGAGGATGGCCTGGGTGTCGACGTCGCGACCCTGAGTGGCGGAGCCGCCTGCGGAGTCACCCTCGACGATGAAGAGCTCGGAGCGGCCGATGTCCTTAGTCTTGCAGTCGCGGAGCTTGTGGGGCATGGACCCGCCGTCGAGCGCGCTCTTGCGGCGGGTGAGTTCGCGGGCCTTGCGGGCGGCCTCGCGGGCCTGGGCGGCGACGATGCCCTTCATGCACAGGCGCTTGGCCTCCTGCGGGTGCTCCTGCAGCCAGGTGTCGAGCGTTTCGCTGACGGCCTCGGCGACGAACTTCTCGATCTCGGGGTTGAGGAGCTTTTCCTTAGGCTGGTTATTGAACGTGGGGCTGGGGAGCTTGACGCTGACGACGGCGACCAGGCCCTCGCGCAGGTCCTCGCCGGTGGGGGCGGGGTCGTTGTCCTTGAGGATGCCGGTCTTCTTGGCGTAACTGTTGAGCGTTCGGGTGAGGGCGACCTTGAAGCCCTGGGCGTGGGTGCCGCCGTCGACGTTGTTGATGTTGTTGGCGAAGGTGAGGAGGGACTCGTTGTACCCGTCGTGGTACTGCATGGCGACTTCGCACTGCAGGTCGCCCTCGGACTTCTTGATGTGGACGGGGCTGGAGTAGGCCTGCTTGCCGGTCATGAGGTAGGCGACGTACTCGAGCAGACCCTCGGCCTTGAAGGACTCGGAACGCGGCTTGCCGTCGGGCCCGACGCGCTCGTCGCTGAGCTTGATGATGACGCCGGGGTTCAGGAAGGAGAGTTCGCGCAGGCGGGTGCTGAGGATGGCGTAGTCGAAGCGGGTGTCGGGGAAGATCTCGGGGTCGGGCATGAAGGTGACCTTCGTGCCCGTCTTGAGCGGGGAGTTGGCGGGGAGGTCGCCCACGACCTTCAGCGGCTGCGTGGTGCGCCCGCGCTCAAAGCCGATGGAGTGGATCTTGCCCCCGCGATAGATCTCGGCCTCGAGCCACTCGCTGAGCGCGTTGACGCACGAGACGCCCACGCCGTGCAGACCGCCGGAGACTTTGTACGCGCTGCCCTCCTGCCCGAACTTGCCGCCGGCGTGCAGGACGGTCATGGCGATCTCGACGGCGGGCTTGCCGTCGTACTGGGGGTTGTCGTGCTTCTTGGGCTCGACGGGGATTCCGCGGCCGTTGTCGATGACGGAGCAGGAACCGTCGGCGCCGATGGTGACCCAGACGTGAGACGCGAAGCCGGCCATGGCTTCGTCGATGGAGTTGTCGACGACTTCGTAGATGAGGTGGTGAAGGGGGCCGACACCGGTGCCGCCGATGTACATGCCGGGGCGCTTGCGGACGGCTTCGAGCCCTTCCAGAACCTGGATCTGGTCGGCGCCGTAAGCGGCGGCGGTGGCGGAGGGCGGAGCGGGATTGGTCGCGGCGGTCGGCTCGGCCAACGCAAAACCTCCTGCGGACACGTCACCCGGACGGGCGCGGGGCCCGCCGAACACGGGGCGAACAGAGCCCGTCGATTGAAGACCGAGAGTATAGGCTCAAGACCCGCGCGCCGTACTACCGACAGGGCGGTGAAAGCGGGGGTTTTCGGCTTGAATTTTTGCGGTTTTTCGCGCGCACAAGCGGGGGCGCAGCCGGCCTGAATTTCGGGTCTTGATCGGCCCGGTTACAGTGTCCCCGGCATGACCGCGGACAAGGCCAAACTGCGCGACCAGATGAAGGCCCGGCTGGCCGGGCTGCCGGCGGGTCAGGTCGAGCGCGAGTCGAACGAACTGTGCCGCGGGCTGGTGGACTTTCTGACCCGGGAGGGTGCTCGCGTCGTCATGGTCTACGCCCCCTTGCCGGGCGAGGCGGATGTGCGGGGGGTGGCCGCGGCGCTGGCGATGTCGGGCGGGCGGGTGTGCCTGCCCAGGGTGGACTGGCGGGGGCGGTCGATGCGGGCCGTGGAGGTGGGCGACTGGACGGGCGACCTGGAGCCCGTGGCCGGCGGGCCGGCGGGGCTGTTGGCTCCGAGGGCGGGGCTGGCGGAGGTCGCCGCGGAGGGGCTGGACGCGGTGCTGGTGCCGGGATTGGCGTTTGACGCGGTGGGCGGGCGTCTGGGCCGGGGGGCGGGGTTCTACGACCGGTTCCTGGCGGGGCTGCCCGCGCGGGTGCGGAAGGTGGGGGTGGCGCTGGCGGCTCAGGTGTCGCCCCGTGTGCCGATGGAGGCGCACGATGTGAAGATGGACTGGCTGGCGACGCCGACGGGCGTGGCGCGGGCGGGCCCGAAGCGCGGCGTGATCGAGGGCTGAATACTCTTTGCACGCGGGCGGGTGAGTTGGCCGAAGATCAACAATTGTCCGTGGGTTCGCCCCGCGGCCGCCGGACGGAGTATTTGGCACCGGCGCAGTCAAAGGATGGACGCGACATGGCTCTGCAGTCACAGGCTCCCCGTGCCACGGCATCGTGGCGTTCCAGCGCGCCGAAGTCATCGCTGCTGCCCGCCGTGATCGGCCTGGGCGGGCTGGCGCTTCTGGTGGGCGTGGTGGTGGTGTTCTGGTCGAGGATGGGCGGGAGCCCGAGCTCGACCCCGCCGGCGGCGGATATCGCGCCCAAGGCGGCCGGGGGCGACCCGGTGAACAGCGCGCCGGCGGGCACGCCCGTGCTGACGATGGGCGCGACCGGTTCGACGGGCGTGGCCCCGGTGACCGCGCCG
>JALHNL010000125.1 GCA_022843545.1 Phycisphaerales bacterium | reverse complement strand
GCCGACAAGATCAGCCGCATGAGCCCGCCGGTGGCCCGCTCGCGCCACGCCGCCACCGCCGCGCGGTGCAGGCGGTTCACCACGCGCTGCTGGGCCGTCATCAGCCGCTCAAGATGACCCGCGCCCTTCTTCCCCCGCTCCTTGCGCAGCGCGATCACCCGCCGCAAGAGCCCGTCCGCGTCGTTGAGTTCGCCCAGCCGCCGCTGCAGTTCCGCCAGGGAGGCCGCGGCCCGCCCGGCTTTGGACGCATCCAGCGCGCCCGCGAAGATCTCCAGCGCGTACCGCACCGCCTTCGCCTTCACACGCAGTTCGTGCACCGCCTCGATCTGATCAAGGTCCGCCCGGGCGCTCTCCCGCAGCCGTTCCACCATCGGGGGGATCGCCGCCGACGCCGCCTCGCGCAGCCCCAGCCCCGGGCCCTCGCCCTTGAGTTTGCGAGCATGCCGCAGCAGCCGATCACCGTCGATCCGCCGCGCCAGCCGCCCGAGCTTCTCCAGCGCCCTTGTGCGGTCCTCATGGACCGCCTCGCCCACGACCGACCACCCCGCGTCCCGCTTCGCCAGTCGGTCGATCATCTCCAGCCGAACGTCCGAGTCGCGCACCAGCCCCGCCGCCCGGCGGACGCTCTTGAGCTCCCCCCGCAATCGCTCCACCACGTCCGCCGGCGCCACCGCGTCCGCCACGCTCAGGATCGAGCCCAGCCGCCGCGTGCGGATCCGCACCGCGTGAACCGATTTGGCCGCCTTCGCCGACCGCTTCTCCTCCGCCCGCCTCAGCCGCTTCAGCCCAGCGAGCAGCGCGCTCAGTTCGACCTTCACCAGGCCCACCACCGACCGCCGCGCATCGGCGTCCGCGGTGATCAACCCCGAGGTATCGGGCTTCTTCTTGGGCATGGGAGGGGCATTGTACAAGCACGCCGCCCGGACCGGCCCCCCGCCCGCGCTAAGACTGCATCCCCGCCCGGTCTTCCCCGCCCCCGCATCCTTCCTAATCTCACCCATGCCCCAGCCCCGCACCTGCCGCGTCGGCTACACGCTCGTCGCCCCCGGCCGCCCGCTCACCATCATCGCCGGCCCTTGCGTGCTCGAGTCCCTTAAACTCGGGCTATCCGTCGCACGGGCCGTCCACGACGCTTGCAAGGCCGCCGGCCTGCCCTACGTGTTCAAGGCCTCCTTCGACAAAGCCAACCGCAGCAGCATCCGCTCCCCGCGCGGCCCCGGGCTTGAACAGGGCCTGGAATGGATGCAGCACATCGGGCGCGAACTGAACGTGCCCGTCACCACCGACATCCACGAGCCCGCCCAGGCCGAGCCCGTCGCCCGCGCGGTCGACCTGCTCCAGATCCCCGCCTTCCTCTGCCGCCAGACCGACCTGCTCCTCGCCGCCGGCCAGGCCGCCGCCGCCCACGGTCGCGCCGTCAACGTCAAGAAGGGCCAGTTCCTCTCGCCCCACGAGATGCGCGGCGCCGTCACCAAGCTCGCCGAGGCCGGATGCACGAACGTCATGCTCACCGAGCGCGGCACCACCTTCGGCTACGGCCGCCTCGTGAATGACTTCATCGGTCTGGGCGACCTCATGGAACTCGACGCCCCCGGCGGCCCGCCCCCCGTCTGCTTTGACTGCACCCACAGCACCCAGGCCCCGGGTCTGGGCGCCGCCGACACCACCGGCGGCCGCCCCGAGCGCGCCCCGCTGCTGGCCCGCGCCGCCGTCGCCGCGGGCGTCAGCGCCCTGTTCATGGAAGTGCACACCGACCCGCGCCACGCCCTCAGCGACGCCGCCACTCAGCTCACCATCCCCGCGGGTGTCGAACTCGTCAAGCAAGTCGCCGCGATCCACAAAGCCCTGACGACCTGAGCGCGCCAGCCACAGCCGCTCTCTCTCGTGTCTTCTTTGCCGCGTTTGCCCCGTTTGCCGAGTTTGCACAGTTTGAGACCCAACATGTTCGACCCGCTCGCCGAAATCCGCGCCCTCATCCGCGACGTGCCCAACTTTCCCAAGCCGGGCATCCTGTTCAAGGACTTCACGCCGCTGCTGCGCGACCCCGCGGGCCTCGCGCTCGCCGTCGAGCTCATGGCGCATCCCTTCCGCAAGATGAACGTCGACATCGTCGCCGGCGCCGAATCGCGCGGGTTCATCTTCGGCACCGCCATCGCCCAGACCCTCTGCGCCGGCTTCGTCCCCATCCGCAAGCCCAACAAGCTCCCCCACGACAAGCACGCCGTCGAATACGCCCTCGAATACGGCACCGACAAGGTCGAGATCCACGCCGACGCCATCACCCCCGGCCAGCGCGTGCTCATGGTCGATGACCTGCTCGCCACCGGCGGCACCATGGAAGCCTGCTGCCAACTCGTCCACCGCCTCAAGGCCGACATCGTCGGCATCGCGGTGCTCATCGAGCTCAGCTTCCTCCCCGGGCGCGACAAGCTCGCCCGGTACAGCGATGTGCATTCGGTGCTGAAGTACTGAGATCAAGCCGGGACCGCCGGCTTCTTCGTCTTTGCTGCGTTCGCCCCGTTCGCCCCGTTTGTCGAGTTTGTTCCGTACACTGATCCCATGCCCAAAACCGTCCTCCCCGACGCGCGCGTCTCCCCGCGGTTCGCCGGCATCGCCACCCTCTGCCGTTACCCACGCCTCGAAGACGTCGCCGACGAGAACCGCCCCGTCGACTGGGCGCTCTACGGCGTCCCCTTTGACACCGGCGTCACCTTCCGCCCCGGCGCCCGCTTCGGCCCCCGCGCCATCCGCGACGCTTCGCAGTACGTCAAGCGTTACAGCATCCCCCACCGCGTCGACGTGTGCGACGCCCTCTCTCTCTGCGACGCGGGCGACGCACCCGTCTCTCCCTTTGACATCGAAAAGACCCTCGACCTCGTGGGCGACTTCGCCGTCGGCCTCGCCGACCCCTCCACGCGACTCTTCGCCGTCGGCGGCGATCACTCCATCGCCTACGCCAACATCCGCGCCACCTACACGCGCTTCGGTGAGCCCGAGGGCGGCCTTGCCGTCATCCACTTTGATTCTCACCTCGACACCGTCGACGCGGTCTGGGGCCAGCGCTGGTCGCACGCCTCGCCCTTCCGCCGTGCCGTCGAAGAGGGCTTCATCAACCCGCGCAAGATGCTCTCGATCGGCGTCAAGGGCCCCCTCAACCGCGCCGACGATCTCGACTTCGCCCGCACTTCCGGCGTCACTCTGGTCACGCGCGAAGACCTGCTCGAGCCCGCCGGCCGCCACGCCGTCCGCGCCTTCGTCGCCGCGCTCAAGGACACACCCGCGTACCTCACCTTTGACGTTGATGTCGTGGACCCCGCCTTCGCCCCCGGCACCGGCACGCCCTCCATCGGCGGGCTGTCGAGCACCGAGGCCCTCGCCCTGCTCCGCGACCTGCGCGGCGTGAACATCGTCGGTGCCGACGTGGTCGAGGTTCTCCCCGACCGCGATGTTTCGCAGATCACCGCTCTGCTCGCGGGCCACGTGATCTTCGAAGTCCTCGCCCTCGACGCCGCCCGCCGCGCCCACATTCAACATCCGTGATCCCCTTCGCTTGGCTGAATTCCGGTGGCACAGGCGTCCCGCCTGTGTCTTCTCTTCTCCCGCCTCTCACCCCCATGCCCTCGCCCGCCACCACACTCGACCTCGGCGCCGGCCGCCTCCTCGCCGCCGCTGCCTTCCCCGCCGCTCACGGCTTCACCACCCGGCGCGCCGGCGTCTCCTCGGGCATCTTCGCCACGCTCAACTTCGGCAACCCCGGCGACCTGCCCGCCGAGCAGCGCGACCCCAAGACCAACATCCGCGCCAATCTCGACCTCGTACTCGCCGACCTGGGCCTGGCCGGGCTCGATGTCGTGGAAGTTCACCAGGTCCACGGCGCCGCCGTCCACGTTGTCCGCCCCGGTCGCCCCGCCCACGCCGGCCCGCGCGACACCTTCGCCGACGCCCTCGTCACCGACGACCCCGCCCGCGTGCTCGCCGTGCGCGTCGCTGATTGTGCGCCGGTGCTGCTGGCCTCCGCCGACGCCCGCGTGGTCGGCGCGGTCCACGCCGGTTGGCGCGGCGTGGTCCAGGGCGTCGCCCCCGCCGCGATCGCCGCGATGCTCGAACTCGGCGCGTCCGATCTTCACGCGGTCATCGGCCCCTGCATCGGGCAAGACGCCTTCGAGGTCGGCCCCGAGGTGGTGGAGGAGTTCGTCCGCGCCCAGGGCCCCGGCGCGTCGGCGTTCATCCGCCCGGGCCGGGCCGACCGCAGCCACATCGACCTCAAGGTCGCCCTCCGTGCTCAACTGCTCGCCGCGGGCCTCTCCGCCGGCCGCATCAGCGTCATCAACGCCTGCACCGCCGCCGATCCCGCGCGGTTCTTCTCTCACCGGCGCGACGCGGGCAAGACCGGCCGCATGATGGCCCTCATCGCAGCGCGCCCGCCCGCCGCAGCGCGCCCGCGATGAACCGGTCCACCGGCGCGTCGCTGGTCGTCATCAGGTGGTGCACGCCCCGCGCCTTGCAGAACGCCCCGCACTCTTCCACATACCGCTTCATCGTCGCGCGGTACTGCTTCAGCAGCGCGGGCGTCACCGTCACATCCGCAAACCGCCCCGTCTCCGCGTCCTGAAGCCGCAGGTCGCCCACGATCACGCCCTGCTCCCCGCCCGCGCCGCTCCGCGTCTCCAGGCCCGGGTCCAGTTCCGTCGGGGCCAGCACCTGCACCGCGTACAGGTCCAGCCCCCCGCCGCCCGCGCCGGGCCCTCCGCCCCGCGCCGCGCCCATCGTCGCCCCGGCCAAGAGCCGAAGCCCCGCCGCATACCCCGCCTCACCCGGCGCAGTCGAGGGCCCCGGCGGGATCAGATAGTCGCTCAGCACCACCAGCACGCCCTTGCCCCCGGGGTCCGCCGCCACGCCCCGCATCGCCGCCGTGAACTCGTCCGCCGGCTCCACTCCCGGCGTCGCCGCCGACGGGGCCAGCACGCTGTCGATGATGAAACGGGTGATCCGCGGCACGTTCCGCCGGCCGCGCAGCGGCTCCAGCCGCGCCCGCCGGCCTGATCCAAAGGCCGTCATCAGCACCCGGTTGTTGTTCACCAGCCCGATGTACCCCAGCGCCGTCGCGATCCGCGCCGCCGTGAGCAGCTTCGCCGGCGTACCCGCGTGCATGCTCGTCGACGCGTCGATCACCACGTGCAGCGCCAGGTCCTCCTCTTCTTGGAAGACCTTCACGAAGAACCGGTCCAGCCGCGCAAGCACGTTCCAGTCGATGAACCGCAGGTCATCGCCCGCCGCATACTCGCGATAGTCGTCAAACTCCACGCTCCGCCCGCGCCGCCGGCTCCGCCTCTCCCCCTGCAGCTTCCCCGCGAACACCTTCCGCGAAAGCAGGTCCAGCCGGTCCAGTTGCGCCGCCAGGTCCGCCCCGATCAGGTCCTGCAGCGTGCTCGGCGGCGTGATGGACGGATTGACGATCACTCCCCAAAGGTACGGGGGCTTGCCCGAGCCAGCCCGGTTCCCGGACCCGAGTCGCGCAACTCCTGCGCGAAATCCTGTACCGTTTGTGCCGTCTATGCCGCTTGGAGGGACCGCCCCCGACGCTCGTGCAACCTACCCCCGGGCGTCGGGGTCAGAGTGGGGGTAAACTCTCGCCAAGCCAAAGGGAGTTGGTGCGAGGTACAGCCCGCTTAGTCGTTCGGTTAATGTTCGGACTGCGAGCCACCCGATAGCGAGTACATGCGAAGATCAGTCCCGGTCGCGCGGCGCGGAGCGCCAAGCACCCCAGCGAGGCCCGAGGCGGTCATGATCAAAGCGCTGTACAGAACATCGGCCCTGAGCGCCGCGCCGCGTGAGGAATCGCACCGCGCCGCCGCCCTCACCTTCGGCAAGCTGTTCATCCTGTGCGCGGGCGTGGCCTTATCAGCCGTGCTCGTCAAAGAGATGTCCGTCCGGGTCGGCTCACCCGCCCCGCTCGCCATGACCGAGACCTCCGGGCAGGCCCCGCTTGTCTCCCTCAAGCCGCCCATCGACCCCCTCCTCGAGCGCGACGCCGTCACCGTCCCCGATGAGCCCGCCATCGACCTGGGCACCGCCTCGACTCCCGGCGAGCTCGAAGGTCTCGCCCCGGCCGAGATCCGGTACTTCGACGGCCGCCCCGTCCGCCCAGCCCGCACGCTCACCATGACCGTCACGGCCTACTCCCCCGACGAGCGCTCCTGCGGCGACTCCGCCGACGGCATCACCGCCTCGCTCCACCACGTGACCACCAACGCCCACCGCCTCGTCGCCGCCGACTCGCGGGTTCTCCCCCTGGGCTCCATCATCACCGTCCCCGGCTACGACAGCGGCAGCCTCGTCCCCGTGCTGGACCGCGGCGGCGCGATCAAGGGCCTCCGCCTCGACGTGCTCATGCCCACCCACGAAGAGGCCCGCCGCTGGGGCGTCCGCAAGGTCAAGGTCACCGTCTGGGAATACGCCGACGGCGGCGGCAACGACTGGCGCAAGACCCGCGACTCCAAGAAGTGAACCGCCCGCGCCGCGCACCGCGCCACCCACGCCATGATCGCCGTCGTCCAGCGCGTCGCGTCCGCCGCAGTTGAGGTTGACGGGCGCGAGGTCGCCCGCATTGACCGCGGCCTGCTCGCGCTCGTGGGCATTACCACCACCGACACCGAGGCCGACGCCCGCTGGCTGGCGAGCAAGCTCTCCGCTCTGCGCGTCTTCGAAGACGCCGCCGGCAAGATGAATCTCGCCCTCGCCGACCTCACGGCCGACGCCGCCCAGCCCACCCCCGGGCTCCTTCTGGTCCCGAACTTCACGCTCGCCGGAGACGCCCACAAGGGGCGCCGACCTTCCTTTGACGGCGCCATGCGTCCCGAATCCGCCCAGCCGCTCTTTGGCCACCTCGTGCAGATGATCCGCCAGGCCCCGGGGCTGAGCGTTCAGACCGGCGTCTTCCGCGCCCACATGCGCGTCAGTCTGCTCAATGACGGGCCTGTGACCCTCATCCTCGACTCACGCCGCGGGTCGGTTGCGCCCTGAAGCTGGCTCTTGCCTCCACCCCGCCCGTTAAACACAACCTCGAACGCAACCTTGCGGCCCGCCCCCCGAATCAGATACACAGGGGCGGGCGGTGTCGTGCATTCACCGGCTCGGCTTGGAAAGGTCAGCCCCATGCGCTCCCCTCAGCGATCTCGGTTCGCCCAAGGTTCGGTGCGCCGCGGCACCATCATCGCCTGCCTGCTTCTGGCCGCGGGCGGCGCGGCGGCCCTCCTCGTGCTCGGCGGCGCGGGCTCGTCCGCCGCTCCCTCGGGCCCCTCCACCGCTCAGGGCCGGGGCGACTGGGCCGAGGTAGTCATCTCCGACTTCGACATCACCACCGTCTCCGACGGCGTGCTGGAGGCCAAGAAGCAGGTCGAGATGCGCAACGCCCTCGACATGGAGAGCGCCCTGGTCGAGATCGTGCCCGAGGGCACCCGTGCCAAAAAGGGCGATGTGCTCGCCCGCCTCAACACCGACCAGCTCGCCCAGCAGATCGACCAGCAGGAGATCGAGCTGGAGCGCGCCAAAAACGAGCGAGCCAGCGCCGACAGCGATCTGGAGATCCAGAAGACCGAGTCCTCCGCCGAGACGCGCAAGGCCACCGTCGCGCTCCAGATCGCCGAACTGGAGTACGAGCAGTGGCTCCGCGGCGAGGTGGAGACCAAGCGTCAGGAACTCCGCGTCAAGCTCGACGAGGCCCGCAGCGAGGCCGAGCGCCTGGGCGTCAAGGTCCGCCAGAATGTCCAGCTCCAGGGCCAGGGCTTCATCTCGCTCGACGAGATGCAGAAGCAGGAACTCGAGCTCCGCAAGCAGCAGGCCGCGCTGCAAACCGCCGAACTCAACGAGCGCGTCTACGAGTCCTTCCAGTTTCCCAAAGAGCAGAAGCAGAAGCAGGAGGTCATCGACGCCGCCAAGGCCGAGCTCACAAAGACCCAGCAGCGCGCCTCCAGCCAGCTCGCCAGCAAAGAAAGCCGCGCCGCCAACTCCCGCCGAGAGGTCACCCTCCGCGAGCAGCGCCTGACCAAACTCCGCGAGCAGCTCGCCCTCGCCACGCTCACCGCGCCCCAGGACGGGCTGGTCGTCTACGGCACCACCGTCGAGAACCGCTGGTGGAACAACGAAGGCCCCCTCCAGATCGGCCGCAAGATCTACCCCAACCAGCTCGTCATCGCCCTCCCCGACACCGGCGCCATGAACGCCAAGGTCAAGGTCCACGAGTCCATCGCCGGGCAGATCAAGACCGGCCAGACCGCCACCATCCGCATCGACGCCCTGGGCGGCAAGTCCGTCACCGGCGTCGTCGAGAAGATCGGCCTGCTCGCCGAGGCCGACAACTGGCGCGACCCCAACCTCCGTGAGTACACCGTCACCATCACCCTCGGCCCCGAGGCCGCCGCGCTCGACATCCGCCCCTCCATGCGCTGCTCCGCCACCATCCTGCTTGAGCAGGTCAAGACCGCCACCACTGTGCCCATCCAGTCCGTCTTCGCCGACGGACCGGTCCGCTACGTGCTCACCCAGGCGCAGGACGGCCTCGCGCGCACCCCCGTCACGCTCGGGCGCGTCTCCGACCGCTTCGCGCAGATCACCGCCGGGCTCACCCCGGGCCAGCGCGTCCTCGTGCGCGCGCCCAAGC
>JALHNL010000124.1 GCA_022843545.1 Phycisphaerales bacterium | reverse complement strand
TCGACGGCTGGACCCTCGTCGTCGGCAGCCTCATGGGCAGCTTCGCCCAGCCCGCGGTTCAGTTGCTCGTGCCGGGCTCATAGCGCGGGACTCCCGCTCCCCGCCCAGACCCAGCCCCTCTGCCGATTCGCCACTCGCCCTCTTGCCCCATGCTCCACGACCAGACCATCATCGATCTCGTGCGGACCGCCCTGATGGTCACGCTCAAGGTCTCCGGGCCCATCCTGGCCGCGGGCGTGGTCATCGGCCTCATCATCTCCATCTTGCAGTCCGTCACGTCCATCCAGGACCAGACGCTCACCTTCGTCCCCAAGATCGTCGTGATGGTGCTCGTCGCGGCCATCCTCCTGGGGTGGATCGTCGAGCGCATGGTCGCGTACGCCCAGGACCTGTTCCTCTTGTCCACCTAGACCACGCCCCCGCCGCCCCGTGGAGTCCCTCGCGCCCCATCTCGTGCCCTGGCTGCTGCTGGCGTTCCGCCTCAGCGGGGTCTTCCTGCTTGCGCCCATGCTCGCCAGCACGATGATCCCAGCCAAGGTCCGCGCGCTGCTCGTCTTTGCGCTCGCCGCCGCGGTCTATCCCATGGCCCCCGCCTCGGCCATGCCTGAGGCCGCCACGCCCGACCTGGTCTGGCTCGCCTTCGCCGTGACAATGGAGGTCACGCTCGGGTTCGTCATCGGTCTGCTGATGATGCTCCCCATCGCGGCGGTGCAGATGGCCTCCGTCATCATGGGCCAGCAGATGGGCTTCGGCCTCGCGTCGGTGTACAACCCCGCGCTGGAGACCGAGTCGGACCTGCTGGGTGAACTGCTCATCTACCTCGCCATCGGCGCGTACATCCTCATGGGCGGGCTGGAGGCCTGCTTCCTCGCGGTTCTTCGGACGCTTGATGCGCTGCCCCTGGGCGGCGTCACCGCTCACATGATGCCGCTGGACATGGTCGTGGGCGTGCTGGGCGCTGGGCTCGAACTCGCCCTGCGCGTCAGCGGTCCGCTCCTGGCCATCATCTTCCTCGAGACTCTCGCTTCGTCGTTCATCATGAAGACGATGCCCCAGATGAACATCCTCAGCATCGGCTTCGCCCTCAAGATCATCCTGGGCCTGGGCGCGCTCATCGCCGGGCTCGCCGCCACCGACCTGGCCATCACTCAGCACGTCCACGAGGTCGCCCGCGCCGTCATCGGCTGGAGCGCCGCGCCCCACGAGACCCTCCCGCTCATCCAGGAACCGGGCGTGTCCCTCTTCGGCTCCGGCGCCGCCGCGGCGGGGGGAGGCTGAACCATGGCCGAAGAAATGGGCGAACGCACGGAAGAACCCTCGGCGCGCAAACTCTTCGACGCGCGCGAGCGCGGCCAGATCGCCAAGAGCATCGACCTCTCCAGCGCGTTCACGCTTCTGGGCGCGCTGGCCTTGCTGTGGCTCCTGGGCCCGCCCATGTTCAACGCGCTGGGCGCGCTCATGCACCGCGGCCTCGCCGGCGAACTCCCCGGCGCGCCCTTCGACGCCACCGCCGCGATCCCCTCGCTCACCATGTCTCTCACCGAGGGCGTCATGGCGAGTTGGCCCATCATCACCGTCATGTTCCTGGTCGTCTACCTCGCCCACCTGCAGCAGGTCGGGTTCCTCATCACCACCAAGCCCCTGGAGCCCAAGCTCGACCGCATGAACCCGCTGCAGGGCGCCAAGCGGCTGGTTGACCGCAAGAACGCCATCAAGTCCGCCATGATGATCGCCAAGCTCGCCGTGGTGATCGCGGTGACCGTCATCGTCGTGCGCTCGCACATCCCTGAACTCGCCGGACTCCCCAATCTCCCGGCCCTCGCGGGCGCGGGCGCCATCGCCGAGATGGTCCTCGACCTCGCTCTCTGGCTCGTCGTGCTGCTCATCGCCATCGGCTTCGCCGACTGGGGATTCCAGCGCTGGCAGCACAAGCAGGAACTCCGCATGACCAAGCAGGAGGTCAAGGACGAACGCCGCAGCATGGAGGGCGACGAAGAGATGAAGGCCCGCCGTCGCGGCATCGCCCGCCAGATGGCCCAGCAGCGCATCCGCTCCGCCGTGCCCAAGGCCAACGTCGTCGTCACCAACCCCACGCACTTCGCGGTCGCCCTGCAGTACGACAGCGCGTCCATGGCCGCCCCGCGAGTCGTCGCCAAGGGCGCCGACTGGCTCGCTTTCCAGATCCGCTCCATCGCCACTGTCAGCGGCGTGCCCATCGTGGAGAAGCCCGAGCTCGCCCGCGCGCTCTACGCCGCCGTGCCCGTGGGGCGCGAGGTGCCCGGGCAGTTCTACCAGGCCGTTGCAGAGATTCTCGCGTACGTGTACCGCCTCGAAGGCAAGGCCCAGGATGCGCAGGAGCGCCTGCAGCGCGACCTGGCCGACCAGCCCGATGACCAAGCCCCTGTTGTGATGAACTGACCGCCCCGCTAAGCCCAGTCCGACCCCATGCCCGCGCCCGTCGCCAGCCCGAACCCCCTCGCCGCCTTCGCGGCCCGCGTGCACAAGCACCGCGGGCTCATCGTGCCCATCGGGTTCATCCTGCTGCTGGTCGTCATCGTCGTGCCGCTGCCGCCGGCGATGATGGACGTGCTCATCGTCTTCAACCTGGCGATCTCGATCATGGTCCTCATGACCACGATCTACATGAAGGAGCCGCTGGAGTTCAGCGTCTTCCCATCGCTTCTGCTGGGCCTCACCCTCTTCCGCCTGGTCCTCAACGTCGCCAGCACGCGCCTCATCCTCTCCGCCGAGGCCGCCACGCCCGCCGAGGCCGAGGGCGTCGCCGGCGGGGTCATCCAGGCCTTCGGCACCTTCGTCGCCGGCGAGAGCCTCATCGTCGGCTGCATCATCTTCCTCATCCTGGTGATCGTGCAGTTCGTCGTCATCACCAAGGGCGCCACCCGGATCTCCGAGGTCGCCGCCCGCTTCACGCTCGACGCCATGCCCGGCAAGCAGATGGCCATCGATGCCGACCTCAACGCCGGGGCCATCGACGACAAGGAAGCCCGCCGACGCCGGGAGAAGATCGGGCAAGAGGCCGACTTCTACGGGGCCATGGACGGCGCCAGCAAGTTCGTCCGCGGGGATGCTATCGCCGGGCTCATCATCACCCTCATCAACATCGTCGGCGGCATCGCCATCGGCACGCTGCAGCGCGGCTGGGAGTTCGGGCAGACCGCCGAGGTCTTCACCAGACTCACCATTGGCGACGGCCTCACCAGCCAGCTCCCCGCCTTCGTCGTCTCGATCGCCGCCGCGCTCATCGTCACACGCTCGGGCACCAAGGAAGAGCTCGGCAAGCAGATGACCGCCCAGATGATCGCCCAGCCCACGGGCTTGGCCATCACCGCCGGCTTCCTCGTTCTGCTCACGCTCACTCCGATGCCCACGCTCCCGCTGCTGTTCATTGCCGGCGGGATGCTGCTCATCGCCTTCAACATCGACCGGGCGAACAAGCGTGCGGCCTCCGGCGAGTCGGCTCCCGGCGCGGCGGGCGGGCCCGGCCTCATCAAGCCCGAGCCCCCCTCCCCCGAGTCTCTCCTCAAGCTCGACACCATCGAGCTCGAAGTCGGCTACGGCCTCGTCGCGCTGGTCGACGCCAACCAGGGCGGCGACCTGCTGGAGCGCATCGCCGCCGTCCGCCGCCAGCTTGCGGTTGAGCTCGGCTTCATCCTCCCGCCGGTGCGCATCCGCGACAACCTCCAGTTGCCCAACAACGACTACCGCTTCAAGATCAAGGGCACGGTCGCCGCACGCGGCGTGGTCATGCCCTCGCGCCTGCTGGCGATCGACTCGGGCATCGCGTCGGGCCCCATCGAGGGCGAGCCGGGCAAGGAGCCTGCCTTCGGGCTCGACGCGTGGTGGATCGATCCGGGCCTGAAGAACCGCGCCGAGACTATGAACTACACCGTCGTCGACCCCACCAGCGTGGTCGCGACGCACCTGACCGAACTCGTCCGCACCAGCGCCGCCGACCTGCTCACCCGCCAGGAAGTCAGCGACCTGGTCGCGCAGCTCAAGACCAAGTCGCCCAAACTCGTCGAAGAGGCCATCCCCGGTCTGGTCAAGGTCGCCGACCTGCACCGCATCCTGCAGAATCTGCTCCGCGAGCGCGTCAGCATCCGCGACCTCGAGACCATCGTCGAGACCCTCGCCGACTGGGCCCCCAAGACCAAGGACCTCGACGTGCTCACCGAGTACGTCCGCAACGCCCTGCGCCGCCTCATCTGCCAGCAGCACGCCCTGCCCGCCGACGCGGCGGGCGCCAAGCCGCGCCTCATCTGCGTCACTCTCGACCCTCAGCTCGAAGACCTCATCAACTCCTATGTCGACCGCTCCGCCGTGGGCACCAGCGTCACGATGCCGCCCGCGGTGGCCGCGCAGGTGTCGAACCTCATCTCGGGCGCGGTGAAGCAGGCCAACGCGTCGGGCCACTACCCTGTCGTGCTCACCCAGCCCCAGGTCCGCGCCGTCGTCCGCCAGCTCATCGAGAGCACGCTGCCCACCACCTCCGTGCTGGGTTACAACGAGGTCGCCTCCGGCGTCGACGTCGAGTCGGTCGCCATGGTCTCGCCCCCCGGCGTCGAGGCCGCCCGAGCCGGCGCGGCGGCCTAGCGCACAGCGACATACCAGTTTTGGTATATGGGCGCGCACTCCGTCCTGTGGTAGGGTTTGGGTTTGGCCCCGCCACGCCCGCCTCAGGAGTGTGTTATGCCTTCTATCTATCGCTTCGTCGCTCTGGCCCTCGGCCTCGCCGCCGCCTCCCTCCCCCTGTCCCGACCGGCCCACGCCCAGGTCGCCTCGATCCAGACGCTCGGGAGTCCGCCACCGGGGTTCAGTCAGATAAGCTCCGACGTTCGCGTCTCGGGCAACGGCCAGGTGGTCGTGGGTACGGTGTTCGACGGTTCGCCCCAAGAGGCCTTTCGATGGACGCAGGCGACGGGCCTCGTGCCGCTGGGCGGTGCGCCCGGCGGGTTCAGTAGTTCTTCCGCGAATTGCGTCTCGTTCGACGGCAGCGTCATCGGCGGGTCGGTGACAAACAACACCCTCGGCGTCAGCCACGCGATGCGCTGGACCTCAACGGGAGGAATGCAGAGCCTCGGCCGACTCCCCGGCGGCAGTTCGGGCGGGTTTGCCATGCTCACTGCGTGCTCGGACGACGGCTCCGTGATGGTCGGCTCCAGCGGCTGGTTCAGCGGCGGGTCCAACTTCGGGCAGGAAGCCATCAAGTGGACCCAGGCGGGCGGGATGGTCTCGCTCGGTGATCTGCCGGGGGGGAGCTTTTATTGCTTCGCGACCGGCGTTTCGGGAAGCGGCGCGACGATCACGGGCGTGGGCACATCGTCCAACGTGAGCGGGCCGAACGGCGAGGGTTTCATCATCTCCGGCGCCGACCCGATGACCGCGATGGGCGCGCTGAACTCTACGCCGTTTGACTCGCAACCCCAGGCGGTTTCGGCAGATGGTAACGTGGTGGTGGGGGCGGTCATCGCCCCCGGTACGACGTTTTCCTACCGCGTTCCGTTCCGATACACCGCCGCCACAGGCTATCAGGTGCTGTCGCCCTCGGACCCCTTCTACAACATCGGCTGGGCGCGGGCTACGAACGCCGACGGCTCCGTGGTGGTCGGCTACATCGCCAATTCGAGCACGTCCAACTCCTCGCGGGCCTTTGTCTGGACGCAGTCCGCGGGTGTCAGGCTTCTTGACGCCTTGCTGACCGAGCAGGGGGCCAATCTCTCCGCCTGGCAGAGTCTCACCGAAGCCACCGGAGTTTCGGCCGACGGCCTCACCATCGTGGGCTACGGGCGTCTCAACTCCAGCCCCTCCCAGATCACGCCGTTCTACGCGCGTTTGACCAAACTGCCCTGCCCGGGACGCTGGACACGCATCGCCCCACCCGTCGGGCCTGCCGCGCGGAGCGGCCACGCGGTGGCGTGGGATTCTCACCGGGGTGTTCTGGTCGTGTTCGGTGGTGACGTGGGCGGGGCCTACAGCAACCAGACCTGGGAGTGGAACGGCCAGTCGTGGACGCTTCGCTCCACCTCCGGACCCAGCTCACGAGTACACAGCGTGGCCGCCTACGACCCGGTCCGCCGGCGCACCGTGCTCTTCGGCGGCCGCGGATCGGGCACGACGATGTTCGATGAAACGTGGGAGTGGGACGGGCTGTCGTGGACACTGCGTTCGCTTCCCAATCGTCCGTCGGCGCGCAGCGTCTGCGGGATGGTGTATGACTCGGCCCGCGCCCGTATGGTGCTTTTCGGGGGCGTGAGCCCGTCCGTCACCGCTCTGGGAGAGACCTGGGAGTACGACGGGACGACCTGGACGCTGCGATCATCGGGCGGCCCGCAGCCGCGCGAGTGGCCGGGGATGGCCTATGACTCGGCCCGGCAACTCACGGTGATGTTCGGAGGTTCATCGACGAGCGGCGTGGCGTTCAACGAGACTTGGGAGTGGAACGGGGCCAGCGGCACATGGACCTTCCGCAACATCCCCGGGCCGTCGGAGCGAAGCCTCAAGAACCTGGCATACGACGCAGCTCGCGGTGTCGTCGTGTGCTTCGGCGGGTACGGGAGCGGTGCGTTCCGTGCCGACCACTGGGAGTACGACGGGACGGCGTGGACTCAGCGCACGCTTGCCATGCCCACCCCTCGCTTCAGCCATCCGCTGGTGTATGACCCGGCGCAGCAGCGCGTTCTGTTCTTCGGGGGCGAAGCGCAGAGCGGATTGACCGCTGAGACGTGGTCCTTCAGCAACGCTCGATGGAAGCCCGTGAGCGGGCCGCAATTGCCGCGATACCGTGCGAACGGTCTTCTAGCGGTGGCCCCGGGCGAGCAGGGCCTTGTGCTCTATGGCGGCACCAGCGACACCCCCGCGACCGCCGCGATGAACGACACTTGGCTGCACACAAGCGGAGTGTGGGGAGAAATCAGGCCCATCAACTCACCGCTCACCGGGCTGTATGCGCTCGCCGCGTGCGACCGGGTGAGCACGGGGCAGCTCCGTCCTTTCTTGTTCGGCGGGCTCAGTGCTACTCAGGTCGCCCAGCGCAACTCATACGAGTTTGATGGCCAGTCGTGGCTAGCCACGAGCATTAACACCGGACCGTCGGCCCGTCACTCCACTCGCGTCGTCTTCGATTCATCGAACAGCCGGGTTCTGCTCTTCGGTGGCCGCACAGGCGGCACGGCGCTGGGTGACCTTTGGAAGTGGGAGTTCGGCCAGTGGAGCCCGATCGTCGCGAGCGGTCCGAGCCCGCGGTACGAACACGCGATGGCCTATGACGCCGCCCGCCAGCGGGTTGTGCTCTTCGGCGGTCGCGTGGGAGATCAGTACTTCGGCGACACCTGGGAGTTCAACGTCGTCACGAACACCTGGTCATTTTTGTCCGACCTCAATCCCGCGCCGCCGGCGCGCTGTAACGCCTCGATGGTGTACGACCCTGTCCGTCAGCGGGTGGTCATGTTCGGCGGCTTCAACGGCTCCACGGCCCTAAACGAAGTGTGGGAGTTTGACGGCGCGAACTGGCACCTGGCCGCCAGCCAGACCGGGCCTTCCGTGCGATATGACGCCTTCGCGGCCTATGACCCGTGGCTGCAACGGATTGTCGTCTTCGGCGGAAACGCGGGCTCGTCGTACTTTAATGACACCTGGCTCTACGCTGGCCCGCCCACGGTTAGCGTCACCTACCCCATCCTGCCCCGCACCGAAACCGTCGCGCTCCCCGGCGAGGCCGTCACTCTCGCCGTTCAGGTCGTGGTCTCCGACGGCCTGCCCGTTCAGCACGAGTGGGCTTTCGAGCACATCGACTACATCTTCGAACCTCTGTATCCTCCGCCGGGCCGCGCCCCTGAAGGCGTGCTCGCCAATGGCGACCGCGCCGGCCGCGTGTCCGGGGCCACGACCACCACGCTCTCCATCGCGTCGGTCGATGTGGGCGACACCGGCTACTACACGCTGATCACCCGCCGCGGATGCGATGTCCTTTCGACCCGGCGCTTCGGCGTGGGCGTCAAGTGCAACGCCGCCGATGTCACCTATATCGGCGGCAGCCCCGAGCCTCCGAGCAACACCTATTTCCCGCCCGATGGCCAACTCACCGTGGATGATCTGATCGGGTTCGTCAACTCGTTCGCCGACGGCGCGGGTTGTCCGGCGCCGGCGCCGTGCAATGTTGCGGACGTGTGCGGCATCGGCGGGTTGCCCGAGCCTAGCGATGGGCAACTCACGGTCGACGACATCATCCAGGCCGTCAATTCGTACATCGACGGGTGCCCGTGATGTGCTCCTGACGCGCGGCGTGCTTCGTGCGCTATGGCCAAAAGCAACCGGGCCCGCGGCAAGCGCCGCGGGCCCGGTGGTGTTCACGGATGCAAACCAGTCGGCTCAACGCTTCGAGAGCTTCCGCCCGCTCTTCTTGCCCGCCGCCTTCGCCTTGCCCGCGGGCTTGGCGGCCTTCTTGGCCTTGGGCGCCGCGGCTTTCTTGCCCGGCTTGCCGTAACCGGCGGGGATGCCCTGGCGCCAGGTGTCCATGTTCCGCGACTCGGCGTTGAAGCCGTCGCCGGGGATGGGGTGGCTGCCCTTGGTGAAGTTGCTGACGCTGGAGAGGTGAGCGGTCTTGGCGTTGTACTTGGCGACGAACTGGTCGTAGATCCAGCGGTACGTCTTCTCCATGCCGTCGCGCAGGCGCGTGTCGGGCTCCCAGCCCAGCACCTTCTGGATGATGGTGTTGTCGCTGTTGCGCCCGGCCACGCCGCGCGGCGCGTCGAGCTTGTAGGAGCGTTTGAGCTTCACGCCGCCGAT
>JALHNL010000123.1 GCA_022843545.1 Phycisphaerales bacterium | reverse complement strand
CTGATCCTCCCGGTCGACAACGCGCCCGACGCCCCGCTCAACATCAGCCTCGCCGACGCCATCGCCACCGCCATCGACAACCGCCCCGAGGTCTCCCGCGGGCTGCTGGCCATCGACGACGCCTCCATCCGCCAGACCGTCGCCGACAACCTCCGCCTTCCGCGCCTCGACATGCAGGCCCAGGTGCAGTTCAACGCCCTCGCCGGCGAATTCGGTAACTCCCTCGACGACCAGTTCGACGGGCGCTTCGTCGACTGGCTCATCGGCCTGCAGGCCGAGCAGCCCATCGGCAACCGCACCGCCGAGGCCGGCTATCGCCAGCGCCGCATCGAGCGCATGCAGGCGGTCATCGCCTATCGCGACGTGGTGCAGCGCGTGCTGGGCGAACTCAAGGCCGCCATGCGCCAGGCCGACACCAACTACAAACTCATCGAGCAGACCCGCGCCGCCCGCATCGCCGCCGCCGAGAATCTCCGCACGCTCGAGGTCGAGGAACGCACCATCCAGGCCCTCACCCCCGAGTTCCTGAACCTCAAGTTTGACCGCCAGCAGCGACTCGCCAGCGCCGAGGCCAACGAGATCCAGGCCCTCACCAACTACAGCACCGCCGTCGCCCAGGTCTACGCCGCCATGGGCGTCGCGCTCGAGCGCAACAAGATCGCTCTGGCCGTCCCCACCATGTACGAAGCCGCCGGCTCGCCCCCGCCCGTGCAGCCCGAGGGCGACCGGCCGCCCGCGCCCGTCGACGCCCAGACCATCGCCGCCCCTCAGGCCGAGCCCAAGCCCCGCGACTTCCCCTCGCCCCCGCTTACACCGGACTCCGTGCCGCCCGCGCCCCTGCCGCCCCAGCCTCCCGCCAGCGCACCGGACTCATCCAAGCCCTGACCTAACATTCGTCATGCCCGCTCACCCGCTGCTTGATCGCATCTCGTCGGACCCCGCCGTGTGCGCCGGGCGTCCCGTGGTGCGCGGCACCAGAATCTGGGTGTCGAGGGTGCTGAACCTGCTGGCCGAGGGACGGACCATCGAGCACATCCTGGACGAGTACCCGCCTCTGACCGAAGCCGACGTCCGCGCGTGCATCGCGTTCGGCGCGCTCGCGGCCGAGTTCCAGGACTCGGACATTCACTCCGTACCCAAGAAGACCGCTTGAGATTCAAGATTGACGAGAATCTCGGACGCGCTGCGGCCCGTCGTCTGGTCGGGGCGGGTCACGACGCCACCACGGTCTTTGAGCAGGGCATGCAGGGAGCCTCCGACGCCGCGCTCATCGCGGTGTGCACCGCCGAGGGCCGCTGCCTTGTCACGCTCGACAAGCAATTCGCGAATCCGCTGATCTACCCGCCCGCTTCCCACGCCGGCGTCATCTTGCTTCGCCTGCCGGATCGCTCGGGCGAACAGGACTTGCTGGCGGTGGTCGACCTTCTTCTCCCGCATCTATCCTCCCGTTCGGGACTGGAGGGGAAGATCTGGGTAGCCTCCACCACCCGCCTCCGCGTCTTCCCGCCGGAATCCGACCGACCATGAGCCTGCTTCAGGTTCGCAACCTCGTCAAGCACTTCCCCGTCAGGGGCGGCGTCTTCAACGCCGTCAAGGGCCACGTTCACGCCGTCAACGGCGTCTCCTTCGACATTAACCGCGGCGAAATCCTCGGCGTCGTCGGCGAGTCCGGATGCGGCAAGAGCACCCTCGGCAAGATGGTCCTCAGGCTCATCGAGCCCACCAGCGGTTCAATCGCCTTCGACGGCACCGATATCACCACCCTCGACCACGCCGGCATGATGCCCCTGCGCCGCCGGATGCAGATCATCTTCCAGGACCCCTACTCCTCCCTCAACCCCCGCCTCACCGTCCGCCAACTCCTCCGCGAGGCCATCCGCTTCCACCAGATCATCGACGGCTCCGACCCCGCCGAGACCGACCGCTACATCGACGAACTCCTCGCCACCGTCGGCCTCCGCCCCGAGGCCAAGCACAAGTTCCCGCACGAGTTCTCCGGCGGTCAGCGCCAGCGCCTGGGCATCGCCCGCGCCCTGGCCGTCAAGCCCGAGTTCATCGTCGCCGATGAGCCCGTCAGCGCCCTCGATGTGTCCATCCAGGCCCAGGTCCTCAACCTGCTCCTGGACCTCAAGGACAAGTTCGGGCTCACCATGCTCTTCATCAGCCACGACCTCAAGGTCGTCGAGCATTTCTGCGACCTCGTGCTCGTCATGTACCTCGGCCACGTCGTCGAGGAAGTCCCCAGCCAGGACCTCGAGCAGCGCGTCCAGCACCCCTACGCCCAGGCCCTCCTCAACGCCAACCCCATCGACGACCCCGACGAACGCCGCCCCCTCACCGTCCTCCAGGGCGACGTCCCCAGCCCCTACGACCTCCCCAAGGGCTGCCCCTTCGCCGGCCGCTGCCCAAAGGTCACCGACCGCTGCAAAACGCAGATGCCCCCGCTCGAAACGAAAAAAGCCGGTCACCGCGCCGCGTGCTGGGTCGTCGAGTAGCCCTCACGGCTGCAGCCGCCCGCCGCTCCACTCACCGCCCTCATACCCCGCCGCGCCGTCCACGGTCGCCGGCGTCAGCGTCCGCGTCCACGCCGCACGGTCGTGCAGCCGCGCCGGGTGACCCAGCCACAGTTCCACGCGTCGCGCCCAAACTCGGAAGCCCCCCCAGTGCGGCGGCCTCGGCACGCTCAGTGCCGCCTCGATCTCCTTCGCGGGCCGCCCCTGCTCGTCGCGAGGCGTCGCCGGGTCAAGCCCGAACCGCCGCTCCGCCGCCGCGTTCTTCTCGATCAGTTCCGCTCGCGACGCCAGCGGGCGGCTCTGGTCGCTCGCCCACGCCGCGATCCGGCTCATTCCCGGGCGCGAGCGGAAGTAGTCGTCGCTCTCGCTCTGTGGCGATCGCGTCACCGGCCCGCTGATCCGCACCTGCCGGTCCAGGTGGTCCCAGTGAAAGCACAGCGCCGCCTCGGGCCTCGCGATCAACTCGCGCCCCTTCGCCCCCTCGTAGTTCGTGAAGAACACCACGTACCCGCGCGCCGCGTCCACGCGCCGCGCCAGCACGATCCGCGCCGACGGATGACCCGCCTCGTCCACCGTCGCCAGCGTCATCGCGTTGGGGTTCGGCTGCGTCTTGCTCGTCGCCGCCAGGCCCATCCACTCCATGAACAGCGGGATCGGGCTCGCCGGCAGAGGGTCCGGAAGCGTCAGACCGGCGAACGAACACGCGCCCGACAGCGCGGCGATGATGGGGTCGACAGACATGCCCACACTGTTGCCGCCCGGACCGCTCCAGACCACTCCCCGCCCGCTTCAACGCCGCAACTTCACCGCCCCACCTTCACCTCGTTGCGGACGGTGGTCCCCACCTTGGTCTCGCCGATCTTCTGGTTCAGCCAGTCCAGGTGGGCCTGGGTCGTCACGGTGCCGCTGAGCACGATCGCCGCCTCGGGCCCCTCGCCCTGAACCGCCACGCTCACCTTCTCCAGGATCCGCTCGGTGTTGTCGAACGCCTTCATGAGCGCCAGGTGGTCACCCTGAGCCGTGGTTTCCGGCTTCAGTTCCACTGTGGGCGTGCGCATGGAAATCGCCAGCCAGACGCCGCACCCGATGATGATGACCACCGCCGTCACCGCCATGACGCCGCGGGGAATCCGCGGCTTGGCGGGCTTGGGCGCTTGAACGGCGGGCGAATCGGTAAGGTCGGCGCGTGCGATGGCTGGTCTCCGGTGCGTGTGGTCAGGTATTGAACCTCACCGGGCCCGGAAATTCCAGTTCGCCGTGTCCGCGAAGTTCGACCACTTCCGCATGTCACGCATCTCGTCGATCCCCAGCGACTCGGTGTGCCCGTCCAGGAAGCCCACCAGAGCCTTGCCCGCGTGACGGAAGTCGAGGTTGCCCCAGCGGCTCGGCGGCTTGCGCGGATCCCACCGGTTCTCCGTCGCCGTCGCGTTCCAGCCGTTCTGAAGGCTGACCGCCGCGCTGTTGTATCCACGCCCGTGCGGGTGCGCGTGCGGCGGGCGAACCGCCCAGTAGCCCTGGCGCTGCGTGCCGCTGTCCGGCTCGTTCAGGCCCCAGCTCCACCACGAGCCGTCCGCCACGTCGCCGCCACGGGCGCCGGCGAAGAAGATCACCTGGCCGGGCCGGGTCGCGTTGGACAACCGAGTCAGATAGAACCCGCCGCCCGACGGACGGGGATTCAGCCCCGGGGGGGTGAACGCGCCAAAGTCCGCCATTTCGTTCGCCCGGAACGCGCCAAACTGGAACGCGCCCCCGACATACACGGCGTTCATCCCGAAGATCGGGTGATAGCCGAACGCCGCCTGCGTGGAGTTGCTGGGGGCGTAGTTGCTCCGCCACGCACCGCCCAGGCTCTGGCCCGAGCCGTCGCGGGTGCGAAGGCGGAACGCCTCGTACTGCGCCGGGTCGGGCACGATGCCGCGGTAGTCAAACCCCGTGTGATACGCCCAGATGTGGGTGTGAACCTTGATCGCCGAGCCCTCAAGCAGAATCTGGACGCCCAGGTTCGACGTCACGCCCTGCCCGCCCGCGATGCGGTAGTAGCCGGGGTCGGGCATCATCAGGTTGTACCGGCGGTGATACTCGGTGCCGCCAAGGTGCGTCCAGTCCCAGTGTGGGCCGCTGGGCACAATCGCGTCCTTGAAGTCCGCCGTGTAGCTGATGTTCGCGTCCAGCGTCTGCTTCAGCAGGCTGTTCTCCTGGCTCATCCGCGCCAAGGCGCGAGCGTTCTTCAGCGCAGGCAGCAAGATCGCCACCAGCAGCGAGATGATCGCGATCACCACCAGCAGTTCGATGAGCGTAAAGCCCCCGCCCTGACGACGACGCATGCGATGGACCACCATGATCACGGCTCCTCTTCGGGATGCACCAACCACACACGCACTCCCCCATCATCCGGGCCCGCCAGAACGGCGACCCGTGATTGGGCTATGGCGTATGGGAACTATACCACCCAGTTTGGGCAGAGGGCCACCAAAAACATCCAATTCACCCAAACCCCCCTACCGCCCCCCAGGCCAATGCTTTACTTCACCTTCACCTCGAACACCACCGGCTGGTCACCCGCCGCGCTCTTCACGATCAATTCCAGTTCGTCCAGCAGGGCCTTGTTCTTCACCGTGCCGGTGATCCGCACGGTCCGCTTGGACTCATCGGGGTCGTCCCCTTCCACCAGCACCCGCACGTGCTCGAGCAGTTCCTCGCGGTCGCCGATGGAATTCAGGATCGTGCTCACGATGGCCTTGGGCTTGGGCGACACCACCTCTTCAGAAGGCGAGCTCAACAGCGTGAACGCCGTCCAGCCGAGCGCCGCGACGATGATCACGATCGGGACCGCAACCTTCCACATCGGCGGCTTGGACTGGGCCTTGGCCGCGGAGGATGTGGGCTTCTCGCCAAGTTCGGTTCGCTGTGCCATAAGACCCTCCCGAAATGCAACGCGGTCATTGTACACCAAAAACAACACCGGCACGGGATGAGCCGTGCCGGTGTGAATCAACCGCTGACGCAATCACTCACGGCCCGGTCACGAAGTTCCAGTCCGGGCGGTCGGCGTAGTTGGACCACTGCCGCATGTCGCGCAGCTCCTGCACCGTCTGCAGGTCCACGTGACCGTCGGCGTGACCGGTCACCACCTTGCTGAAGTTGCGGGCCGAGAGGTTGCCCCACGTGCTCGGGGCGGCCGACGCGCGATACGTATTGCTCGTGCTCCATCCGCCCGCCAGCGAAGGGGCCACATCCGTGCCGCGCCCGATCGGGTGCGGACGGGGCGGCGTGACCAGCCAGTAACCCTCAAAGACCTCGCCGGTACCGTTCGGATCAGGCCAGTCCTGACCCCAGTTCCACCACGAGCTATTGCTGGCCACGTCGGTGCCGCGGGAAGTCGCGAAGACCAGCAGGTCCTTGGGCCGGCGGATCTTGCTGAGCTTGTCCACCCAGAACCCGCCGCCGGCGTTCCGCCTGTTCAGCCCGCCCACCGGGACGTTGGTCACCGGGTGGTTGCCGTTGCTGCGGAAAGCGCCGTGGTTGTAGGTGCCGCCCACGTACACGCCGTTGTATCCCATCGACGGGTGGTACAAGAACCCGACCGGGAAGGAATTGTTGCTGTAAGTCACGAACTGGTCACCCATCAGCGACCCGATCTTGTCGCGGCTCCACAGGACGTCCTGCAGACGCTTGTCGGTCACCAGCGCACGCCACTCCAGGTTCGCGTGGTTCACCAGACGCATGGGCCAGCCCACCTTCGCCGCCGAACCCTCGATGAACTTGCCGCGGTGCGCCGGATCGGGCGGGAGCATGTACGTGTCCGCTGTCGAGTGCGCCCAGCCCCAGTGGTTGGACGCCACGATGATGCGGTCCTTCTGGTCCACCGCGTAGTTCGTCCACGCCACCACCGCCTGGCTCACCGCCTTCTGCTCGGCCATCATCTTCGCGGTCTGCCGCGCGTTCTTCAGCGCCGGCAACAGGATCGCCACCAGCAGCGAGATGATCGCGATCACCACCAGCAGTTCGATGAGCGTAAATCCACGCCGCACAGGCTGACCGGTCCGCATGGCCTACTCCTTCGTATTCGTGGCGTGCGGGCTGATGCGGCCCAACGGCGAGCGCCGTGTTGATCACGCCAAGCCGAGTTTATCGGCTTACCCCAACTCATTCAGATTACAACCTCGCCCATGGCAGAGCAAGTGTTCACACCGCACAAACAACGTAACGAGCCGGATCACCCCATTTGGGGCAACCCGGCTCGTTCGATTTGACGTTATGACCGTTTCAGGGGATGGTCGCTCATCCCGCTTTTCGGCGAGGCGCGATCTCGCCCAGCCGAACCAGGAACTCGCTCGCCTCCTCGATCTCGAACTTCGTGAACTCCGCCAGCATGTCAGGCTGCAGCGGCGAGCCCATCAGATCAGCCGGGTACGGAAGCGGCCCGCCCGTGTGCTCCTGCACGTCCTTCGCCGCGTGCAGAGCGGCCTCGGCGGCCTGCATCAAGCGCTGCGGGTCAAGCTGTGGACGGGAGGAACGCATGGCTGGGCCTTTCTGCCGGTGTGCGCCCGGCTTCTCGTGTTCGTCAGACGCGGAACTCCCGTGTCTGACTGTGACGTATTCGGAAGCCCGCCCGCGATAGTTTCGACTTGGTGAGATGTACGCGTTCTCGCCAGGCCTTCCGCTCGCGGCGGGCCGCCGCACGTCACACGGTTCGATGCGTGCCCGCCCATCTCGGCACGGGCAAGCGAGGCGATATCACCATGAAATCGCTCACGCAATCGACAGGGCAAACTGGACAAACCCGCAATCCCACGCCATCTTCCTGTAACGTGCAACCCACTTCCCTCATCGCCCGTACCCGCACGCTCGCGCCGCTCATCGCCCTCGCCGGCGCCGCGCTCTGCACGCCCGTCGCCCGCGCCGGATACACCAACAACATCCTCATCACCGGCTACTGGCCCCCCACCAACAACATGGTCCGCCAGTTCAGCACCAGCCCCGCGAGCAACCCCGCCGGCTGGCAAGGCAGCAACTGGCGCAACTCGGGCTTCAACATCCACTCCTACTTCCCCGAGTTCCCCGGGCAAACCGGGCCCAACTGGGGCCGCGGCACGGGCGACTTCGAGGTCGACTATCAGGACACCTGGGCCGACTGGCAGCGCATCACCGCCGAGATCAAGCCCGTCGCCATCATCACCTTCAGCCGCGCCAACACCACCGTGGGCTGGGAACTCGAGCCCGCCGCGCAGCGATTCCGCATCTCGGGCGAGGCCAGCCCGCCCGGGCGCACGGTGCCGCTCTACAGCAGCGACGGGTTCGACAACAACGGCGCCGCCGCGCCCAACATGACCGTGCCCACCGACGCCGAGTTCCTCGCGCAGCCCGTGGGCACGATCTACAACAACACGCTGCCCATGCAGCAGATCGTCAGCGCGGTCGACGCCGCCTTCACCACCGCCGAGGTTGATCCCTTCATCGCCGCGTACAACCCCGCCACGCCCAGCACCTACGACTTCGGCGGCTCCTTCCTCTCGGGCTACATGTCCTTCCTCGGAACGTGGTACCAATCGCGCAACTCGTCGCCCAGCGCCGAGTTCCGCACCTTCGCCGCCGGGCACATCCACGTGGGCACCAGCATGACGCTCGCTAGCGCCACCCTCGCCACCGAGATCACCCTCGACACGCTCATCGCCCACCTGCGCAAGGTGATGCCCGACCGGGGATCAACCCTCGATCCACGGGACCTCTCCGCCAGCAACCCCTTCAACCCCCCGGCCGTGCCCGCACCCGCTTCGGCCCTGCTTCTGGCCTGTGGGCTGTTGACACTCGCCCGCCGTCGAGTACGCTGAGGGCATGCTCGACCAGATCCTCAGCCAGGCCAAGCCCATGATCCTCTCCAAACTCAGCGGCGCCACCGGTCTCACCGGCGGCGCGGCCGACAGCTTCATCGCCAAGGTCGGCGGGCTGCTCACGGGCGTGCTCTCTTCCGGAAAGTTCGACATCGCCTCACTCCTCTCCGGCGCGGGCGGAGCCGCCGCCGGCGTCCAGGGCCTCGTCAACCAGCTCAACCTCGGCGACCTCGCGGGCATGGTCGGCGGCAGCACGCAGAAGGCCCAGGCCGGCGCCACCGCCGTCGTCGGCGGGCTCATGGACCACCTCAAGGCCAACCCCGCCTCCGCCGAGTCGCTCATCAGCCAGATCGCCAGCCAGGGCGGCGGCGGCCTGCTGGGCAAAATCGGGGGCATGGCGTCGGGGATCTTTGGGAAGAAGGGGTGAGGGGTGAGGGGTGCGTGGTGCGTGGTGCGTGGTGCGTGGTGCGTGGTGCGTGGTGCGTGGTGCGTGGTGCGTGGTGCGTGGTGCATCGCGAGTCGCGTCTGGAATCATCTCGCCTCTTGCTCCCTCCACTTTGCCGATTTGCCCCGTTTGTTAACCGATCTGAGCCGCCCACATCAGTGGGCGGTTTTTCGCTAGCGCACGGACGCAAGTACCCCGACTGAAGTCGGGGGCTCTGAAGCATCGGCTCACGCCCCAGCCTCAAGCCCCTTAACCCGGGGGCCCCCCCCCG
>JALHNL010000122.1 GCA_022843545.1 Phycisphaerales bacterium | reverse complement strand
GGTCCGGCTGGCGCCGGGCGCGGCGCCGGTGGTGGGATGGGACGCGAGAGAGGCCGCGGCCGAGAACCCGCGGAACACCATCGCCTCGGTGAAGCGGCTGATGGGGCGCGGGGTGCGCGACGCCGCGGGCGACATCGCGGGGCTGAGCTACCGCGTCGTCGAAGGCCCGGGCGACACGGCCCGCGTCGCGCTCCCGGACGGCTCGACGGTTTCCCCCCAGGAAGTCTCGGCGCACATCCTGGCCCACCTGAAGCGCCAGGCGGAACGGGCGCTGGGCGTCCCGATCGGCAAGGCCGTGGTCACCGTGCCCGCGTACTTCGACGACGCGCAGCGCCAAGCCACGCGCGACGCGGGAAGGCTCGCGGGGCTCGACGTGGTGAGGATCGTCAACGAACCCACCGCGGCGGCGCTGGCGTATGGACTTGGCCTGCGCGGGGCGGATCGCGCCGCGGCGGGCGAGCGGCTGGTGGTGATCTACGACCTGGGCGGGGGCACCTTTGACGTCAGCATCCTGCGCCTGACCCCCGGAGAGAGCGGGCCCGACGCCTTCCAGGTGCTCGCTACGTCGGGTGACACGCGCCTAGGCGGCGACGACATCGACCGGCTCGTGATGGACACGCTGTGCC
The DNA here is from genome assembly GCA_022843545.1 of Phycisphaerales bacterium. GTDB lineage: Bacteria > Planctomycetota > Phycisphaerae > Phycisphaerales > UBA1924 > JALHNL01. The sequence goes on along the minus strand of JALHNL010000122.1, from coordinate 8,605 downwards.
CCGACAAGGCCGGGCTGTCGCCCGGTGACCTGCGGGCCCTGCGGACCGCGGCGGAAGAAGCGAAGATCGCGCTGTCTGCGACGGAGCGCACGAAGGTGTCGCTGAAGCTGTCCACGGGTCTGATCGAGCGCGAGATCACCCTGGGCGAGTTAGAGGCGATGATCACCCCGCTGGTGGAGCGGTCCATCGACTGCTGCAAGCGCTCGATGCGCGACGCGCGGCGCCAACTGGCCGGCGCGCCGCTGGACGCCGTGGTGCTGGTGGGCGGGTCCACCCGCATCCCGCTCGTGCGGCGCATGGTCGCGCAGCACTTCGGGCTTGAGCCTTATACGGCGCTGGACCCGGACAAGGTGGTGGCGCTGGGGGCGGCGGTGCAGGGGAGCATCCTGGCCGGGGCGCGGGGCGACGCGGTGCTGCTCGACGTGATCCCGCTGTCGCTGGGTATCGAGACGGTGGGCGGCGCGGTAGCGAAGATCATCATGCGCAACAGCCCCGTGCCCGCGCGGGCGGGGGAGATGTTCTCGACCAGCGTGGACAACCAGACCGGCATCGAGCTGGCGGTGTATCAGGGCGAACGTGAGATGGCGGCGGACTGCCGGCTGCTGGCGCGCTTCAAGCTGTCCGGGCTGCCGCCCATGCCCGCGGGCATTCCGCAGTTGCGGGTCACGTTCGATGTGGACGCGTCGGGCGTGCTGAACGTGTCGGCGGTGGAGCAGCGCAGCGGCAAGCGCGCGTCGCTGCAGGTGATCCCCAACCACGGGCTGACGCGGGCGGAGGTGGAGCGGATCGAGGCCGAGTCGTTCGCGCACGCCCGCCAGGACATGGCCCGCCACCGCATCGTCGACCTCATCGCCAACGCCCGGCTGGACCTGCACTGGATCAAGCCGCGGGCCGACGCGCTGGCGGCGCGGATCGAGCCCGACGCCCTGACCCGGCTGCGCACGGCGGCGGAGACCCTTGAAGCGTTCGTGAAGAAAGCGGAGGCCGACTGGGCGAGCGTGAACCCCGATGAGTTCCATCGCGCCAAGGAAGCGCTCGACCGCGCCAGCATGCCGGTGCACGAGGCATCGATCCTCGAGAGCCTGAGGCGGGATTCCGCGAAATCGTGAGGCGCCGGGCCGGGTCGCCTACCCCGCGATGGCCGGATGCAAGCCCGCCTTCCCCTGAGGTAGACTGCACGCGTGCATCATGCCCCGCCCGAAACACCCGCGCCCTATCCGCACCCGGCGTGCCTGCCGGACGAGGTGCTGCTGAAGTCGTGCGTGGTGGGCACGGGGCGAACGGGCGGGCCGGGCGGGCAGAATCGCAACCGGGTGGAGACGCTGGTGACGATCGAGCACACACCCACGGGCCTGGTGGCGCACGCGGGCGAGCGCCGCTCGCAGATCGAGAACAAGCACGTCGCCGTCCGCCGACTGCGCGAGAAGCTGGCCATCGAATTCCGCACCCAGCCGCCCAAGGGGCGCGGGCTGGCCGCGCTGGACGAGCCGCCGGGCTCGGCGCTGTGGCGTTCGCGCGTCCGCGGCGGGCGGATCGCGTGCAACCCGGCGCACGCCGACTACCCCGCGCTGCTCGCCGAGGCGCTCGACATGATCGCCGACTGCGGGTGGGAGCCGTCGCGCGCCGGCGTGATGCTGGGCGTGACGGCGAGCCAGTTGATCAAACTCGTGAAAGACCTGCCGGCGGCGATGATCGCGTGGAACCGCGAGCGCGCGGCGCTGGGGCTGCACACGCTGAAGTGAACGACTGGCGGCGTGCGCACCCCTTCCGCGACGCCGCCGGCTCCGACCGCCGGTACACTCGGGCATGACCCACGCGCTCACGATCGTGATTCTGGCCCTGGCGGCGCTGACTCTCGGCGGCTGCGTGAGCGGCGCGGGCGAGCCGGGGCGCGGGGCGCCGGCCCGCCCCACCACGCCCGGGCTGCACGCCTTCAGGATGACCACGCCCGAGGGCGAACTGCCCTACCACATCTGGCTGCCGCAGGGCTACGACCGCTCCAAGCGCTGGCCGCTGATCGTGTTCTTCCACGGGTCGGGCGAATCGGGCGTGGACGGCTCGCGCCCGATCTGGCAGGGGCTGGGCCTGGCGCTGCTGCAGAACCCCGAGCGGTTCCCGGCGATCGTGGCGATCCCGCAGAAGCCCGACAAGCGCCAGTGGACGGAGTTTGACGCGATGGTGCTGCCCTTTCTCGACGCGCTGCTCACCGACTGGCCGGTGGATCGCCGGCGGGTTGTGTACACCGGCGTGTCGCAGGGCGGGCGCGCGTGCTGGCACTTTGGCGCGATGCACGCCGACCGCGTCGCGGCGCTCGCGCCCGCGGCGGCCTTCGCGCTCACGCCCGAGCAGGCCCTGGCCCTGGCCCGCACGCCCATTTGGCTGAGCCACGGCGGCCAGGACACCGTGATCCCCGAGAGCGACGCACGCACGAGCGTGGAGCGGCTGCGCGCCGCGGGCAACGAGCCCACCTACACGCTTTATCCCGAGGCGGGGCACGTGAGCTGGAACGAGTTCTACGGCGACCCGAAGGTGGCGGCGTGGCTGGTGGGCGCGGGGAAGTGAGCGCGGAGCCGGCCCGGCGAAAACGCACAAAGCCCCGGTCGCCCGGGGCCTTGAGGAGAAGATCAGGGTCTGCCGTCGCGATGACGGGCCGGCATCACGGGAAGATGCCGCGGACCGCGTAGACCTTGGCGATCTGCTCGAGGGCCGCCACGTACGCCGCGGTGCGCATGTCGGTGTTGAAGCGCTTGCGGGCCGCGAGCGTGCGCTGCGCCGCCTGGGCCATCATGTGCTTCAGTTCCTTGTCCACGCGCTCGGCCGACCAGCTCGTGCAGGTTTTGTTCTGGACCCACTCGAAGTACGAAACCGTGACCCCGCCGGCGTTGGCGAGGATGGCGGGGAAGACCTCGATACCGCGCTCGCTCAGCACGCGGTCGCCCGCGGGCGTCGTCGGGGCGTTGGCGCCCTCGGCGATCACCTTCGCGTTGATGAGCTTGGCCTGCTCGGGCTTGATCATCTGCTCGAGCGCGGCGGGCACCAGCACGTCCACCGGGGTCTGGTAGAACTCCGACGCGCTGATCTTCGTCGCGCCCGCGGTGGTCTTCTTGCCCGCGCCGGTGAGCGTGGAGGTCTTCTCGTACCCGTCGACGCTGCCGTTCTTGCCGACGTACTCGGCGAGGTTGTGCGCGTCGATCCCGCCGTCGTTGCGGATGCCGCCCTTGTGGTCGATGACGGCGACGAGCTTGGCGCCCAGGTCGTGGAAGATGCGGGCGGTCCACGAGCCGACGTTGCCGTAACCGATGATGCTGAACTTCATCCCCTTCACGTTGATGCCCAGCGAGGGGAGGATCTCGGTGCAGACGTCGACGACGCCCTGCCCGGTGGCCTTCTCACGCCCCAGCGACCCGCCCACTTCCACCGGCTTGCCCGTCACGACGCGCAGCGCGTCCCACGAGGAGCGGTTGGAGTCGGTGAGCGACTCGTAGGTGTCGGCGAACCAGGCCATGACCTGGGCGTTGGTGCCCACGTCGGGGGCGGGGATGTCGTAGTCGGGGCCGATGGCGTGGCTGATCGCGGCGCAGAAGCGACGCGTCACGCGCATCAGTTCGCCCTTGGTGAGCCCGTAGGGGTCGCACTTCACGCCGCCCTTGCCGCCGCCGAAGGGCAGCCGCATCAGGGCGCACTTCATGGTCATCAGGAAGGCCAGCGACTTGACGTCGTCCAGGTGCACGTCGGGGTGGAAGCGCAGGCCGCCCTTGTAGGGGCCCAGCGCGTTGTTGTGCTGAACGCGGTAGCCCTTGAACAGCTTGTACTCCCCGTCGTCCATCCGCACCGGGAAGTGCACCATGATCTCGTTCTTGGGCTGCGCGAGGATGATCTGCACCTCGTGCGGCACGCCCAGGCACTCGGCGGCCTGCAGCATCGTGTCCACCGTCTGCGTGTACAGATTGTCCGGGTCGGGGGGCAGACCCACCTCGGCGAAGACCGGGCTGCGCATCACTTCGCGCTTGGGCGCGGCGGTGGAGTTGGACTTGCCCTTGGTCTTGCCTGACGGTGCGGTGGTCATGCGGAATCTCTCGCGGAAGGCGTGAATGACAGCCCGTGACCGAGCGGTCCCGGGTCTGGACGTTAGGCCTCTGGGGTGGGGTTGTGGGGTAGTTTGCGCGGTCGATGTAAGCGCATACACGAGAATCGATCGGACTTGTGCTGCCGAGTCGGAATGCCACCGCCCGCACGTGGAGAGCGGTCCCTCAATGCGACTCGATCTGCGCCGCACGCCGAACACCGCGAGTCGCTCCCCCGGCCAAGAGCGCGACCCCTCAGGCCTACCGCACACCGCCCTAGTGTGACCCATGCTCCTCTACCTCGCCGCCGATCTGCTCTGGGCCTCCAAGATCAAGTCCACCGCCGACGCGATGGGGATCGCCGCTCGTCCGGTGCGGAATGTCGAGATGCTCGCCGCCCGCCTGGCCGACAGCCCGGTGAAGGCTCTGCTGGTGGACCTGGACGCGGGGCCGCCGGCCCTGGACGTCATCCGGCACCTCCGCGCCCAGCCGGCCCACGCCGCCACGCCCGTGGTCGCCTTCGGCCCGCACGTGCTGGTCGAGGCGTTCGCCGCGGCGAAGGCGGCGGGGGCGAGCGCGGTGATGGCGCGGGGGTCGCTGCAGGCAGGCCTGCCGGGGGTGCTGACCTCGCTGGCGGGGGGCGGGGCGGTGGAGTCGGTGATGCATGATTGAGCGGGGGAGGTGCGTGGTGCGGGGTGCGTAGTGCGTGGTGAGACGTGAGGGGCGAATCGCGAATCGCGAGTTGCGAATGGGGAGTCAAGGAACGAGGTCCAGCTCACCACTCGCCATGCACCACGCACCACGTACCCTCCCCCCCATGCCCTACGTCAACGTCAAGATCACCAAGGACGGCCCGAACAACCCCAGCCGGGAGCAGAAGGCCCGGATCATCGCGGAGATCACGGCGACGCTGGTGAGCGTGCTGGGCAAGAAGCCCGAGCACACGCACATCGTGATTGACGAGGTGGACACCGACAACTGGGGATTCGCGGGGGAGCTGACCACGGAGTGGAGGAAGCGGTCGGGCGGAAGCCGACGGGCGAAGAAGAAGGCGACGGGCGGCGGGCGATAGGCGGAGGGCAAGGCCCCCCCACCCCACCCCCCTACTCCACCCCCCGGCCTATCATCCCGCTCGTCCTCTTCTCGGTCCCGGCCCGTGGGCGTCATCCGCCCGGGCTGGCCGGCTTCGGGCATGGCTGCCCGTTCGCCCAGGCCATCCCGGCGGCACGCGATCACACCGAGCAGAGGGTTCAATCGCATCCCTCCGCGGGCCAAAGGTTTACACGCACATGATCGACGGCAATCTCATCGCTTCCCTCAACCTCAAGGGCGACGACATCGAGAAGATGCTCGCGGAGGCGTACGGGAAGGACGTGGCCAAGGGCGACATGGGTTCGCTCCTGGGCGAGCAGATGAAGGACTTCTCGGAAGGCACGATCCTCGACGGCGAGATCGTGGGCTTCGCGGGCGACGACGTGGTCATCGAAGTCGGGCTCAAGTCCGAGGGCATGGTGCCCAAGGAAGAGTTTGAGGGCGCCGACATCAAGCCCGGCGACAAGGTCAAGGTCCTGCTCGAGAAGATCGACGGCGAGGGCGGGCAGATCCAGATCAGCAAGCGCAAGGCCGACCGCCAGCTCAACTGGCAGCGGCTCATCGACACCACCCGCGAGGGCGACGTGGTCGAGGGCAAGGTCACCCGCAAGATCAAGGGCGGCCTGCTCGTGGACATCGGCGTGCCCGTCTTCCTGCCCGCCTCGCAGGTTGACGTGCGCCGCCCCGCCGAGATCGGCGACTACATCGGCCGCAGCATCCGCGCCAGCGTGCTGAAGATCGACACCGAGCGTCGCAACATCGTCATCTCGCGCCGCAAGCTCATCGAGGAGGAGCGCGAGACCGCCAAGAAGCGGCTCATGGAGACGCTCAAGGAAGGCGAGATGGTCACCGGCGAGGTCAAGAACATCGCCGACTTCGGCGCGTTCATCGACCTGGGCGGGATCGACGGCCTGCTCCACATCACCGACATGTCCTGGGGCCGCATCAACCACCCCAGCGAGCTGCTCAAGCTCGGGCAGAAGATCGAGGTCAAGGTCCTCAACATCGACCGCGAGAAAGAGAAGATCGCCCTGGGCCTCAAGCAGAAGGAAGCCAGCCCCTGGGAGGAGATCGAGCAGAAGTACCCGGTGGGCTCGCGCATCCGCGGCAAGGTCGTCAACCTCATGTCCTACGGCGCCTTCGTGCGGCTTGAGGACGGCATCGAGGGCCTGGTCCACATCTCCGAGATGTCGTGGACCCGCCGCGTCAGCCACCCCTCCGAGCTCGTCAACGTCAACGACGACGTGGACGTGGTCGTGCTCGAGATCGACAAGAACAAGCAGGAAATCAGCCTCGGCATGAAGCAGACCGAGGTCAACCCGTGGGAGCTCGTCAGCGAGAAGTACCCCCCGGGCACGGTCATCGAGGGCTCGGTGCGCAACCTGGCCAACTACGGCGCGTTCGTCGAGATCGAGCCGGGCATCGACGGCCTCCTGCACGTCAGCGACATCTCCTGGACCAAGAAGGTCACGCACCCCAACGAGGTCTACAAGAAGGGCGACGTGGTCCGCTGCGTCGTGCTCGATGTCGACCGCGAGAAGCAGCGCATCGGCCTGGGTGTCAAGCAGCTCACCGAGGACCCGTGGGTCACCGCCATCCCCGAGCACTACAAGCCCGGCATGGTCATCCGCGGGAAGGTCACCAAGATCACCAACTTCGGCGTGTTCGTGGAGCTCGAGAGCGATCTCGAGGGCCTGCTGCACATCTCCGAGCTGGCGGATCACAAGGTCGAGAACCCGCAGGACGTGGTCAAGATCGGCGACGAGATCGACGTCAAGATCCTCCGCGTCGACACCTCCGACCGCAAGATCGGCCTGTCGCTCAAGCGCGCCCAGTGGGGCGATACCAGCGACCGCGACGCCCGCCCCAGCGAGGGCAAGGCCGAGAAGCGCGGTCCCATCCCCACCAAGGGCGGCATGGACGCCCACGGCGCGATGGGCACCGACAAGATCTCCTTCGGCAAGAAGGCCAAGGAGTGACCCCGGCGGGCCCCCGCGCCCGCCCGAGGCTGATCCCCCGGTAAAGCACAAAGGCCCGCGTCAGAACGACGCGGGCCTTTTCTCTTTCTACCCGCCGGAGCGGGGACCCAAACCCACCGACACAAGGAGCACACCGAGCGGAAGGAACACGAACCGTTGCGGGGGGCAGCCAACCCGCCGCGAGATTCCATCAGGTGAGGGGCGCCGGGCCCCGGGAGATCAGCACATGGCCATGAACGAGAGCAGGGTCAGCAGAGCGATGCGCTGGCGGTTGGACGTGAAGGTCAGAAGCGTGCTCATGGGCTGATCTCCGGTTGTGCGAGGCACGGGTCACAGTGCGACCGGCGTGCCAGAGCCCGCCCGCGGCGGCGGCTCTCGGACGCCCCGGCCCCGGGGCTGATAAAACCATGCCCCATGAACGAGAACCCGGCCACCAGCCAGGCGTCTAAGGTGAACATGCCCCCCACCGCCCACCGAGCCCTCGCCCCGCTGTCGCCGCGAATCGACACCACCGCGCGCCCTCGGGCGACACTCGCCAGCGTGGCCGCCCGGCTGGTCGTGGCCGCGGGCGTACTTCTCGGACCGGCGTGTCCCACCCAGGCCCAGCCGGACCTGCCCGGCGCGGGGTCGGAGGAGATTCCCACGCCTGCACGCGTGATGAACGCCTATCGCAGCGCGCGCGGCGCGGTGGATGTCTGGTCGACCGATAACCTCCAGCCGGTACCGGGGGTCGCCCATGGCTGCTTCGTGCTGCTGCGGGCCGAGGGCCGGGTGCTGGGCTCGGGGGGTGCGATCTGGGCCGGCCCGCAGCCCGCCGGGGCGACGCTGAAGGCGGCGCTGGATGAGGCCCTGGGCGAGGCCGACCGCGGCGCACCGATCCCCCGCGACCTGCTCCGCCCCGAGAGGCTCGCCGAACTGGGCCGGCAGTCGGCGATCAGCCTCGAACTGGCGGGCCCGCTCACGCCCGTGTCGCCCGGCTCGCTCGAAGAGCTCGACGTGCTGCTGCGCCCGGGGCTTGACGGGCTGGCGGTGGAACGGGCGGGGCAGATCCGCGCGATTTCGCCCGCGCAGATGCTCGCCCGGGGGCGGCTGCCCACCGACGCGGCCCGCGGGCTCATCGCCGAGATGGTCGGCTCGGCCGAAGTGGCGATGGAGCGGATGGACGTGCTGCGCGACAAGCACGACATCCGGCTGTACAAGTTCACGACCGTTCACACAGCGCAGGGCGGCGCGGGGCGCGAGCCGATGATGCTGGAGCGCGGAGCCCGCCCGATCAAGCGCACCGACATCGACTCCGGACCGGAACTGCAGTTCTGGGCGGCGCAGGTCGCCGCGGCGCTGGCGCGCCGGATCGACCCGGCCTCCGGCGCGTTCCGCGGCGGGGCCTATCGCCTGGACACGGGCGAATTCGAGGCTGACGAGAGCGACCCGGCCCGCCCGCTGCTGGCGGCGCTGGCGCTGGTGCGGTTC
>JALHNL010000121.1 GCA_022843545.1 Phycisphaerales bacterium | reverse complement strand
GCGCTCCGCGGTGGCGACGGCCCGCTCGCGGTCGGCCCGGTCACGCTCCAGCAGCGTGCGGCCGTACATGACGGACATGACAATCGCGAAGCCGGTGAGCAGCACGACGCCCAGGGCCGCCGCGACCGCGAGCGTGCGGTGGCGCGCGACGGTCTTGCGCACGACGTACCACGTGCTGTCGGCGCGGGCGGCGATGGGCTCGCGCTTCAGCCAGCGCTGCAGGTCATCGCCCAGTTCGCCGGCGGACTGGTACCGGCGCGCGGGCTCCTTGGCCAGCGCGCGCAGCAGGATGGTCGAGAGGTCCTCGTCCATCCACGTCGCCAGCGCCCGCGGCGGGTGCGGTGGCAGGTCCTGGATGGCGCGGATCGCCGCCGCCAGCGATCCCTTGACCTCATACGGGAACGCGCCGACAAGCAACTGATAGAGGATCACACCCAGCGAGTACACATCGGTGCGCACGTCGATGTCGTCCACCTCGCCGCGGGCCTGCTCCGGGCTGGCCCAGGGCAGCGAGCCCACGAACTGACCGGTCGTGCTCACCTGCGTCGCGCCGCCTTGCACGCCCACGGTCTTGGCGAGCCCGAAGTCCAGCACGTGCGGCTCACCCGCCGGGTCCACGCGGATGTTGCTGGGCTTCAGGTCGCGGTGGATCACCCCGCGCTGGTGCGCGAAGTGGACGGCGGCGCACACGCGGCGCAGGAGGTCCACCACCTCGCGCGGCGGCCGCCCGCCGCGCCCCACGTTGGACCCGGCCCACTCGTCCAGCGGCCCGCCCTCGATGAACTCCATGACGCAGAAGGGGTGCCCGTCGGCGGTGCTGCCGCTGTCGTACACGCGGACGATCCCCGGGTGGCGCAGTGAGGCGACCAGGTCGATCTCGCGCTCGAAGCGCCGGCGCGCCGCGGTGGAGGCCAGCGCGCCCTCCAGCAGCACCTTGATCGCCACGCGCCGGCTGGTCGATGTCTGCGTGGCCGCGAAGACCACGCCCTGCCCGCCGCGGCGCAGTTCGACGAGGTCTTCGTAGCCCGCGATGGCCGGGGCCGAGGCGGCGGCGCCGCGGACGGTGCGCTTCACCTCGCCCAGAAGCGAGGTCTCGTCGAGGTACCACGCGGGCGAGCCCGCCGGTCCGGGAGCGGAAGACGGCGTGGAAGGAGTGGGGGCGGTCATCGGGCGCACTCCTGAGAGCTCAGCCCTCGTCCTGCACCTGGGCCTCGATGAGCTGGGCGAGCCGGCGGGTGATGCGCGACTTGGCCTGATAGACCTGGTCCACGCTCAGCCCCAGGTCGCTCGCCACGTCGCGGGCCTCGCGTCCGTGGAGCGCGTAGAGCTCGAAGGCGGATCGGTCCGCTTCGTTGAACTCCGAGTTGATCGTCCGCATCGCGAGCCGGACGTGGTACTGGCGCCATTCGACCTCCCAGTGCGATTCGGCGTCCGGGGCGTCCAGCCCGTCGCGCGTCGCGCCGTCAAGATCTAGTAGCGTGAACTCGCCGCGCCTTTGAAGCGATCTCTTCGCGATCGCGCGAACCACCACCGTCTTGAGGTACGACCGGAACTTGCCCTTGGCCGGGTCGTAGCGGAAGCCGGGCAGCGCCTTGGACAGCGAAACCAGCACGTCCTGCGTCACGTCGTCCACGTCCGCCGTCTGAAGGCCCCGCCGGCGCGCAAAGCCCCGGATCAGGTCGCCGTAGCGCGACACGAACTCCGGCCAGGCGGCGGGGGCGTCGTCCCCGGCGAGGCGGGCCAGAAGGGTGGCGTGGGTCTGCGTGCCGGTGAGCATGCCTCCACAGAATACCCCACGGACGCGGGGCTTCCGGGGGGTAAACGCGAGATTTCGTCAGAAGTGTGTGTGAGGGAGCTAGGTCACCGTGGCCCGGGTGGCCAGCCGCCGGCCCGGGCCGGTTATCCGGCCCCGAAGCAGCACCAGCCCATCCACACACGAGGTGACCCATGTCCGAACGTCTTCACCGCTCCCGTCTGATCCCCGCCCTGGTCGCTGTCGCCGGGTGTGCGCTTCCGTGGGCCGCGGCGGTGGCCCAGACCACCTGGGCCGCGCCGGTGAGCGGGGCCTGGAGCGACTTCGCCAACTGGACCTCGGGGCTGCCCTCGCCGGTCAACCCGGCCGTGCTGGGGCTGACGGGGGCGTATGTCGCCACAGTCACCGGCGGCACCAGCGTCGGCGCCGTGACGATCTCCAACACCGCGGCGAGCCTGTACATCAACGAGGGCGTCACGCTCAGCACCGCGAGCATCACCAACAACGGGTTCATCCTCGTGAACCCGTCCGGGATCAACTCCATCGCCCGGCTGAGCCCGGCGAACGGAACGTCGCTGGGGGGCACGGGGCTCCTGCGTCTCAACGGCGCGGCGGCGGACATCTCGTCGGCGCGGATCGAGATGAGCGGGGCGTACACCCACGGGGTCTCGCACACCATCGCCGGCACGGGCCTGCTTTACAATCACTCGATGAGCAACGCCGGGCTGGTCGACGCGGATGTCGCCGGTCGTGCGCTGCATTCGTCTTTCATGTCGATCAACAACACGGGCACCCTCACCGCCAGCGCGGGCCTGCTGCAGTTCCAGAACTCCAGCGTGAACAACACGGGCGGGCTCGTGTCGGCGTCGGGCTCCGGCGCGGTGGAGCTCTACAACTCGACCATCACCGGCGGCAACCTCAGCGGCGCGGGCACGGGCGTGGTCCGCGCCATGAGCGGCCACGGTCCGACCATCTCCGGACTCACGATCACCGGCAACATGGCGATCCAGAACAACAGCAACCTCAACACCGGAAACGCCGACATCCTCAACAACGGCCTGATCACGATCAACGACTCGGCTGGCGGGAGCTTCACCCGGCTCCAGCTGAACGGCTCCGCGGCGGTGCTGGGCATCGGCACGATCGTCCTGAACTCAAGCGCGAGCGACCTCTACACGGCGCGCATCGAAGCGCCCGGCGGCTCCGTCCGCACGCTCGGCCCCGGGCAGCTCGTGCGCGGCACCGGCGTGCTCTACAACTTCCAGCCGCAGGTTCAGGGCGTGATTGACGCGGACGTGCCCGGCCGGCCGCTCCGGCTGGACTTCTGCACCGTCACCAACACCGGCACGCTCCGCGCCACCGCCGGGCCCCTGCAGCTCACCAACAGCAGCGTGACCAACACCGCCGGCCTCATCGCCGCGACGGGCGCCGGCGCGGTGGAGCTCTACAACGTCGGCATCACCGGCGGGACGCTCTCGGGCCTCTCCGGCGGCGTGGTCCGCACGATCTTCAGCCACTCGCCCAGCGTCTCGGGCGTCACGCTCCTGGGCAACATCGCGGTCTCGAACAACTCCAATCTCTCCGTGGGCGCGACGAGCATCATCAATAACGCCACCATCCTGGTCAATGAGACCGCCGGCAGCAACTACTCACGGCTCGATCTGTCGGGCGGTGGAGGCGTGCTGGGCACGGGCACCGTCGTGCTCAACTCCACCAGCGGCGATCCGTACACCGCACGCGTCGAGGCTCCGGGCGGCGCGGTCCGCACGCTCGGGCCCGGCCAGACCGTCCGCGGCTCGGGCGTCTTCTACAACTTCAGCCCGCAGATCCAAGGGCTGGTGGCCGCCGCCCTCCCGGGCAGGGTTCTGCGGCTGGACTTCTGCAGCGCCGCCAACACCGGCACGCTCCGGGCCCGGAGCGGCGGCCGCCTGCAGTTCACCAACACCGGCGTCACGCAGACCGGCCCGGGGATCATCACCGCGGAGAGCGGCGGGCAGGTCGAGTTGTACAACTGCACCATATCGGGCGGAGTGCTGAACTCCACCGGCACCGGCGCCGTCCGGGCCATGTTCAATTCGAACCCGACGATCACCGGGGTGACCCTCACCGGCAGTCTGGGCATCGACCTCAATTCAAACCTCAACACCGGCGCCGCTGACATCATCAACAACGGCGTCATCACTGTCAACACCAGCGGGGGCTTCCAGATCTCTCGGCTCTTCCTGGGCGGGAGCGCGGCGCTTCAGGGCACCGGCACCATCCTCCTCAACGCGACGGCCGGCGATCCCTATCTCTCCCGACTCGAAGCCCCCGGCGGCGCGGCCCGCACCTTCGGTCCGGGGCAGACCATCCGCGGCACCGGCGTCTTCTACAACTTCAACCCGACGATCCAGGGCCTGGTCCTCGCCGACCAGTCAGGCAAGGCGATCCGCTTCGACTTCTGCAACGCGACCAACCAGAGCGAGATGGCCGCGGTCTCCGGCGGGCTGCTGCAACTCGTCAACTCCTCGCTGACCCAGACGAGCCAGGGCCGCCTGAGCGCCGGCGACGGCGGCGTGGTCCAGCTTCTCTCCGTCACCGTCACGGGCGGCACCATCGAATCTCAGGACACCGGCTTCATCGAGGTTCCCTCCGGTCCATCGCCCACGATCACCGGCGCGACCATCCTCGGGCGGATCAACGTGAACAGCGGCGCCCAGCTCAACGTCTCGGGCGGTTCCATCGACGGGCTGATCACCGTGAACGCCAGCGCCAGCGGGGCGATCTCGCGCTTCAACCCCACGGCGCCGGTCACATCCGGAGCGGGCGTCATCCGTCTCAACGCCTCCAGCGACATCTACTCCGCACGCTTCGAACCCGCCAGCGGCTCAGCACGAACCTTTGGGCCCGATCTCACCATCGCCGGGCGCGGCGTGCTCTACAGCTTCAACCCGACGATCCAGGGCACGCTGTCGCCCGGCTTCGGGCCGTCCGATTACAACGACATCCTCTTGGACTTCTGCTCTGCCGCGCTCGCCCCCACGACTGTCACCGCCATCGAAATCGGCGGGCAGGCGCCGGGCAACTTCGACCGCGTGCGCATCCAGAGCGGCTCGATGACTCTTGGCGGCAAGCTCAAGGTCACCTTCGGCGGGACCTATACCGGTCAGTCCGGCGCGTCGTTCACCATCATCACCGGGCCCATCTCGGGCGACTTCGCCACCCTCGATCTGCCCCCGCTGGGCCCCGGTCGCAACTGGGTCGTCGAGCGCACGCCCACGTCCTATCGCTTGCTCATCCCCTGCGCCTACGCCGACATCACCGGCATCGGCGGCCCGCCCTCGCTCCCCGACGGGCAGTTCACCGTTGACGACATCATCGCCTTCGTGAATCTCTTCGGCGACGGCACCGGATGCCCGGGGGCCTCCCCCTGCAGCGCGGCCGACATCACGGGCATCGGCGGCCCGCCCGCCGACCCCGACGGCGAACTGACCGTCGACGACATCATCGCGTTCGTCAACGCGTTCGGCGACGGATGCCAGTGACCGGGACGGGCGGGGCGGGCGTGTCGCCCGCCGACCGCGGCTCCGGCACGCGACCTTGACCGGCCCGTGCCGCCGGTGCCCGGGGCTCACACCTTGACCGCCACGACCTCATAGACCGGGGGCACGACCACGAAATCGGTCGTGCTCCCGGCGATCTCATTCAGGTCGCGGAGCAGTTCGTCGCAGTCGCTCTGCGCGAGGTAGCCCATCTGCACCAGCTTGGGCGCGTACACCTTCCACCACACGTGCGGCCAGGCGTACATCGATGAACCGGGCATGCCCAGCCGCTGATGAACGCGCAGGCGCGTGACCTCCAGCCCGCAGCGCTCAAGCAGCCGCGGCAGCCGCCCCACGATGTCGGGGTCGCCGCCGCGGTCGCGCCAGCTCTTGGCGGTCGCGGCCACCGCCTTGTCGTGCGAGGCGCGGCGCGGGGCCATGGTCATGGAGGTGTAGTTGAAGTAGTCGTGGACGATGAACCGCCCCCCGGGCTTGAGCATCGAGGCCACCCCCGCGATCACCTCTTCGGGCCGCGGCACGAAGCACAGCACCCACCGGGCGTACGCCGCGTCGAACGACCCCCGGGCGCCGGGCAGCGCGGCCTCCAGGTTCTGCACGTCGCCCACCACGCCGCGGACGTAGTCGAGCCCCCTGGCATGAGCCTGCGCGTTCAGGTGCGCGATGAACGAGGCGGATTCGTCGATGCCCGTCACCGCGCCCTCCGCCAGCACCAGGTTGGCCAGGTCCAGCGCCGCGTAGCCCGGACCGCACCCCACGTCCAGGACGTTGGCGCCCGGCGCGATCGCTCCGTGCCTCCACGCCTCGTGCGCCGCATCGCCCCACAGCCGGTGTTGAAGGCCCAGTCTTTCCAGTTCATCGCGCCCGGTACCCAGGACATACTCGCGGGCGTCGTGTTCGGCGGTGCTCATGGTTCCAGCCTATCCCGCGGGCCATGCCCCGGGCCGGGCGGAGCGGGGCCCCGCGCCGGGCTTTCGGGTATGCTCGCCCGCTTCATGAGGGCCGCCGTCTTCCTCGATCGTGATGACACCATCATCGACACCCAGGGGGTGACGGCCGACTCCTCGCGCCCGGGAGACCTGTGGCGTCCCGAACTGGTCCGTCTGATGCCGGGCGCCGCCGGTGCGCTTCGCGCCCTGCGCGAAGCGGGGCTGGCCCTGGTGGTCTTCACCAGCCAGGGCGGGGTGGCCCGGGGCGGCTACGGGCTGCCGGAGGTGGAAGCGGTGAACGACCGGATGCGCGACCTGCTGCTCGAGCACTCGGGCGTGCGACTCGACGGGCTCTACTACTGCCCGTATCACCCCACCGGCTCGGTCGCGCCCTTCAACATCGAGCACGATTGGCGCAAACCCGCGCCGGGCATGATCCGCACCGCTTCACGCGAACTGAGGATCGATGTCTCCGCCTCGTTCGCCGTGGGCGACAAGCCCCGAGACGTGGAGGCGGCGGTCAACGGCGGGCTCGCGCGCGACCGGTGCTTCCTGCTGGCCACCAGCGGCGAATCCCCCGCGGACTGCGCCGACCTGCCGGCCGCGGCAAGGCTCATCCTGGGGCGGGCCCGGTGAGCGACCCCGCGCCCAAGCCGCCACGGGTGCTGGTCTTCCTGCCGTCATGGCTGGGGGACACGGTGATGGCGACGCCCACGCTGCGTCTGCTGCGCGACAGTCTGCCCCGGAGCATCATCGTGGCCATGGGGCGCCAGGGCATGGCCGACCTGCTCGATGGCGTGGACCTGGTGGACGAGGTCATCGAGGCCGACGCGCGGACGCTGATGGGCCCGCCCAGAGTGGCCGCCCGGCTGGTGCCCTATCGCCTCGACGCCGCGCTGCTGCTCCCCAACTCATTCGCGACCGCGATCACCGTGCGGCTGGCAGGCATCCCGGTGCGGGTGGGCTATGACCGCGACGCGCGCGGGATGCTCCTGACGCACAAACTCACCCCGCCGCGGCGCGCCGAGCCCAAGTGGAAGACTTCGGGCTATGAGCCGATCTCGGCGGTGGACTACTACCTGGCCGCGGGCCGGCTTCTGCTGCAGGCGCTGAACGTCCCCGCCGCCGAGGTCACGTGCCGGCTTGAACTGGGCGTGAACGACCCTCAGCGGCGTGCATCCGAAGAGGTGCTGGCGAAAGCCGGCGCGCTGGACCAGCCCTTCGCGCTCGTGAACCCGGGCGGCAACAACCCCGCCAAGCGCTGGCCGCTGGAGCGCTTCGCCGCCTTGGCCCACCACCTCATCACCCGCCACGGGCTGAAGGTGCTCATCAACGGTTCGCCGGGCGAGGCGGAGGTGGTGCGGCTCATCCGCGACGCGGTTGCGCTCAATCACCCGGAGGACGAGACCCGGGTCGCCTGCCTCACCGAACTGGGCATCACCGTCGGCGCGCTCAAGGGCGTGGTGGCCCGGGCCCGGGTGATGATCACCAACGACACCGGGCCGCGCCACATCGCCGCGGCCATGGGCGTGGCGTGCGTCACGCTCTTTGGCCCGACCGACCCGCGCTGGACCACACTGCCCGAAGCCCCCGGCGCCCCGCGCGAGGTGATCCTGACCGCCGACCCCTCCCTGCCCCCGGACGAGGTCGCTGATGAGCACCCCCAGCGCTGCCGGATCGACCGCATCGCGTTTGCGGACGTGGCGGCGGCGGTGGACCGGCTGCTGGGGTAGCCCGGGCGGGTCTTCCTGTTCTCTGGCCCTCCGGGCTACTCAAAGGCCCGGAACCGGGCTACTATCCCCCTGCCGAGCGGGGTTTGCCCCGGGGCGACAATTCGGGGGCATAGCTCAGTTTTGGTAGAGCGCATCCATGGCATGGATGAGGTCAGGGGTTCGAGTCCCCTTGCCTCCACTTCGAACACGCGGGCGACCCCCTCGGTCGCCCGTGTTGTTTTTTCGGGCTTTTGCGCGGGTTATCCGCCCGCCTCATCGCCGGTGGCGATCCGCTGATCCTCACAATCGGTGGAGATTTCGCTCGCGTGGACCTGTTCACGGTCCACGGGGTGGTGACCTGTCCGGGGAGCGTCGATGTGCTGGTGCTCGCACGACGCACCCGCACGGAGACACCCGCATGAATCTTCTCGCCCGCCCCGCCCGTCGCACCCTGCTCGCCCTTGGCACCCTTGCTCTCGCGGCCTTGGCCGGGGGCTGCAACTCGGGCCGCAACTACGTCATCACCTTTAAGGAGCAGCCCACCACGCTGGTCGCCACCGACCTCCTGGGGAGCAGCATGTACAGCGACAAGACGGCCCTGGCCGCCGCCATCCGCAAGAACCGCCCGAGCGGGTACAACGAGACCCGCACGGCGACGGCGCCCGCCGCGACTCAGCCGTAACCGGTGCTGTCTGGCAACAATTCACCGCAGGTCCACAAGCCGCCCGGCTGACGGGCGGCTTTGCTTTTTGGTGTCGATGATCCCAGATCGGGCGGGTTTGGGTGATGTTATGGGTATATGCACCTACTCATGAACTTGAATTCCAGAGTTCATGCGCCGCAAGGCGCAAGAACGGCCCATTTCGGGTCCTAGAACCTGATGAAGTCCGTTATGGAGCCCTGGCGCGGCGGCGAGGCGCAAATGCCGCGCCGGCCGAATGTTCTTTGAGTCTCTTGACAAAATTTCAAGGGTGGCGGTAACCTCTGATCCCTACGGGAGTTCCTTCCCGTCTCGTGTCTCGGGTTCTCGGCTCACGGCCTTCCCATCCCTTCGTCGGGAAACTCTTTATGAAGAACCGCATCGCGCGCGCGGCTGGTCATTCCTCCCTCTCGGGTCGCCTCATGCGTACCCCGTTGCTCCTGGCGATGGTGGCCGGCAGCATGCTCACTCCGCTAGCGATCGCCGCGAACCAGCCCGCGCCGGGTTCGGCCGAGCAGCGTGCGGCGGAAGCCGCGGCCCGCGCCGAGGCGCTCGCTCGTCAGGCGGCGGCTGCCGCCGCGGCGGCTGAAGCGGCTCGTGTCGAGGCCTTGCGTGCACAGGCCGAAGCGGCCGAGG
>JALHNL010000120.1 GCA_022843545.1 Phycisphaerales bacterium | reverse complement strand
GGCGATCGTGAACGCGGGGCTGGACGCGGGCGCGGCGGGTGCGGAGGACGTGGCCCGCGTGCTGGAGTCGCACGCGCGGGCGGAGCGGCCCGCCTGCCCCTCGGTGGTGCGGTGGGAACTGGGCGGGCCCACGCCGACGGCGGCGCGGATGCAAGGCGCGGCGGTGGAGGTGCTGGCCCACGACGCGCCCATGGACGTGATCGCGGCGGGCGTGGAGTATGCGCGGCGGGCCGGAGCGGGCGCGGTTCACGTTCGCGTGGACCTTGACCGCGAGGGCGATGACCTGAGCGTGCTGCTGGGCCCGGGCGTTGATGCGGTGAGCGTGGACCTGTACGCGGACGACGCGTGGACGTACGCCCGGCTGACGGGGCGCGACGAGGGCGGGCTGGCCCGGGCGCAGGCGAACGTGGCCCGGCTGATGGCGGGTCGTCGCGGGGTGGACCCCGCGGGCGCGCCGACGGCGTTGGCGAGCGCGCCGCCGTGGATCGTGCCGCGGATCACGCGGCGCGACGAGGTGTATGAGCAGATCGAAGGGTGGTATGTGCGCTGGCTGATGGCGTGCCGGTGCGCGATCATCGACGCGCTGCCCGCGCCGGTGGAGGGCGCGCGGATCACGCCGCTGACGCTGCCTGGGTTGGCGGTGCGGCGAGCGTCGCTGGACACGGCGGAGTATCGCGCGGGCGTGCTGGAGGGGGCGGCGCGATGAACACGCCTCTGGTGGTGATCCTGGCGCGGGCGGGCAGCAAGGGCGTGCCCAACAAGAACATCGCGCCGGTGGCGGGTCGGCCGTGCATCGCGTGGACGATCGACGCGGCGCGGGAGAGCGTGCTGGCGAAGCGGGTGGTGGTGTCGTCTGACGGGCCGGGCATCCGCGCGGCGGCGCGGGCGATGGGCGTGGAGGTGGTGGATCGCCCGGACGAACTGGCGACCGACACCAGCCCGGTGGACGAAGCGGTGCGGCACGCGGTGCGCGAGGTGGAACTGTGGGAGGGCGGCGTCTCGCCCGCGGACCGGCCGGTGGTGATCCTGTACGCGAACGTGCCGGTGAGGCCGGCGGGGCTGGTGGACCGGGCCTTGTCGCTGATGATCGAGAGCGGGGCGGACAGCGTGCAGTCGTATGCGCCGGTGGGCAAGATGCACCCGTGGTGGATGGCGCGAGTGGACGAGGCGGGGAACGTGGGGCCTTGGGAGGGCGAGGTGCTGAACCACGGCGTGTATCGGCGGCAGGATCTGCCGGCGTGCCACGTGCCCGACGGGGGCGTGCTGGTGGTGAAGCGGCGGGCGCTGTTCCTGGGTGTGCCGGGCGTGGCGCCGGGGCCGCACGCGTTCTTTGGTCGCGTTCGGCGCGGCGTGGTGAACCCGGAGGGGAGCGTGGTGGACATCGACGCGCCGATCGACCTGATCGTGGCGGACGCGATCTTGCGCGCGGGGGCCCGCGCGGTGGGCACGCCATGAACATCGCCGGGCGACCAATCGGGGCGGAGCACCCGCCGTACGTGATCGCCGAACTGGGCGTGAACCACGACGGTTCGGTGGAGCGTGCGGAGGCGCTGGTGGACGCGGCGGCGGAGGCGGGGGCGGACGCGGTGAAGCTGCAGTTGTTTGACGCGGAGCGGCTGATGAGCCGGGCGTCGAAGCTGGCGGCGTACCAGCAGGCGGCGGGTGAGAGCGACCCGATCCTGATGCTGAAGCGGCTGCAACTGGACATCGACCAGATGAAGCGGGTGGTGGCGCGGGCGCGGGCGCGGCGTGTTCACGCGATCGTGACGGTGTTCAGCGTGGAACTGGTGAACGACGCGGAGCGGCTGGGGTGGGACGCGTACAAGACCGCGTCGCCGGACATCATCCACAAGCCGCTGCTGGACGCGCTGTGCGCGACGGGGCGGCCGCTGATCGTGAGCACCGGCGCGAGCACGCTGGACGAGGTGGTGCGCTGCCGGGCGTGGCTGGAATCGGCGCGGGATCGGCTGGCGTTCTTGCAGTGCGTGAGCAGTTATCCGGTGCCGGCGGGGTCGGAGGCGCTGGGGGGCGTTCGGGCGTTGATGGCCGCGCTGGACACGCCCGTGGGCTACAGCGATCACACGACGGGCGAGGGGACGGGGCGCGAGGCGGTGGCGCTGGGGGCGTGCGTGCTGGAGAAGCACATGACGTACAACCGGCGCGCGGCGGGCCCGGACCACGCGGCGTCGATGGAGCGCGAGGGGATGGCGCGGTACATCGCGCTCTCGCGCGAGGGCGCGCGGGCGCGGGCGGGGATGCCCCGCGCTGGTGCGGGTGATCGCGCGGGCAAGAGCGTGCTGGAGTGTGAGCAGGACGTTCGCCGGGTGTCGCGGCAGTCGATCGTGGTGCGGCGTGATCTGCCGGCGGGGCACGTCTTGACGCGGGAAGACCTGACCTTCAAGCGGCCGGGCACGGGATTGCCGCCGTTCATGCTGGGTGAGGTTCTGGGGCGGCGGCTGGCGCGCGCGGCGGAGGGAGACATGCCGCTGGTGGCGGAGTGGCTGGGAGGTTGAGTGTGCGGGGGCGGGTGAACGATGAAGAAGGCATGGGGCACGGGGCATCAAGGCATCGAGTGAAGAGAGCCGAGCGAAAGACTGTGGCGATCGTGACCGGCACGCGGGCCGAGTTCGGGCTCTTGCGCCCGGTGATCGACGCGGTGCGGGCGCACCGGGGGCTGAGACTCAAGCTGATCGCGGCGGGGTCGCACTTTCTGCCGCCGGCGCGGACGATCCGCGAGGTGGAAGCGGCGTACGCGGTGGCGGCGCGGGTGCTCATGCAGCGGGCGGGGCGGACGGGTCGGCACGAGGACGCGCTGGCGACGGCGCGGGGCGTGGAGGGCTTTGCGCGGGCCTTCGCGAAGATCAAGCCCGACTGGGTGGTGGTGCTGGGGGACCGGATCGAGGCCTTCGCGGCGGCGAGCGCGGCGAGCATCGCGGGCATCGGCGTGTGCCACATCCACGGGGGCGACCGTGCCGAGGGCATCGCCGACGAAGCCCTGAGGCACGCGATCACCAAACTGGCGCACCTGCACTGCGCGGCGACGCTGAAGTCGGCCCGGCGGATCATCTCGATGGGCGAGCGGCGCGAGAGCGTGCATGTCACGGGGTCGCCCGCGATTGACGGGCTGGACCGGCTCGCGCCGCTGACGGAGAGCGAGTTTGAAGCGATCGGGCGGCCGCGCGGGGTGGTGCTGATGCACCCCTCGGGCGATGAAGCGGCGGACCGCGCGTTCATGCGCGGGGTGTTTGACGCGCTGGTGGCGAACGTGATCGACCCGGCGCTGGTGCTGGCGCCCAACGCGGATTCGGGGCGCGAAGTGATTCTGGACGAGATCCGTCGGCGGATGGGCGAGAGGTACGCGACGACAGTGCACTTCCGTGAGCACCTGCCGCGGTCGGTCTTCGTGCGGATGCTCCGCATGAACCCGGACGGCTTCGTGGTGATCGGGAACAGCTCGGCGGGGCTGATCGAGTGCGCGGCGCTGGGCGTGCGGGTGGTGAACCTGGGGCACCGTCAGCGCGGGCGCGAGCAGGCGAAGAACGTGGTGAACGTGCCCGAGCCGGACGGGCTGGCGATCATGAAGGCCGTGCTGAAGGCGGCACGCTACCGGAACTGGCACAAGCCGGGACACCCGTTCGGCGACGGCCGGGCGGGCCCGCGGATCGCGGATTTGCTGGCCAAAACCGACCCGGCGGGGCTGCTGCGCAAGCGGAACACCTCCTGACACCGCGACGGTCGGCCGATCAATACACTGTGGGCACCCCAAGGTGGCGGTGCGTGCGGGAATGTCCCCGCGGAACCGGGCAACAGGGGGCGGACAATCGAGGGCGCCATGGCCGAGTTGCAACGCACGACATTGAACAGGACGTGGCTGATCAAGTTCGGACTTTTCGCCCTGGTGTGCTTCGGGCTGGGGTCGTGGTTCCTGTATGACGCGATGGTGATCTACCCCGACCGCGGGCGGGCGGACGCGGAGTTCCAGTTGAAGGAGTACCTCACGCGCGTTCAGGAGCGCGGGGAGGTGGCCTCTGACCTGCGGATCGCCGAACCCGTGGCGCGGCTGGCGGAATTGCAGGGCAAGAAGGACGAACTGCAGAAGGCCTCGAGCGACGCGGCGGGGCTGTCGATGACCAACTCGGAGCAGGCGGCGCGGCTGCGCCCGCTGTTGCCCAAGCTGGCGGAGAAAGAAGAACTGGACTGGCTGGAGTCGCTCAAGACCGTGGGCGATCTGAAGCCCGAGAAGACCACGGTGAGCGACTGGCGCGGGACGCTGCAGAAGCTCAAGGACAAGTGGTCGGCGACCGACGCGCCCAAGCCGCTGGCGAGCTACGACATCCCGCTGCAGTGGGCGCTGTTCGTGGTGTGCTACGCGGTGCTGGCCTGGCTGGTCTGGCTGATCTTCCGGTCGATGACGACTTCGTACACCTGGGACCCCCAGAGCAAGACGCTGACGCTGCCGGGCGGACAGAAGGTGACGCCGGCCAACTTCACCGACCTTGACAAGCGCGGGTGGGACCGGTTCTACGCCACGCTGCTGACCACCGACGGCCCGCCTCACAAACTCGACCTGCTGCGCTTCACGCCGCTGGAAGAGTGGGTGCTGGAACTGGAGCGGATCAAGTTCCCGGATCGCGCGGCGGAGGCGAAGAAGCCCGAGGAGCCCGCGCCGGTGACCCCGCCCGCGGAGTGAGCCTGAAAGCGGCGGGTGGGCGTTCCCAAGGGGTGGGTGGTCGGTAGATAAGAGAAGACCCGGCTCGGAGAGCCGGGCTAGCCAAGAGGCCGGAGAGCGCCTTGCTGGAACTGTTGCCCGGAGCGTTGACGATGCTGGGCGTGCCCATCGGGCTGGCGCTCACGATCATCACACTGCCCGGGACGTGGGCGATGCTGCTGGTGGCGGCGGGGGCCAAACTGTGGCAGCCTGAACTGATGAGTTGGTGGACGCTGGGCGTTTGCGCGGGGCTGGCGCTATTGGGCGAGGCGATTGAACTGGTGGCCTCGGGCGTCGGGGCCAAGGCCGCGGGGGGGTCGCGGGCGGGCTCGATGGGCGCGCTCATCGGCTCGATCGCCGGGGCGATCATCGGCATCCCGTTCATCCCGCCGGCGGGGCCGATCGTGGGCGCGGTGCTGGGGGCGGCGCTGGGCGCGCTCATCGGCGAGCGCGGCTACAGCAAGCGCACGTGGGGCCGCTCATCGGGCGTGGCGGCGGGGGCGGCGGCGGGGCGGGCGGTGTCCATCATGGTCAAGCTGCTTCTGTCGGGCCTGGTGGGGCTGATCCTCTTCGTGGCCTGCCTGTGGTAACGGGTACCGAACCGGGGGCCTCCCTCTCGGTTTGGAGAGCGCGGAACACGTACCATCCGGTCCCATGCCCCTGCGGCTGTACAACACCCTGACGCGTCGCCTCGAGGCGTTCAAGCCCGCTGATCCGAGCCTGATCACGTTCTACACCTGCGGGCCGACGGTGTATGACGACGCGCACATCGGGAACTTCCGGTCGTTTTTGGCGGCGGACGTGCTGCGGCGGTTTTTGGAGAGCCCGCTGTGTGAGCTGGAAGGGGAAGAGTCGGCGCGGAGTGCCGACCTGCCCAGGAAGGTCGTCCACGTCATGAACATCACCGACGTGGGGCACATGACCGATGACGCCGAGGGGGGCGAAAGCGGCGAGGACCGCATGGCCGTGGCGGGGCGGCGGCTGGCCGAGGCGAAGAAGGCGGGCAAGTTGCCCGCGGGCTCGAGCCTTGACCCGGCCGACCCGTACGCGATCGCGGGGTTTTATGGCGCGCGGTTCGTGGAGGACGCCAAGACCCTGGGCCTGAAGCTCGCGATCGAGGCGGAGAAGGACCCGTCGCTGATGCCGCGGGCCACGGCGAGCGTGCCGGGGATGATCGCGGTGATCAAGCGGTTGATCGAGCGCGGGTTTGCGTATGTGACCGGCCCGGCGGGCGCGCGGGCGGTGTACTTCCGCGTGCGGTCGTTCCCGCGGTATGGCGAACTCTCGGGCAACACGCTGGACCGGCTGCGCGAGGGCGAGGGCGGGCGCGTGAGCGCGGCGAACCAGGCGAGCAAGGAACACCCGGCGGACTTTCTGCTGTGGAAAGAAGACCCGCGGCACATCATGAAGTGGGAGTCGCCGTGGGGCGCGGGGTATCCCGGGTGGCACATTGAGTGCACGGTGATGAGCGCCGGGAGACTGGCGAAATGGCCGAAGGGCCAAATGGCCAAAGGGCCGAATGAAGAGGGGGATTGGGGCTCGCTCGTGGTGAGGGACGGCGATGCGCTGATCGACCTGCACTCGGGCGGCGAGGACAACATCTTCCCGCACCATGAGAGCGAGATCGCGCAGAGTTGCTGCGCGTTCTGCGAGGAGCCTTCGCGCGGCGGGTTCGCCCGGCACTGGTTCCATCCGCGCCACCTCTTCATCGAGGGGCAGAAGATGAGCAAGAGCAAGGGGAACTTCTACACGGCGCGCGACCTGTTCGCCAAGGGCGTGGAGCCGGCGGCGCTGCGGCTGGAACTCATCAAGACGCACTATCGCAGCAACGCGAACTTCACCATGCAGGGGCTGGAGGACAGCCGGCGGATGGTGGAGAGGTGGCGGAAGGTGGGCGTGACGGACGGGAAGGTCTCGCCTGACCATCCGCTTCTGCGTGACTTTGGCGCGGCGATGAACGACGATCTGAACGTCGCCGGCGCGCTGGGCGTGCTGAACGGCTGGCTCGGGTCGGTGAGTTCGCCCACCGACGCCGACCGCGCCGCGCTGGGCGTGGTGGACCGCGTGCTGGGCGTTCTGGAGCGCGGCAAGCCTGCGGAGCACACCACCGACATCGGCGTGTTCGTGGGCGGCGCCTCGCCCGACCCGGCG
This sequence comes from Phycisphaerales bacterium, assembly GCA_022843545.1. Classification (GTDB taxonomy): domain Bacteria; phylum Planctomycetota; class Phycisphaerae; order Phycisphaerales; family UBA1924; genus JALHNL01. The sequence goes on along the minus strand of JALHNL010000120.1, from coordinate 2,493 downwards.
GTGGAGGCCAAGCTGCGCGAGCGTCGCGAGGCCCGCGCGGCGAAGGACTTCAAGCGTTCCGACGCGATCCGCGATGAACTGGCGGCGATGGGCTATGCCATCAAGGACGCGCCGGGGGGCAGGGTGGAGGTGAGCCGGAAGGGCTAGACGACCCTCGTTGGCACTACGGGCTCGTCCGCGTCGCCCCTCCCACTTCTTCTCTTCCCCACTCCCCATTCGCCATTCACGACTCACCACGCACCACGCACCACGCACCACTCCCCCATGCTCTTCCCCCGCACCATCTTTCGCTATCTGTCGCTGGACCTGTGGCGGCTGGTGCTGCTGACGGCGGGCGTGGTGGTGGCGGTGGCGTGCTTCGCGATCGCCATAAAGCCGCTGGCCGACGGGCGGCTGGGGCCGGTGGAAACGCTGAAGTTCATGCTTCTGGCGGCGGTGCCGATGCTGCAGTACGCCCTGCCCTTCGCGGGCGGGTTTGCGGCGACGCTGGTGTATCACCGCTTCGCGCAGGACAACGAGGCGACGGCGTGCTCGGCGGGGGGCGTGTCGTATCGGGCCATGCTGGCGCCCGCGATGCTCACCGCGGTGGTCGTCGCGGGCTTGCTGGCGGTGCTGATCGACCAGGCCATGCCCCGCCTGCTGCGGAACATGGACAAACTGGTGGCGGGCGATCTGGCCCGGCTGCTGGAGTCGTCGGTGAAGCGGGGCGAGTCGGTGAAGTTGCCGGACTCCAACCGGTTTCTGTACGCCGACGGGTTCTTCGTGCTTGATCCGAAGGACTCGGGGGCGGACCAGCACTTTGCGCTCTCGGGGCTGGTGATCGCGGAGATGGAGGACGCCGACAAGCGCCCTCGCGACGGCAAGCCCCGCGACACGGTGGCCTGGGAAGCCTCGGCCCGGCTGGCGTATGTGTGGCTGTATCAGGAAGACGCGAGCGTGGATCCTGACTCGGGCGATGTGACGCCCGGCTCGACCACGCTGGTGATGCAACTGCGCGACTCGGTGGGCGGCAAGCAGAGCCGCGGGCAGGTGGAGCAGACCGAGCTGGTCTACACCTTCCCCAGCCGGTTTACGGAGGACCCCAAGTACCTCACGTGGACGCAGATGGACGAGGCCTACGCCCAGCCCGAGACGCTCTCGGGCATCGACCGGCGGCGGCGGCGTGTCGCGGCCCGGCTGGCGGAACGGCTGACCGCGGATGACCTGCGGGCGGAGCTGCGCCGCACCGGGCGGCTGGAACTGGTGGACGCGGGCGGGAGCACAGTGGTGGTGAGGGCGGCGGACATCGGCGCGGTGCCCGACGCCAAGGGCTTTGCGCTTCTGCCGCCGCGGGCCGGGGGCGTGGTGGAGATCACCACGGTTTTGGACGACGGGCGGACGCGGCTGCACCGGGCGCGGCGGGCGTTCCTGTCGCGAGCGGCGGCGCAGGAGTCGGAGCGGACGATCCTGAGCCTGCGGATGGAGCAGGTGCAGGTGAGCGGGGCTGGGCGACGCGAGACGGACCCGGACGCGCCACCCTTGCCGGGCGCGGCGCCCGACGACGCGGGGGGCGTGCGCGAGAGTTACACGCTCCAGAACCTGTCGCCGGCGCGCGACGCGCTCACCGACCTCTTGGCGCTCAACCTGCCCGAACTGCTCAAGCGGGTGAACGCGCGGCTGGCGGGCGAGAAGACGGTGAACGCGGAGGACCCGCTGCGCAAGGAGGCCCGGGGGCTGGAGCGCTCAACCGCGGGCATGCGGCGCGAGATCGTGAGCAAACAGCACGAGCGCGTGGCGACCGTGCTGGTGAGCCTGCTGACCGTGCTGTGCGGCGCGGTGGTGGCGCTGAGGCTCAAGGGCAGCCTGCCGCTGCCCGTGTACCTGTGGTCGTTCATGCCCGCGGTGATCGCGATGCTGCTGATCAACGGCGGGCAGAAAGTGACGAGCGACAGCGGGCTGGGCGGGCTGGCGCTCCTGTATTCGGGCGTCGTGGCGCTCGCGGTCCTGGTCTTCGTGGAGTACCGCCGGCTTGCCAGGCACTGACCTTCAGACCGAGTCGGGCGGGCGGGTCCACACGCCGGCGGCGTGGCGGTGGGTGCTGGCGCTGGTGGTGGGGATCGCGCTGGTCCGCGTGCTGTACCTGATGTTCCTGTCGCCGTACGACCTGGCGGAGGACGAGGCGTTCTACTGGGATTGGTCGCGGCATCTGGACTGGAGCTACTACACCAAGGGCCCGGGCATCGCGTGGGCGATGTTCGCCAGCACGAGCCTGCTGGGCACGAGCGAGCTGGCGATCCGCCTGGTCGCGGTGGTGTCGGGGATGATCGGCGCGCTGGCGACGGCGGGGCTGACGCTGGACGTGACGCGCGGCAGGGCCCGCGCCGCGCTGATCGCGGGCGGGCTGTATCACCTGGCCCCGGGCCTGGCGGCGACGGCGATGCTCAGCACCATCGACGGGCCGTACATCGCCTGCTGGGCGGTGGCGGCGTGGGCGGGGTATCGCGCGCTGCACGC
>JALHNL010000119.1 GCA_022843545.1 Phycisphaerales bacterium | reverse complement strand
GGCTCGACGCCTCCAACCCCGCGGCGATGCGCGGGCAGAGGGTCGCCGCGGTCGCCAGCGGGCTTGACCCCAACGCCCTGCTCACCGAGCAGTACCGGATTTACGGACATAGCCGATCGCTCGCGCAGCTCTTTACCGCGGCGAGCAACCCGAACGTGAAGGCGGAAGTGCGCGACCAGTTCCTGCGGATCGCGTGGGGGCGGATCGCGCTGCTGGTCTGCACGCTGCTGAGCCTGATCGTGGCCATCCCGTTCTTCCTGACGCGCGAGCCCAAGAACGTGATCCTGCAGAGCCTCAAGTGCGCCCCGGTGGCCCTGGGCAGCCTGCTGGGTTCGATCATCGGCACCGCGGCGCCCATCCCGGGGTTGCCCGTGGAGTTTGCCGTCTGGCTGCCCGTGCTGGCCCTGCTGCCCACGGCGATCGCGATGGGGGCGAGCATCAAGACGTGATTCGTGCGGGGTTTGTGAAGGCCCCCGGGCCCCGTCGCCGCCCCCCGGCGGGCCGCGCCGCTTGCCGATATCATCGCCCCGGACGGACCTTCCCTCGTCGCGAGGACACCATGGCCTCTGTTGTGTTCTACTTTCAGGTTCACCAGCCCTTCCGCCTGCGGCGGTACTCCGTGTTTGACGCGGATCACTTCTACTTTGACCAGGTGAAGAACGGGGAGATCTGCCGGAAGGTGGCCGAGAAGTGCTATCGCCCGGCCACGTCGATGATCCTGGACCTGGTGAAGCGGCACAAGGGGCGGTTCAAGGTCAGCTACGCCATCACGGGGGTGGTGCTGGAGCAGATGGCCGAGTTCTGCCCGGACGTGATCGACCTGTTCAAGCGGCTGGCCGACACGGGGTGCTGCGAGTTCATCGGGGAGACGTACTACCACTCGCTGTCGTTCCTGTACTCGCGCGAGGAGTTCACCCAGCAGGTGGACCTGCACACCAAGAAGACTCAGGAACTCTTCGGGCAGACGCCCACGGTCTTCCGCAACACCGAGCTGATCTACAACAACGACCTGGCGCACTTCATCAGCACCATGCCCGGCCCCGACGGCAAGCCGCGGTGGATCGGGGGCATCTGCGAGGGTGTGGACCCGATCCTGGGCTATCGCTCGCCCAACTACCTGTACCGCCCGCCTCACACGGGCGACAGCGGGCTGGGCAAGCCCTTCAGCATCATGCTGAAGAACTACCGCCTGAGCGACGACATCGCGTTCCGGTTCAGCAACCGGGGCTGGGCGGAGTGGCCGCTGACGGCGGAGAAGTTCGCCAAGTGGGTGAACCAGATCAACGGGGACGGGTACGTCTGCAACCTGTTCATGGACTACGAGACGTTCGGCGAGCATCAGTGGGCGGACACGGGGATCTTCAAGTTCCTGGACGCGATGCCGGAGAAGGTCTTCGACGTGAACCCCGGGCAGAACGACTTCCTCACGCCCAGCGAGGCGATCAAGAAGTTCGAGCCGGTGGGGTTTTATGACGTGCCGCACGTGATCTCGTGGGCCGACACCGAGCGCGACCTGAGCGCGTGGCTGGGCAACGCGATGCAGAGCAACGCGCTGAATGAGATCTTCCGCCTGGAGCGGCTGGTGAAGAAGCGCTACGCCGAGGCGCTGGCGAAGGGCAACGAGAACGACAAGCACGAGGCCTGGCACCTGCTCAACGACTGGCGGCGGCTGACGACCAGCGACCACTTCTACTACATGAGCACGAAGTACTGGGCGGACGGGGACGTGCACAAGTACTTCTCGCCGTACGAAAGCCCGTACGACGCGTACATCAACTACATGAACGTGCTGGATAATCTGCGGGCGCGGACGGGGCGGTGAGGCCGGCGAACCCCAACACGGGGGCGCCCGATGGCCCGCCACTTCATCCCGGCGGCGTGGCGTTGATCATCGCCGTGGGGGTGGTGTTTTTCGGTTCCATCGGGGCCTTTCTGGCTTACGCCGTCAGCCCGATCGGGAGCCTGTCACTGGCGCAGTCGTACGCGCTGGTGATCAGCACGATTGTGGCTCTCGGGATGCTGGTGGTCTGGCGCAAATACCAGAGACTTCGTCGCGGCTTGAAGGGCCAATTCGCGGCGATTCGGGATATCTCGGCCGCCGTGGACCTGTTGCCGATCGACGAAGCGAGAGAGCATGCGTTGAAGTCGCCGCACCTGACCTTGGCGGCGCCGGCCCGGGCGGAGGAAGTCTCGGACGCTGTGCCGGACACGGTGCGCGCCGTGTTCATGCGATCGGCTCGGATCGAGCTTCTCGTGGACGACAGGCCGATGCTCGTGGTTGATCGCGAACTGCTCGAAGCGGTCGGGGGCGACTCCGGGGCCTTCGTCATCGGTGCATTCGGGCCGGCGCAGCGCCTCAAGGTCGTCATGAACGGGGCGACTCAGCGGGTCAGTCTGCACACGACTCCGCTCACGCCCGGCGAAGTCGAGAAGTCCCAGGCCAGCCCGGGTGGCTTTGAGCTGAGCGTCTGGCATCTGCTGCTCAAGCATGCCGGCATCGTGGCGGTGGCGCTCGAAGCGCGGTCTCCGGCACGACGCGGCTAGTCTGATGCCTTCATCGCTCGCCGCAAGGCGTGCTTCGCTTTCTTGAATTGGCGATTCGTGGCTGAAGCCCGCGAAGCGCAGGGCGCGAGGGTGACCCCGTCCGCTGCTGCCGCCGGGCTTGGCGAACAGCCACCGACGATTGACAACTCAGCCCTTGAGCCGCTCCACCGTCTTCGCCAGCGTCGCACCGATGCGCTCCACCACCGCCGCCATGCTCGCGTCCGCCAGCGCGCCCTCGGGTGTAAAGGCCTGGTCGGCGCGGGGCACCGCGATCTGCTCGGGCAGCACCAGCACGGTCATGTTCGTGAGGATCGACCGCAGGTGAGCCAGGCCCCGCAGCCCGCCCAGCACGCCGGGCGAGGTGCTCATGATCCCCGCGACCTTGTCGGCAAACGCGGACAGCCGGGGCTCCTTGCCCGTTCGCCCAGAGGCCTCCCACCCGCCGGGGCGCGAGACCCAGTCGATCGCGTTCTTCAGCACGGCGGGCAGCGACGAGTTGTACTCCGGGCAGGCGATGAGCAGGCCCTGGTGCTCCCACAGCAGCCGCTTGAGCCGCAGCGCGTGCTCGGGCAGGCCGTGAACCGCTTCGTCGTCGGCGTTATAGATGGGCATCGGGAAGTCGCGGAGGCGCACGACCGTCACCTGTGCCCCCGCGGCGCGCGCCCCGGCGGCGGCGAGCTCGATGAGCTTGTGGTTCCAGGAACCATCACGCAGGCTGCCGGCGAAAGCGAGGAGTTTGGTCATGGGAGTGGTGCGTGGTGCGTGGTGCGTGGTGCGTGGTGCGTGGTGCGTGGTGCGTGGTGCGTGGTGTTCGAGTCTATTGCCGACAGCCTAGTGCCCAGTGCCCCGTCCCTTCCACCCCACTCTTCCCTCAGCCACGCAACTTCTTGATCAGAGCCTCCCGGACGCCCGCGGCGTCGGCGCGACCGCCCGAGAGCTTCATCACCGCGCCCACCAGCCGACCGATGGCCGCGTCCTTGCCGGCCTTCACATCCTCGGCGGCCTTGGCGTTCTGGGCGATGGCTTCGTCACACCAGCGGCCCATGGCGGCGTCGTCGCGCACGATGAGCATCCCGCGCTGCTGCGCCAGGGCCTGGGCGTCGGTCGCCGCCTGGCCGGGCTCGCACAGAAGGCCGAAGAGTTCGTCGGCCGCGTTGGAGCCCAGTTCGCCGCGTTCGCGCATGGCGAGGATCTGCCCGACCTGCTTGGGCATGATGCCCAGATCGCTGATGAGCACCTGCTCTGTGGAGCCGGCGGAGGCTCCCGCGCTGCGCTCGTTGGCGCGCTTGGCGCCCGACTGCAGCAGCACGTTGGCGACGGCCTTGCCCGCCTTGCCCGACTCCACGCCCGCCTGCTTGGCGGCGGCGATGCACTCCTCGTAGAAGAAGCACACGTCGCGCTCGTCCACCAGCGCCGCGGCTTCCTTGGCGTGCAGCCCGAAATCGTCGATGTAGCGCTTCAGGCGGGCCATGGGCAACTGCGGGATGCTCGCGCGGGTCTGCTCCAGCCAGTTCTTGTCCACCACCACGGGCAAGAGGTCCGGGTCGGGGAAGTAGCGGTAATCCGCCGCCTCCTCCTTCTCACGCTGCAGAACCGTCTGCATCTTCACGTCGTCCCAGCCGCGGGTGCTCTTGGAGCCGGGCGACATCTCCACCTTCTCGCGCTGCCAGCGCTTGGGCTGCTCGGCGAACTCGTACTCGATCGCGCCGCGCACGGCCTTGAACGAGTTGAGGTTCTTGACCTCCACGATCGACGTCTTCACCAGCCGCCCGTCGGTGAGCGTGATCACCGTGTTGATGTTGGGCTCAAAGCGCATGTGCCCCTTCTGGAGCACGCCCTCGCTTACGCCCAGGAAGCGGCAGATGTTCCGGAGCATCTGGGCGAAGGCCACCACCTCGTCGGCGGTGGTGAAGTCCGGGTGAGTCACGATCTCCAGCAGCGGGCAGCCGGCGCGGTTGAGGTCCACGATCGAGTAGTCGATGGGCAGCCCGCCGGGGGCCTCGTGCAGCAGCTTGCCCGCGTCCTCTTCCAGGTGCGCGCGGATGATGCCGATGCGCTTGGTGTCGTAGTCGTCCCAGTTCACGCGGCCGTCCTCCCCGGGCAGGGGCATGTCGATCGCGCCGTCGAAGCACAGCGGCAGGTCATACTGGCTGATCTGGTAGCTCTTGGGCAGGTCGGGGTAGAAGTAGCTCTTGCGGTCCCAGCGCGTGAGCGGGGCGATGGAGCAGCCCAGGGCCAGCCCCACCATCATCGCCATCTGCACCGCCTCGCGGTTGATGACCGGCAGCGAGCCGGGCAGACCCAGCACCAGCGGGTCGATGCACGAATTGGGCTCGCTCTGCTTGTGGTCAAACTCGCGGCAGGCCACGCTGGGCGCGCGGCAGAACATCTTGGTGCGCGTCGCGAGCTGGACGTGAATCTCCAGACCCACCTTGAGCTGTACGGAGGCGATCTCGGCCATAGACCCGATGGTAGAGGCTCCGCGACCGCGGTTCGCGGGCGGGCCCGCCGGGAGGGGTCACTTGAGCTCGGCGCCCCCGCGCGGCGTGTCCTGGCCCGACCTGACCCGCAGCATGGCCCGGTACTCATCGATGTCGGGCGGGCGGGGGAACAGGATCTGCAGGGGCGAGTTCACGTCGCTGCCCGGGTTGGCGCGGTCCAAGATGTCCCACGTGGACGTCTGCAGGTCCTTGGGGGCGCGCAAGTACATGATCGTCGCGTCCTGCGGCGGCGCGGTCTGCAGGAGCGCGGCGAAGACCTGGCTGGCGAACATGCGGAAATCGGGGTTGACCACCGCCATGCGCGGGCCGCCCTCTTCGGCGGCGCTGGTCTTGCGGTACTGGGCCTTGAAGTACTCGAGGTGGAACTTCTGGGCGTACTCAAAGCTGCGGACGAAGAGCTCGGTGTCGCCCGTGAGCAGACCCTGGACATACGCCGCGAAGAGCGAGGAACTGATCTCGGCGCTGGCGATGTTGGGGCTGGTGATGCGTTCCTGGATGTTCCAGACCACGAAGCGGTCCAGGTCCCACTCGCGGATCTGCTGCTGCATGATGTCGTTCTTCACGCGTCCGGGCCAGGTGGCCAGCAGGAGCTGGTACTGCTTGGCGCGGGTGAGCTCGCCGCGGCGGTAAAAGAGCGAGATCACGTCGTGCAGGAAGTTCTCGTAGCCCGCGCGGTACAGCGTCCAGACGCGGTCGCCGGTGTCCACGCCCTTCTGGGCCAGGAACTGCTGGCGCTCGCGCTCGGTGAGTTCAGCGAGGATGTTGCCGTAGACATCCACGTAGTCCACGCTGGGCAGCGTGAGGTGGAGGTCGGGATTGACGATGTCGAACATGAGCGTGCCGGCGCGGAAGAGCTCCTGGACCGCCTGGATGGTGATGCGGTCGGTGTTCAGGAAGTCCATGTTCTCGACGGTGAACTGGTTGCGCTTGTCCTGGGCCTGCTCAACCCCGCGGGCGGACCAGTAGACCGCGTGGGTGTGCGGCAAGCGCCAATCCATGGGCCCGTACTTCTCGGTGTACCGGATCATCCGGTCGGGCTCCATGTTGTACTTTTCGACCAGGATGCGCTTGCGCAGGTGGCGGTTGAGCAGCGTGAAGGCCTGGGTGTACTTCGGATCGCTGATGATCGCGGCCAGTTCGCTGTTGGAGTATTCATCGCCCATCGCCTGGGCCATGAGCATGCCGCGAAGGTTGTCCTGCGCCTCCAGTTGCTCGGGCGTGAGCTCGCGGCCCAGTTCGCGCAGGGCCTTGCCCGCGTCGATGCTCCGCTGATTCACCGAGCGGAAGACTTCCAGCACCTTGCGCAGCCGCCAGATGTCGTTCATCTGGCGGACGTCGATCCCCGCCTTCTCGCGGAGGCGCGCGACCAGTTCGGGCAGCGCGCCCGGGTGCGCGGGGTCCTCGTTGAGCATGGCGCGCGTCTGCCCCGCCTCGTCGGCCAGCAGGGTCTCCAGACGGTCCGGGGCCTTGCGCACGGCCTCCAGCCAGTCCACCATGGCCTGGCGGTACTTCTCGGTGGTGCGCAGTTCGGGCGTGCGCACCGGGGGCGAGCCCAGCGCGATCGTCCACTCCAGAGCGAACTGCCGCTTGTAGAACTGGTTGGAGTCGTCCATGATCCCCTGCACCTTGTGCAGGAAGATCCAGGCGAGCTCCTTGTGCAGCAGCATGTCGTCGGGGTTCTTGGGGATGCCCTCGTCGCGCAGAAGGCTGATGCCCGCGTTCACCCACTGCCAGCGTTCCGTCGCGTTCTGCGCCGCGACCGAGATGTTGTACGCCAGGTTCCACGCGTGGAAGGCCCACACACGCGGGAACCGCGGCTGAAGCCGGGTGATCGTCCGGGCCAGTTCAACCGACTCGTGATACTTGCCTTCCTGCTTCAGGTCCTGCGCCCGCATCCACAGCCAGTTCACGAACAGCCCGCGGAACGCGCCCGCCGCGATGCCCAGAGCCTCCTCCGGCGTGGTCGCCTGCTCGGCGGTGTCGGTGAAGGCGAGCTGGTGCTCGCTGACGGAACTGGAGAGGCGGGTGGTGAGGAACGTGGACCCCACCAGCGCGATCACCAGCGCCACCAGACACCAGATTTGCACGATGCGGTCGTGGGACATAGGCGGCACCTTGAGGCGGGAAGCGTCGGACGTGAGGCGTGGGTCAAGAGGCGGGAGAAGGCCAAGGGCTGTGGCGAAGTGGCGGGGCCTTTGGTGTTACTGCCCGGAGTAGATGGCCAGTTCGCGCCTTCTGAAGATGACGGCGCCGATGGTGAACATGACCGCGCAGCCCAGGCTCAAGAGCAGCGTCGCCCGGGTGACGTCGCCCCACCCGAACAGACGCCCGTCCACCAGGCTCTCGGTGGTCTTGAGGTTGCCGTACCACCTGAACGCGCCGGTGACCGTCTCGGCGATCATGGTGACCACCCACTGCCACCAGATGATGTTGTTCTTGTCGTCGGTGTAGCCGTAGGACTCGAGCGCCCGGGCCATGAACGTCGAGCCCTCGGCCATCATGAAGATGCCGAACGCCACGATCGCCGCGACGGGGAAGGACAGGAAGGTGGCGGCGGCGATGGCGATGATGGCGAGGAACGCCAGCTTCATCAGCATCACCGTCATGACGCGGAAGTAGTTGGCCTGCCACGACGAGATGGGGTACGAGATCTCCAGCCCGCCGGGGGGGAAGGTCATCGTCTCGGGGTTCACGGTCTGGCGGCGCACGTCGCCGTTGAAGACCGCCAGATCCAGCACGCCCGACATTTCGTCGGCCAGGTCGATCAACTGGGCCCGCTGCTCGGGCGTGAGGCCGGTGCGCAGCGCGGCCTCCCGGCGGAGCAGTTCGCTGTCGCCCGCGAGGTACTCGGGCAGGCCCATCGCCTTCAGCCGCCTGACCGCCTCGTCCTGATCGAGCACGGTGATCGCGGACATGTGCAGCGGCATCGACACGAACTGGTCGAGGAAGACCTGGCGGACGATGGGCACCGACCCCGGCACCAGCAGGCTGATGCGGTAGATCTGGTCGGGCATGTTGCCGCCCGCGTTGACCTTGTATCGCAGCGTGAGCGGACGGTTGACGGCCTTGGCGCCGCGCAGTTCGACGAAGCGGAAGACCCTGTCGCGACCGGGCTCGACCGAGAAGAACTGCTGGAGCAGGTCCTTCTCGGCCTCGCGGGCGATCTTGCCCGGATCGGGCGGGTCGTTGGTGGCCGGGTCGCGCTCGAACAGTTGCTGCGCGATCTGGATGCGCTCGCGCACCGCCGCGTCCACGCGCTCGGCCTGGTCGTCGGGGATCTTGGGCCGCTCGGTGACCCGAGCCACGAGCACCTGCGACTCGAGCGCCAGACGGTCGGCCGACACGGCTCCGGGCCGCCCGCTCTGCTCAACGAACGGCGCCACCTCGCCCTGGGCCCGCTGGTTCCGTAGGTACTCCGTGAACAGGAAGATGCCGGTGCCGGTGACGCTCAAGAGCACCGCCGCCACGCCCACCACGCCCAGCCACTTGCCCAGGATGTACTGCCAGGCCTTCACGGGCTTGGTCATGGTCTGCCAGATGATCTTGTCGCGCTGCTCGCCCGCTACGGAGCCCACCGCCAGAAACAGCACCAGCACCGCCGTGACGAGATACGACAGGCTGGTGCCCCACTGCAGGAACGTCTGGATGCGGTAGCGGAGCGGTGTGTCCTCGTTCAGCAGACCCGGGAGCGCGGCCAGCCCGATGATGAGCAGCACGATGAACACCAGCGAGAGGTTCATCCGCACCGCCTCGGCCACCAGATTGCTGGCGATGCTGGTGACGGGGTGGCTCCACGACAGCGCGGCCCGCAGACCCTGCACGAGCGCGCTGAAGGACGCCGCCAGCGCCAGCCCGCCCGCCATGAAGAACCCCGCGCTCTGCCAGCCCCCCCGGCCCCACAGGATCAGCGGGAGCGCGGTGACACCCGCGATCATCAGCACGCCCAGGTACGTCAGCCCCAGCCCCAGCCAGATGACCGCCAGCGCGCACGCCGTGAGCAGACCCACGCCCAGCGCGAACGACCCCAGCGAGAAGCGGCTGCCCGCCAGATCGTTGAAGAACCGCACCCAGGCCTCGCCCGCCTCACGCGCCTGCGCGGCCGCCTGTTGCTCCGCGTCCTGATCCACGCGCTTGGCCGCCGAGCCCTCGCGATCACCCGAGGTGTCGATGCCCGCCCGGCCTTCCGTCTCGGTCGGCGCGTCGCCCTGCAGGGTGATCGCCGGCGTTTCGATGGCCCCCAGGTGGACCGCATACGCGATCACCGCGCCCAGAGCGAGCACGCCTACCACGCACGACGCGATCACCTTGAAGGCCGTCGTGCGTTGCAGCCGGTTGAGCGCGGCGAGTCGTTCGGAGAACTTCACCCCCGGCCTCCTGTCGGCCCGCCCTTGCCCGGGTCGGACGAGTCGCCGCCCAGGAGCGAGCGGATCACCGCGTCGTCAACCTCGCCCTGCGGCGCGGGCTGGGCCTTTGCCCCCGGCCCCGGTGCGGCGGGCTGGGCC
>JALHNL010000118.1 GCA_022843545.1 Phycisphaerales bacterium | reverse complement strand
GCCCAGTCGCGCGGCTCGCAGGTGAACGCGGCGACCTGGCCTCGGGCGTGCACGCCGCTGTCGGTGCGCGAAGCCCCCAAGACCTCAACAGGCTCGCGGACGACCTCGCGAACGGCCCGTTCAACGACCCCCTGCACGGTGCGGAGGGCGGCCCGCCCCTCGCGGGTGGGTTCGAGGAGGGGGGTATCAGCGGAATAGGCCGCGACCTTATCGGTCGGTCCGCCGCCGGGAACGCGGGGGGCCTCGGCGAGCGGGGGTTCCTGCTTCTGCCAGCCGCAGAAGTCGGTCCCGTCGTAGGCGATGGTGAGGCGGTATCGCGGCACGGGCGGAGTTTAACCGCGCTCGCCCGCACGCACGGGCAAGCCCTAGCATCCGTCCCCGCGCCCGGCTCGTATCGACAGCCGGGCGGGGCGACGACCGGCCGACTCGCCGGCGGACTCAAGGAGAGCGCCGCGTGCCCATTTTCCCCTGGGGCAAGAAGCCCAGCGACCCCAATCCCGACGCCAGCAAGCCCAGCGGCGAAGCGGCCAAGCCCGCCCCCGATGCCTTCTCACCCGAGAAGGCGCGCAAGTCGTTCAGCTTCGCGCAGCAGTTGCACGAACAGGGCAACTACGAGTACGCGCTGCTCAACTGGCTCTCCGGCCTGCGCTTTGACCCCACCAGCCTCGACGGCCTGCAGAACTTCTTCAAGTCCGCCGCGGCCTACACCGCCGCCGGCAACAAGGGCGTGAGCAAGCAGGTCGCCGGGGTCATCAAGGGCTCCAGCGACTTGGACAAGTACCTCATGGCGATCCTGGGCTGGAGCGCCGAGCCCCAGTCGCCCGACGCGGCTTTCCGCGCCACCAGCGCGGCGGTGGCGCTGGGCCTCCAGGAGAGCGTGCTGTGGATCGCGCCCCGGGCCCTGGCGCTCATCGCGGGCGCTGACAAGCCCCGCAAGGACCAACTCCTCAAGTTGATGGAGATCTTCCACAGCGCCGGGCGCAACGACCTGGCGGTGCAAGCGGGTGAACTCGCCCTGAGGCTCGACCCGGCCGACAACAACCTCCGGGCCGACGTGCGCGACCTGGCGGCCCAGGCCTCGATCGACAAGGGCGGGTATGAGCAGACGGGCAAGGAAGGCGGCTTCCGGAGCAACGTGAAGGACCTGTCCCAGCAGCGCAAACTCGAAGAGTCCGAGCGCGTCGTGAAGACCGACGAGGTCCACGCCCGGGTGATCGCCCACGCCAAGGGCGAGTACCTCAACAAGCCGCAGGACCGCCCGATCATCAAGGCGTACCTCAAGGCCCTGGCCGACCGCGGCACGCCCGCCGACGAGCAGGAGATCATCCGCGTCGCGGACAAGGCCTTCGCCGAGACGCAGGAGTTCCAGTTCCGCCAGGTGGCGGGGAAGTTCCGCCTGGCTCTGGGGCGGCGCGCGGTGCGCGAGTTGAAGGCGGCCAGCGAAGCCAACCCGGGCGACGAAGCACTCAAGGCCAAGTACGCCGAGGCGCAGAAGCGCCACCTGGAAGCGGAGGTTCAGGAGTACCGGTCCCTGGTCGAGGCCTACCCCACCGACATCAAACTCAAGTTCGAACTGGGCAGCAAGTGCCTGGACGCGGGGCTGTACGAAGACGCCATCGAGCAGTTTCAGTACTCGCGCAACGACGGGCAGCTCAAGCAGCGGTCGATCTACTCGATCGGCCAGGCGTACCAGTCGCTGGGCTGGGACAGCGACGCCATCGAGACCTTCCGCGCCGGCATCGCCAACATCACCGACCTCTTCAACGACCCCATGTCCCGCGATTTCCGCTACGCGCTGATGCAGTCCCTGCAGAAGCACGCGGTGGAGGCCCGCGATCTGCCCGCCGCCGAAGAGGCCGCCAAACTCGCCCAGGCCATCAGCATGGAGCAGATTTCGTACAAGGACATCCGCCAGCGCCGCGAGCAGCTCAAGGCCCTCATCGCGGAACTCAAGGCCGGCGGGTGAGTGGGGGAGGGAGAAGGATGCAGGATGAGGGATGAAGGATGAGTGCCTCATCCCTGCATCTCCAGCGATCGCCGCTTTCCAGTGCCCACTGCCTGATGCCCGCCGCCTGACGCCCTCTCTTCATGCTCCCCACCGTCATCATCCCGGCCCGCCTCGCCAGCACGCGGTTCCCGGAGAAGGTGCTCGCGCGCGCCACCGGCAAGCCCCTCGTGCAGCACGTGGTCGAAGGGGCGCGCAAGTCCGCACTCGCCGGTGAGGTGGTCGTCGCCGCTGATCACTCCAGGATCGTCGACGCCCTCAAGCCCTTCGGCACTCGGGTGATCCTGACCTCCCCTGATCATCCCAATGGCACCAGCCGCCTCGCCGAGGCCTGCGGCGTGCTCGGTCTGCCCGACGACGCCGTCATCGTCAACGCCCAGGGCGACGAGCCCGAGATGGCCGGTGACGTCATCGACGCGGCCGTCCGCGCCCTGGCCAAGACCGACCCCGGGCAGCCCGCCCGGTCCATCGGCACCGCCGCCACCCCGCTGCGTCCCGATCAGGACCCCGCGAACCCCAACCTCGTGAAGGTGGTGATGGACCGGATGGGCCGGGCGATCATGTTCTCGCGGGCGGCGATCCCTTTCCCGCGCGAGGCGGGCGCGTCCCCGCGCGTGCCTTACCTCCGCCACATCGGCGTGTACGCCTACCACGCGGGCTACCTGCGGCGCTACGCCGCCATGCCCCCGACGCCCCTTGAACTCACCGAGCAACTCGAGCAACTGCGTGCCCTGGAGCACGGCCACGAGATCGGCGTCGAGATCGTCTCTGCCGCGCCCGAGGGGATCGACACGCCCGAGCAGTACGAGGCGTTCGTCCAGCGCTACCGCGGCTGACCCGCCGCGAGGGCCGCTGATCGAGTACCCTCGCGGTCGTGAACACGCTCCGGATCGACGCCTCATCGCTCGCCGACTCGCAACGGGAAGTCTCTCCCGCGAGTGTGCTGCTCGACGTGACGGCCGAGTTCACGGTTCTGGCGGCGGGCGAGCCTGGCGAGGTGGATCGCCACCCGCGGGCCAGGGGTGCGCGGCGCATGGACCGCGCGGGCTGCACGATCATCCCCGGGCTGGTCAACGCTCACGCTCACCTCGACCTCACCCACGTGGGCCCGCTCCCGTTCGACCCCGCCAACGGCTTCTCCGGGTGGATCGACCACGTGCGTCGATCACGCCTCACGGGCGACAGCGAGATCGCCGACTCGGTGGCGAGGGGCGCCAAGATGTGCCTGGCGGGCGGCGTGGTGGCGGTGGGGGACATCGCAGGCGCGGTCCGCGGGCTACCCAGCCTCCAAGCCTCGCGGGCTCTGCTGGCCACCGACCTTAAGGGCACGTCGTTCGTGGAGTTCTTCGCCTGGCCGCCGCGAGAGGCCGACGTGCTCGACCTGGTGTCGATGCTGCCCTCGCAGTGGGACGGCCGTGGTCGGGTGAGGCTGGGCCTGCAGCCGCACGCGCCGTACAGCGTGAGCATCCGGGGCTATGGGCTGGCGCAGGTCATGGGGCGCGACTTTGACCTGCCGGTGTGCACGCACCTGGCCGAGTCGGTCGAGGAGGCGCGGTTCATCGCCAGCCATGAGGGCGTGTTCGTCGAGTTCTTGCGGGGCTTGGGGCTGCAGACAGGCGGAGGCCAGCGCGCGCCCGGCGCGGGCCGCACGCCCGTGGCCCACCTCGAGCCCGTGCTGCACGAGCGACCGATGGCCGTGGTGCACCTCAACCAGCTCTCCGACGCCGACATCGCGATCCTGTCCGCCTCTCGTTCCACCGCGGTGTATTGCCCGCGCGCGTCGGACTATTTCGGCGTGCCCGCGGCGATGGGCCCTCACCGCTACCGCGACCTGCTGGACGCGCGCGTGCCCGTGGCCCTGGGCACCGACTCGATCATCAATCTCCCCGAAGGCACCACGCGCCTGAGCCCCTGGGACGAGATGGTGTACCTCTTCGCACGCGACGGGACCGATCCCCGCACGCTCCTGGCGATGGCGACCGTCCACGGCGCGCGGGCCATCGGGCTTGATCCCACGCACTTCGCCCTGCGTGTGGGCGCCAAGACGGACGCGCTGTGCGTCCTCACCAGCGACTCGCTCGAGGCCGCGCTGGGGGCCGGTGCCGACCTGGCCGTCATCCGGCCTTGATCAGCGTCCCCATCTTCTCGCCGCTCACCACCCGCTTGATGGCGTGAGGCTGCTTGAAGTCGAAGACCAGGATGGGCAGGTTGCGCTCCTGGCACATGGTGAAGGCGGTCATGTCCATCACCTTCAGGTTCTTGGTGATCGCCTCCATGAACGTCAGCGAGTCGTATCGCTTGGCCGTCGGGTCCTTCTTGGGATCGGCGGTGTACACGCCGTCAACCTTCGTCGCCTTCAGGATGACCTGGCAGTCCAGCTCCAGCGCGCGAAGGGCGGCCGCGGTGTCGGTCGTGCACAGCGGGTTGCCCGTGCCGCCCGCGAGGATCACCACCCGCCCCTTGTCCATGTGCCGCAGAGCCCGACCCCGGATGAACGGCTCGGCCACGGCGCGGATATCGATCGCCGAGAGCACCCGGCAGTCGGCGCCGGCGGCCTGCAGCGCTTCCTTCAGCGCCATGCCGTTGATCACCGTCGCCAGCATGCCCATGTAGTCCGCCGTGGCGCGGTGGATGTGCCCGATCTTGGCGATGCTCTCGCCGCGGATGTAGTTGCCACCGCCCACCACGATCGCCATCTGCACGCCCGTGTCCACCGCCGCCTTGATCTCGCGCGCGATGCTGGCGATCTCGGCGGGGTCGATGCCCGTGGCCTTGCCCTCGCCGGGGCCTCCCAGGGCCTCGCCGGAGAGTTTGAGCAGGACGCGGTTGTACGGACGCGCAGCGGTGGTGGGCATGGCCGCATGATACCGGCGCTGGGGGTAGGTCGGCACTCCGTGCCGACTCCTCTTCTCAGAATCGCTTTCCCCGCCTCCACCT
The DNA here is from genome assembly GCA_022843545.1 of Phycisphaerales bacterium. GTDB lineage: Bacteria > Planctomycetota > Phycisphaerae > Phycisphaerales > UBA1924 > JALHNL01. The sequence continues at coordinate 4,663 of JALHNL010000118.1, read as the reverse complement.
AACCCAGCGCCACGACGCACCCGCGCAGCCCGCTCATGGTGACGGGCCCGCCCAGCGGCGCGTCGGCGATCGCGCCCTTGGCGTGGTCGGAGTTCAGCACCAGGCAGTTGGGCTCGCGGATGAACCACCCGTCCTCGGCCTTCTCGTGCCCCAAAATGAACGCCGCGACCCCCCAGCGCCGCGCCAGTTCGCCCAGCTCCTCCGAGGTGTGGTCGCGCCCCCAGACCATGAGGTGGGCCGAGCCGCGACGTGGGGTGTAGTCGCCCTCTTCCAGCGGTCGTTCCAGGATTGACGGATCAAACCGATCCAGAAGGTCCGGGTCGGGCAGGCTGTGGCAGCACAAGAGGTCGCCCCCCGGAGCCCGGCACCGCAGCGCCAGCGCCATCGACCGGATGAACACCCCGATCGCGTCCAGCACCGCGTCGGTGTCGGACCCGAAGACGTACTCCACGCCGTCGTTGAACGCCTTGACCACGTTCACCCCGTCCTTGACGATCCCCGCCCCCGCGATCTGCGAAAGTTCGTGGTTGGCGAGCAGCACGTGAACGCGGTGGGGGGCGCGGAGCTTGAGTTCCGCGGCCTTCACCAGCACGCGATAGGACAAATCCAGCCCGTTGATGAGACGGGCGGTGTGGATCAGTTCGTGCAGCGTCACGTGGGTGCTCTCGGCGGCTGCCTGGAGCTCTTCGCCCAGTCCGGCGAGGTCGAGCACGCGCTGGAGATTCACCGGGTTGTCGTGAAGGTCGCCCGTGGCGATCAGCCGCCCGGGCCCCTGGATCACATCGCAGCATCCGCTCCGGCAGGGTGCGTGCAGGCTCATCTCCGCCGCCTCGCGCAGCACCCGGCACACGCCCTCAGGATCACGCGGATCGACCATGCGGGAGTCTCGCGAAGCAGCCGCTCCGGGCGGGAGGCCTTACCGGTTGGGGGTCTGCGGTGCGTTGGGGTCGTTCTTCTCGGGACGCACCGTGATGGGGGTCTGGTACGCGTAGAAGTTGACCGACTGCTCCATGGAAGCGATCGTCGGCTCGACGTTCCAGCCCCACATCGCCGGGCTGCCGAAAGCCGAGACCGTGGTGGGGGGGTGGAAGTGGAAGCCGATGGGGATGTACGCGTCCAGATCCGAGTGGGTGCCGAAGTAGGGCCAGGGCTGGGAAATATCGCGGGCTCGCGAGGACGCGTTCTTGATGCGGACGATGTCCACCGGGATCCAGATCTCCTGCGTCGTGGCCGGGTCGATGAGCGCGAACTCCACCCAGCTCACCAGCTTCTCCCGCCCCCCGCTCCGTCCCGACAGCCGGCCGTTGTCGCGATCACCTGTCGCGTCAAGACCGATGACGGTGCGGGCGGGGATGCCCGCGGCGCGATAGACCGCAACCAGCGCACAGGCCAGATCGTGCGGGCCGCCGCGGCCTTCGTTCAGCGTGGCGTAGGCGCCGCGCAGCTCAAAGCCCTGCAGGCTGCCGTCGCGATTGGCGTTGAACCCGTTCCCCGTCACCTGCACCGCCTGGGCCACCTGCCCCGCGAGGAATTTGGCGAGGTCGTAAGGCGCGATCTTCTTGGGGTCCTGCTTGTTCGTCCACTGCTCGATCATCTTCTTGATGAGCTTGTCGGTCTCCGCGGCCTGCACGTCGGCCGACGGGAACTTGGGGTCCTTCGGCCGGGTATACCCCATCTGCTCCGTGAACTCCACGCCGAACTGCGGCTTCAGCGCCGACGCCGCGACGGGCGGCAGACTGGCGGGCCATGGCACAAGCCGGGCGAGCTTCTCGTCGACCGTGACCCGCGCGCACGAATAGGGAACCTGCACGCTCAGACGCATGGTCTTGGCTTCGACGTTCTGCAGCGTCCACCTGGCGAACCTCCCGCCCGCGGGATACCCCTCGATGAACGACGACTGCTTGGACACCGTGTTGCCCTCAAGCCGCAGGTCGCTGGTGAAGTCCGGCCCCGGGACGAATTGCCCGTGCGCGAAGCGCAGGGGCACCGGGAACACGATGTTCGCGTTGCGGATGACCATCGTCTGGGGCTGATCGCGGACGATCTGGTCGCCCACCACGCTGGCCATCTGGCCGATGGTGACATCCGCCCGCAGCGTCCAAAGCCGCGTCCGCTCGCGTTTGACCATGATCTCGGGCAGGCCTTGCGTGGGCAGCAGCGATGCGCCGGTCGCCCCGGTCGCGCCCGTGGCCCCGGTCGGGCCTGTCGAACCAGGGACCTGCCCGGGCCCGACCAAGCGGGGGCGATTCGCCCGCCCCGCACCGGGCTTGGACTGCGGGCCGGTGGCCCCAGTCGCCCCCGTCGCCCCGGTTGCCCCCGTGGTCCCGGTCGCGCCCGTCGGGCCGGGCTGGGCGAAGGCGGGCCAAGCCAGACCGGCGATGAGGGCCAGAACCACCAGACGACGCGATGCGATCATGCGATGCTCCTCGGGGCTGTGAAGCCGGCGGCCGGCCCACGGGCACCACCGTACATCATTCGCACGCCAAGTGGGGCGGATGCCCCCGCCTGACCTGTCGGTAGACGCAACCGCAGCCGGTGTCCGGGTTTGACCTTCCCCCCCGGGGTGTGGTATTGTCTGCCCCAAGTAAGTCTTTCCTAACCACGCAGGGGCATCACCGATGCGTCATCGTCAGTGGGGGTCGGTTTCTCTCGCTTTGGCCTTGGCCGCCTTCGCCGGGCTCGCCGCGCCGGCTCATGGCCAGGACGACGTCGTCCGCCGGATCGAGCGCGCCCTTAGGGTGAGCGACCAGGGCGAAATGTTCCGGGCCGGCCCGGACACCACGCTGGCGCTCACCGAGCGCACGCAACTGGACGTGGGCGGCTACACCAGCTTCACGGCGCTGTGGCTGGATGACTCGTCCAACAACAACCGCCGCTTGCTGCAGCCCGAGGTCGGGCTCTACGCCCGGGCGAACATTGACGACGTGCACTACCTCTTCGCCCGCGCCAAGTTCCAGTACCGCACGTACTCCGAGGGCGACAGCTTCGACGATCGCGGCGACCGCTGGACCGTGCCTTACGTGGACCGCTACTGGTACGAGTTCGACCTGCGCCGCGCCTTCGAGGTGTACAAGAAAGACACCATCACCCAGAACTTCAACATCCGCGTGGGCCGCCAGTACGTCGACTGGGGCGCGAGCCTCGCGCTCTCCGAAGCCCTGTACGCCGCCCGGCCCACCGTCGAGTTCACCCGCAACATCAAGCTCAGCGGGCTCGCGGCCTACACCCCCGGCTACACCGTCGGCTGGGACGCCAGCCAGGTCAACTTCGACAGCGAGACGCAGCGCGGCTTCTTCGGCGGCATGCTCTCGGTCACGCTCCCCAGCGCCGCCGAGATCTACGCCTATCACCTGTACACTGAAGACTACAACGACGAGGACCGCGCCCGCGGCGTGCCGCTTTCCGGAGTCCGCTTCAAGTACAACTCGCACTACGTGGGCCTCGGCACCCGCGGCATCGTGGGCAGCAACTGGGAGTACCTGGGCGAGATGGTCCTCCAGATGGGCGTCTCGCAGACCGACCCGCTCCGCGGCATCCAACAGCAGGAAGAGGTCTTCGCCTTCGCCGGCCGCGGTCAGGCCACGTACGTCTTCCGCGATCAGAACGAAACCCGCGCCCAGGCCGAAGTCCTCTTCGCCTCGGGTGACAAGGATCGCATCGTCGCCAGCGACACCGTCGGCGGCAACCTCGCCGGCACAACCGACCGCGCCTTCAACTCCATGGGCTTCGCCAACACCGGTCTGGCCTTCGCCCCCTCGCTCTCCAACCTCGTCAGCGTCCGCGCCGGCTTCAGCACCTACCCGCTCAAGTCCGTCAACGGCTTCGAGGAGTTCCAGGTCGGCGTCGACGGGCTGATCTTCAACAAGTTCACCAGCCGCGGCGGCATCGACGAGGCCACCACCAACGACACCTTCCTGGGCGGCGAAATCGACACCTACATCAACTACCGCGTCACCAGCGACCTCGCCTTCACCGTGCGCTACGGCGTCTTCTTCCCGGGCCAGGCCATCGTCGAGAAGGACACCCGCCACTTCATCCTGCTGGGCGTCACGCTTTCGTTCTGAGCCGCGATCACGACTCTCCGAGAACACCATGCGAACCACCACGCTCGCCTTCGCCCTCGCCGCGGTCACCCTCTCCGGCCTCGCCGGCTGCGCCCGCACCGTCGTCAAGGAACCGCTCACCACCGATTACGCCATCGACGACTTCGGCGCCGAAATGACCTTCTGGGACGGGCTCAAGGACCGCACCGCCGTCACCAACGACGAGGCCCTGCACGGGCTGCTCCTCACCGTTGACGGCGAGCCCCGCCTCATGGGTTACGAGGCCCGCCGCGCCGAGGCCATCGCCCGCAACTGGCTGCCCAAGGACTTCGCCGAGCCCGGCAACCTCGCCATGCAGCGCGGCACCTTCGCCGTCGCGGTGTGCAAGATCGCCGACATCAAGGGCGGCGTGGTCATGTCCATCATCGGGCCCAACCCGCGCTACGCCACCCGCGAGCTGGTCTACAAGGGCATCATGCAGGGCAACAGCACCGAGATGATGAGCCTCAGCGGTGCGGAGTTCATCGCGGTCATCAGCCGCATGCAGGACTACATGGCCGCCCGCGCCGCCAAGCCCGCACCCGCGGCCGCGCCCGCCGAGCCCGTCCGCGTCGAGCCCG
>JALHNL010000117.1 GCA_022843545.1 Phycisphaerales bacterium | reverse complement strand
GGCGGCGGCTTCGTCCCCGGCCAACCCGTTACCCCCGCGCCCAGAAAGCCCTGACGCGCCGTCCAGCAGCCCCACCGCGCCCGTCTACCCTCGCCCATGCTCCGCAACCCCCGCCTCACCGGCTGCTTCACCGCCATCACCTCGCCCTTCACCCGCGACGGGCACGCCCTCGATCTCGCCCGCCTCGCCGAGCAGATCGCCTTCCAGGCTGCCGGGGGCGTCACGGGCATCGTTGTCAGCGGCACCACCGGCGAATCGCCCACGCTCAGCGAAGCCGAGTACGACCAGCTCGTCAGCGCCGCCGTCGAGCAGGCCCGCAAGCACAACATCCTCGTCATCGCGGGCACGGGCAGCAACAGCACCCACCATGCGATCGAGCTCCAGAAGCGCGCCAAAAAGCTCGGCGCTCACGCCGCCCTCTCCGTCAACCCCTACTACAACAAGCCCGGGCAGGAAGGGCTCTACCGCCACTTCATGGCCCAGGCCGACGCCGCCGACCTCCCCGTCGTCCTCTACAACATCCCCGGCCGCACCGGCGTGGCCCTGAACCCCGAGACCATCGAGCGCCTCGCCGCCCACCCCAGCATCCACGCCGTCAAGGAAGCCACCGGCTCCACCGACTCGTGCAGCGAGATCGTCCTGCGCTGCCCGGACCTGGCCGTGCTCTCGGGTGACGACTCCATGACGCTCCCCTTCGCCTCCGTGGGCGCGGTGGGCGTGGTGTCGGTCGCCAGCAACCTGCTGCCCGCCGAGGTCACCGCGCTCTGCCGCGCGTTCCTCGACAACGACTGGGCCGGCGCCCGCCTCTGGCACCAGGCCCTCTTCAACTTCTGCCGAACCCTTTTCGCCGAGACCAACCCCATCCCCGTCAAGGGCGCGATGGCCAAGCTCGGGCGCGACTCGGGCGCCATGCGCCTCCCCATGACCGAGGCCAAGCCCGAAACCGTCGCCCGCGTCCTGAGCGCGATGGAACTGGCCCGCACGGGCCTCCCCAGCCGCGGCACCGTCGAGTCCGTGGGCCCCTCGCGCACCCGCCTCGTCTAAGCCGCGCAGCTCAAAGCGGATTCGCGCTGAACGTATCGCCCCGGTTCAGGTCGCCCGTTTCCAGGCCCAGCCTGAACCACCGCGCCCGCTGCGCGCTGGTGCCGTGGGTGAACGACTCGGGCACCGCGTATCCCCGCGCTTCCTTCTGCAGCCGGTCATCCCCCACCGCCGCCGCCGCCGCCAGGCCCTCGTCGATGTCGCCCACTTCCAGGATCTGCCGATCCCGGTTCGCGTGGTGGGCCCACACGCCCGCCAGAAAGTCGGCCTGGAGTTCCAGCCTCACCGACAGCGCGTTGACTTCCTCCTCGCTCACGCGCCCCCGCGCCTCGTCCACGCGCCGCGACCAGCCCATCAGGTTCTGCACGTGGTGCCCCACCTCGTGCGCGATCACATACGCCTGCGCAAAGTCCCCCGGCGCGCCGTACTTCGCCGACAGCTCCGCGAAGAACGACAGATCGATGTAGATCGTCTTGTCCGCCGGGCAATAGAACGGCCCGTACGACGCCTGCCCGAACCCGCACCCGCCCGTCGGCGTGCCCCCGCGATAGAGCACCATCTTCGCCGGCTCATACCGCCGGCCCATCTTCGCAAACACCTCTCCCCACACCTGTTCCGTGTCCCCCAGCACCCGCCGCGCCACCCGCTCCGCCTGCGCCTCCTGAGGCGTGGGCGTGTAGGGCGCCGCCCCCGCGCCTCCCCCACCCCCCATCGGCCCCCCGCCCGTGTTCATCTGGTTGAGCAGTTGCTGCGGGTTCCCGCCCAGCAGCACCACCAGCAGGATGATGACGATCCCGCCCAGCCCGCCGCCGATGGCCATGTTCCGCCCGCCCGACTGACCGCGCCGGTCCTCGACGTTCCCCGATTCCCGCATGTTGTCGGTGCGCATGGGGGCAGTTTACCACACCAACCGGCTGTTACTTGGGTTGGGGGTGTGCCTTGCAGTTCGACCGTGTGCTCGACTCTGAGTTGGCTGTAGTCAGGACATTCACTCAAGGAAGCAGATGGCCTTGCACGGTCGCGGCGTGGGCACTCGGTCACATAATGACACCCAACATCTCCGCACCGGCGCTTCTGGCGATCGCTTGGATTCTCGCGAAGGCCGACTTCACTGAGGCGTCGGTCAACTTGCCCCTATACGTCAGTTCAAGAGACCAGTCACACTCACCGCCAGGGCTAACAACGTCAAAGCCCGCGAGCTTTGCTGCGGCTCGCGTCTTCGCCGTGGCCGAGGCTCGCAAGCAGAAAGTCATGCTTAGCGGCGACCCGCGCGTGCTCCCTGAGTCTTCAAGGTTCCGTACCCGCCAAAGCGCCGCGTCCAGGTCCATCGGGGTAGGCTCACCAAAAATCATCTCGTACTCTTCGAGGTGAAACGAATCAACTTTGGTGCACTTTGTGCCCACTTGGCGGGCCGTGGTGTCGACTTCGCGGACCATCGCCTGCAGAACTGATAAATCGAGCACGCCCCTCCTCAACGCGGCCACCAAGGGGGGGCCGACTGAACGGGTCGTCACGCCGTTCTCGACCACGATCTCCTCCATCGAATCTTGGGCCTGGATTTCGTACCCCAAAGCCTCGAGGCGATCGCACAGAATCGCCGCCTTGGCACCGTCCGAGGGACGAGTCTCGAAGGACCAGACGCGCTCCTGTCGCAGGTCGTCGCCCAGATTGGTCTCCATGTGCCAGAAGAGCCAGGCGACGTACTCGACTATGTCAGTGGGACGACGCTCAAACGAGAAACCGCCCGCCGGCGAAGCGACCGCTGCCGGACGCACTGACGACCGCTTCTTCGCTCGAACCTTCTTGGTCGAGCGCTTGCTTGGGGCTGAACGTGGACGCACGGCCTGTTTGGCCTCACTCTTCGCGGTGCGCCTCGCTCGTTTCTTGCTCATGCGAACTCCGAAAGCCTCACGGCGCCCACACGTTCGCCGTGCTCACCCCCGCCCCCGGCTTCGCCGCGCCGCTCGCCCCGTTCGTCCCCGGCGCCGGGATGATCACCTGCGGCACCGCCGCGCGGATCACGTCCACAGGGTGCACCTCGCGCGGGAAGGCCGCCGCGTGCACCGGCGGCACCGTCGCGCCGTTCAGGTGCATCTTGCCGCTGGACAAGCCCGGGAAGTGCTCGCCCTGCCACGACGCGGGGTACTTCGTGTCGTCCAGCGCCAGCGCCGCCTTCGTCGGGTGCAAGGGGCGGAACGTGTCGCACATCACCGCCAGCTCCGCCGTGTGCGTCGCCGCCAGGCTCGCCTCGATGGTGCCCGGATGCGGGCCGTGCGGGATGCCCTGCGGGTGCGCCGTCAGGCTCCCCACCTCGATGCCCTTGCGCGAGCCGAAGTTCCCCTCGACGTAATACAGCACCTCGTCGCTGTCCAGGTTCGAGTGGTTGTACGGCACCTTGATCGCCTGCGGGTGATAGTCCAAAAGCCGCGGGCAGAACGAGCAGATCACGAAGTTGTGCGCCTCGAACGTCTGATGAATCGGCGGGGGCATGTGCAGCTTGCCCGTGATCGGCGCGAAGTCGTCGATGTTGAACACGTACGGGTAGTAGCACCCGTCCCACCCCACGATGTCCAGCGGGTGATAGTGATACACGTACTCGTGGATCAGATCACGCGCCTTGATCCGCACCGGGAAATCGCCCTTCTGGTCCCACGTCAAGGGCAACTCCGGCAGCCTCAGGTCGCGCTCGCAGTACGGCGCGTGCTCCAGAAACTGCCCGTGCTCCTTGCTCACATAGCGCCGAGGCGGGCCCAGGTGCGAGCCGTTCACCGTCTCGATCAGCAGGAACCGCCCGTAGGGCGTGTTCTCCACCGGCGGGCCGCCGTCAACCGGCTTGCCGTCCGCGCCGTTCTGCCGCTTGTCCCAGACCATGATGTAGATCACGCCCTTGGGAATCACCAGGTAGTCCTTGGGCCCGAACTTCAGCGTGCCCATCATCGTGTGGCACACGCCCGAGCCGAAGTGGATGAAGATGCACTCATCCCCCTGCGCGTTCTTGTAGTGATACGACATCTGCTCCGCCGGATTGCACACCGCCATCTCGCAGTCCGCGTTGCCGTACAGCACCACGCGACCCGTCACGCTGTCGCCCTTGGGCGGCAGCCGGTGCCCGCCCGTCATCGTGTGACGCATCCGCATGATGTCCGTCTCGACGTACTCCACCTTCGTCGAGTACTTCGGCGTCCACCCATACACCTGCGTCGGCGGGTGGATGTGGTACATCGTGCTCGAAGGCCCGCTGAAGCCCTCCGTCCCGAACAACTCCTCCGAGTACAGGCACCCGTCGGGCCGACGGAACTGCACGTGACGCTTCTTGGGGAGCAGACCGAGCTTGGAATAGAACGGCATGGGTGGGTTCCTCCGAATCGCGACCACCCCATTCTACGGGGGACCCGTGCGCCCCGACGCCCCCGATAACCGCGTCGCACCGCAGCCGCCGACCGCATCCCCCGCCGTTCCCCACCCGCCCACAAAGCCCTCCTCAGCGGTGACCGAAAACACCCTCGCCCCCTTGGGCCTCACAACCTCCGGAGATTCGCCGTGACCCACCCCGCCCGCTTCGCCGTCATCGCCCTCCTCGCCGTGTGCGGGCTCACCGCCTCGCGCGTCAGCGGCACCGACCTCTCCCCGGACGCCGCCCACGACCACGACCACGCCCCCGCGCCCGCCGCCAAGCCCGCGCCCAAGAACTCGCCCGGCCACGCCCCGGCGCACGGCCCCGCCGGCGCATCGGGCTCCACCGGCTCGGCCAAAAACGCCGCCCCCGCCGCCGCGCTCAAACTGCAGCCCCACAGCGCCAAGCCCGCCGCCGAGGCCAAGCCCGCGCCCGCCGCCGAAGCCGAGCCCGAGGCCCCCAGCGCCGACAAGGTCCTCAAGATGCTCGCCGAGGGCAACGCCCGCTGGGTCAAGAACGAGACCACAGGCCCCAACACCGATCCCGACCGCCGCGCCGCCACCGCCGCAAACGGCCAGAAGCCCATCGCCACCATCCTCACCTGCTCAGACTCGCGACTCCCCATCGAACGCATGTTCGACCGCGGCGTCGGCGAGCTCTTCGTCGTCCGCGTCGCCGGCAACGTCGTCGGCAGCGAAATGGCCGGCACGGTCGAGTACGGCCTGGGCCACCTGCACACGCCCGTGCTCATCGTCATGGGCCACACCAAGTGCGGCGCGGTCGCGGCCACCGTTTCCAACGCCGACGTGCACGGGCACATCAAGACCATCATCAACGAAATCCGCCCCGCCGCCGACCGCGCCCGCCGCCAGAACCCCAGCGCGCCCGAGGCCGACCTCGTCAGCGCCGCCGTCCGCGAGAACGTCTGGCAGAGCATCTACGACCTCATGAAGGCCAGCGACGAAGTCCGCCGACTGGTGGGCGAGGGCGAGATCACCGTCGTCGGCGCCGTCGCCGACATCGCCACCGGCAAGGTCGAGTTCATGGGCGAGCACCCCTGGCAGTCCGAACTGCTCTCGTCGCTGAACCACGGCAAGACCGACCAGGCCCCCGCCGAGCCCGCCAAGCCCGAGCCCGACCGGCACGCCGACGCCCCCGAGGCCAAAGACCCGCACGGGCACTGAGCCCTCAGCCACCCAGCCCCGCCTCGATCGCCTCCACCATCGTGTGCAGCACGAGCATGTGGATCTCCTGGATGCGGTCGCTGGTCGCGCCCGGCGCGATCACCTCATGGTCGCACCGCCCGCGCGCCGCGCCCCCGTCCTTGCCCAGCAGCGCCGCCGTCCGCACGCCCTTGCTCTTCGCCGCGTCGATCGCCCGCAGGATGTTCGCCGAGTTCCCGCTGGTCGAGAGCACGATCAGCACGTCTCCCGGGCTGCCCAGCGCCCTGACCCACCGCGCAAACACCTCGTCAAACCCGTAGTCGTTCGCCGTGCAGGTGATGTGCCCCACATCCGCGCACGCGATCGCCGGCAAAGGCGCGCGGTCGCTCCGGAACCGTCCGGTCAGTTCCTCCGCGAAGTGCATCGCGTCGCACGACGAGCCGCCGTTGCCGCAGATCAGCACCTTCCGCCCCGCGTTGATCGCCGCCGACAACTCGCCCGCCAGCGCCCGCGTCGCGGCGCACGCCCGCGCGTCGTTCAAGAACTCGCCCAAAACACCGTGCGCCTCGCGCACCGACCGGATCGGATCAAACTTCCCGCTCGCGCCGCTCACTCCACCACCCGCACTTTCCCGCTCGCCGCCAGCGGCATCGTGACCACCCCGCGCGCCGAACTCGCGGTGACGCTGCCCTTGATCTCGTAACTGATCACGTCGCCGGGCTTGGGCTTCGCCCCCGCCGCCAGCGCGGGCCGGATCGCCAGCGGGATGTTGATCTCCGCCTGCGCGCCCGACGCGATCGTGTCCCCGACCGCCGCGCTCCCCGTCGCGCTGATCTTCCCCGACAGAACGATCTCCACCGTCACGCTCTGCAGCGTCACTTCGCCGCTGTTGCGGTTCGTCATCGCCAGCCCCACCCACGCGTCGCCCGGGCCACCCGCGGCTTCAAACAGCACACCCTGCGCCTCCACCGCCATCGCCGGCGGCAAGGGCACCGAGCCCGTCCCCTTCGTGCTCAGGGTCACAGGGCCCGCCGTCGGCGTGTCCGCCATCACGAACAGGTCGGCCTCAAACGCCACCAGGTCGCCCCCCCGGCTGCCCGACAGCGCCGCCAGCACCTCGTCGGGCTTCACCCGCACCGGCACCTGCACCACCTGGCTCTTGCCCGCCGCCACCATCACCGGCACGTTCTTCACCCGCAGGTCCTGACGCCCCTGCGCGATGGGCCGCCCCTCGATGCTCACCGCGTACGCCGTGCTCTCAAGCGGCAAAGGCGTCGGGAAGGGATTGCTCACCAGCACGTCAAACGTCACCGTCGTCCCCGCACCCGTCTGCTCGGTGATCGCCGACTCGCGGGCCTCCACCGTCGGCAGTTGCAGTTTGGAGCCCGCCTGCACCGGCGCGGGCGCCGCGCCCGCCGCGGGCTTGCTGCCAGGCCGCGAGCATCCGGGCAAGGCCAGCACAAGGGCCGACAAGCCCCCGGCAACGAGAGCCAACACGAGAGATCTGCTCATGCCACAGAATAGGGCTCCGGCGAGGTCGGCACTCCCCGCCAACTCTCCCCGGCTCCAACCTCCCTCACCACGACCAAGCCTGCTCCGACCGCTTGCCCCAAGCACGCCCAAGTCGACAGGCAGGCCCACGGATCGCCGCCGGGCCTTCACACCTCCAACCACACACAAGCCCGCCCCGAGGCTCAAAAATCAAACAGCTCGCGCCACACGCTCTTCTTCCGGTACGGCTGCCCCGGCTGCTGATACCGGTACCCGTACTTGCTGTCCTCGTTCGGGTTGTACCCCGGCGGATACGCCGGCGGCATCGGGTGCTGCGGCTGAGGCATCGCCTGCTGAGGCGGAGCCTGATACTGCGGCGCACGCCCGGGCGGCGGCGCCGGCGGCGCAGCCCCCTCTTCCGCCAGACTCCGCTGGATGATCTTGTCGAGTTCGCCCCGATCAAGCCACACCCCGCGGCACTTGGGGCAGTAGTCCACCTCCACCCCCGCCCGCTCCGTCATCACCAGATCCGCCGTCGAACACGCTGGACACTTCATCTCACTTCGCTCCGCTCAGCCGGGCCGGCGCGTTCTGCTCCAGCCAGGACAAAAGTTGCTCAGGATCGCGGTACCCGGAGAACCGGGCCGCCTCTTCACCCCCCACGAACAGAATCACCGTCGGCATCGACCGAACGCCCAGCGCCTGCGCGTCCGCCCCGTACTTGTCCACGTCCAGCGCGATCGCCATCGCCCCCTCACCTCGCGACCCAAACCACTCCGCCACCGTCGAATCGCTGAAGGTGTCCCGGTCCATCTGCTTGCACGGCGGGCACCACGACGCCGTCGCCTTCACCAGCAGCACTTCCCCAGCCCCCGACTGCCGGTCCAGGGCATCGCTCAGCCGGGCATCGGCGAACATCGCCGGGTGCCCACCGCCCCCGCCCCACAGGCGGAAGCCAACCAAAGCCCCGACACCGATCAGCACGATGAGGAACAACTTGTTCATGGTGAGGTTTTGCACCCGGTAAGGAAGCGTATCACCGAGATCGGCCGGCGTACAGCCGCCCTCAACCACCCCGTGGCCCCCAGTTCCATCCTCAGCGCCGCCGCAAGGTCATCCCCGGACAGGCTTGCCAAAAACCCCGCCGCCACGTCCCACTGCCGGTCCGTGAACCCCGCCATCGCCCGGTTGGCCCGCTGCGCGTGCTCAAACCGCGCCCGATACCGCCCGCTCCACCACGCCCCGTAACTCTCCAAATGCTCGCGCTCCCGCTCGGGTTCCCGCATCGCCCCCGCCAGCGCCCGCCCCGCCTCGCGCCCGGACTCAATGCAGTACCGAATCCCCTCCCCCACCAGCGGCAGCGCCTGGCACGCGCTGTCACCCACCGCCAGCACACGATCAAACACGCACGCTCCCGGCGCATCCGCCGCCGGGATCACGCCGAAGTGCTTCCCCGTCATCGCCCCCAGCCTCAGCCCGAACCGCGCCGCCTGGTCCGACGCCAGGAACTCATCCAGCAGCGCACGCGGCGCGGCCTCCACATCCGGCTTGATCACCCCCACACCCACCCGCACGCGACCATGCGGCGCGGGGAACACCCACCCATACCCCGCCGGCGCAAACCGCCGACCCACAAACAACACCGCCGCGCTTCGCTCCGGCGACTCGTCCACAAACTCATACTCCGCCCCCACCCCCAGCCGCGCAAAGCGCCGCTCGCGCGTGAGCATCGGCAAGACCGTCCGCGCCACGCCCGTCGCGTCAACCACAAACCGCGCCCGCAGCTCTCGCTCGCCCGCGCCGTCCGCGATCGTCGCGACATACCCGCCCCCCTCGCGCCGCACGCCCGTCACCGCCGAGCCCGTCACCACCCGCGCCCCCGTGCCGCGCGCCATCTCCGCCAAGTACCGGTACGTCCCCGTCACGTCCAGCACCACCGGATGATCCGCCCCAAACTCCGTCCGCGACTCGCCCCGCGGCCCCGCGAACACCAACGTCCGCAGCGGATGCCACAGCCTCTCCGGCACGCCCAGTTCGCGCAGCCGCACCGCCCACGAGCCCCCGCTCGTCCGCACCGGCAGCCCGATCTCGCGATCGCGATGCACCACCAGCACCCGCGCCCCCGGCGCAAAGCGCGCCACCGCCCACGCCACCGACAACCCCGCCGGCCCGCCGCCGGCGATCAACACGTCCACATCCTCCATCCCGCTCGCGGCAAGCCCCATGCCCCCAGCATACGAGCCCCCGCACACCGCTCATCGCCCGCCCTTGCGCGCCAGTTGAAGGCCCATCACCCGACCAACGCTTGACCCGCCCACGCCGCCCGCGAACCACTCCGCATGGACGACATCGACATCGCCCTCCTGCGCGCCTGGAACGCTCTCGCCCCCGCCCTCCGCGCCGACCGCGCCCAGGCCCTCCTCCGCGCCGCCCGCCCGCTCGCCGACCGACCCGTCCGCCCCTGGTGCTGCGCGCTCCGCGCCGCCGACACCCGCATCACCGACGAACTCCATCGCCTCGGCCACGAGCACGACGCACTCCTCGCCCACCACCGACAGCCTCACCACGTCACCCTCCCCGCCCCCTCGCTCCGCCGACTCTGCTCCCCCATCATCATCGACTGGCCCGGCCTCACCGCCGACCGCGCCGCCGCGCTCCTCGGCCGACACGTCGAGAGCCTCCGCGCCTGGATGCGCTCCGG
>JALHNL010000116.1 GCA_022843545.1 Phycisphaerales bacterium | reverse complement strand
AGGCTCGCGCGGGCGCGGGTCCTTGGCGTCGGCGCGGGCTTGCGCGGCTTCGGCGGCGCGGGACTCCCACGACACGCCCGGGTCCTCGGCGACGATCACCAGCGCCTGCCCGCGCGGGATGGTGAGCCCGCCGCGCAGCCGCCAGAGGGTCAGCCCCTGCTCGTGGGCCAGTCGCGGGGCGGGCGCGTCGCCAAAGCCGGCCTCGCGCGGACGACCTTCGAGCACCTGAGGCACGATCTCGATCCGCAGGGCGGCGCCGGGCGCGTCGTCCGCGCCGGCGGGCGCGTCGGGGATGATCCAGCAGCGGGCCAGCAGGCGGAGCGGAAAGGGCCCGACGGGCAGGCGGTTGTCGTGCAGACCGACGGTGCGGGCGGGCAGGCTGGGCCCGCGGACCAGTTCGCCCCACAGCGCGCCCTGCTGCACCTGCTGCTCGCGCACCCCGGCGATCACCGGGGTGTCGGCGGCGCCCGCGCCGCGGGTGATGGCGGGGGTGCGCTCCAGCAACCGCTCGCGCAGGGCCCGGGCGTCGGCCTCGGGCAGATAGACGGTGCGCAGACCGCTCCGCGTCCAGAGGCTCCGGGGCCCGGCGTCGCGTTCGGGGGCCGAGTCGGCCCCGGCCAGCGCTTCCGCGACGGCGAAGTCGGCCCCGCGCAGGGCGATGACCTGCACGGTCATTCCCGGCGGGGCGGGGAGCAGATCGCGCGCGGATGACGCCCGGGCGGGCGTGGGGCTGGGCGTGTCGCCCGGGCGGGCGGCGCACGACGCCAGGATCGCCAACGCGGCCAGGGCGGCGGTCAGCGGCGGTCGGGATCGTGTTCTGGCCCGGGGCATTTTCGGCTTTCGGCCCCATAACCGCGGGGCGAGGGTTGCGCGGACGGCAAGGCTTCACCAGTCCATCAGCCCCGACGCGGGCAACGGGCCAAAGTCGTGGCACACTGAAGATAAGCCCGGCGCGTGCGTCCGGGGGGACATTCTAAGAGAGGAATCGACCATGCGCAAAGCCGTGATGTTCTTGCTGACCGTCGGGGGTATGGGGTTCGGGGCGGGCTACCTGCTGTTCAACACCGCCAGCGCCGAGGCGGGCGAGCCGCGCAGCGCGATCCGGTTCAGCACCGGGAACCGCGCGCCGGCGGTCATCACCTCCACGACCGCGACGGCGAGGGTGAACGCCACCGGCGCGATCGTGGTGCCCGCGGGCGCGCCCACGGCCTTTGCGCGGGGCGACGCCCAGGTGTCGTACCTGCCCAACATCGAGTACGCGCCGCACGGGCGCACGCCCCAGGTGCTCCCGCCGGGAGTGATCGCCCAGAGCGATCAGCTCCGGCGCTTCCGCGATCGCCGCTTCAACTTCACGTTCCTGAACAACAGCGTGATCCCCAACCAGTCCATCGTCAGGCCGGTTCAGGTCGTGCCGTGACCGCGGTCAGTCCGTCCGCCCTTCGGGCCCCAGGACCGGCTCGGCATCGGGCCCGCCCAGGGTCAGCCCGTCAAAGGCGAGGTGGATGCGTTCGGGCAGGTCGTCCTCGGTCTGCGCGTGGCTGACTTCGTGGGCCATGTGGGTGAAGTAGGTCGCGTGGGCGTCGACGCGCTGCGCGATGTTCACCGCATCGGGGATCGCCAGGTGCGTCGGGTGCTTGCGGTGGCGCAGCCCGTCCAGCACCAGCACGCGCAGACCGCGAAGGTGGCGGTACGTCTCGGGCGGAATGGCCGAAACATCCGTGCAGTACGCCAGCGGCAGGGGCGAGCGGGCCTCCGCCCCGGTGTCGGCGTCGATCCGGAAGCCCACGATCGGCAGCCGCCCGTGCAGCAGGCGGATGGGCGTGAACCGCAGGCCGAAGAGGTCCACCGGGGCCTCGACCTGCAGCCGGTGGGGCACGAGGTGGGCGACGAACGAGTCGTTGATGTTCTGCTCGCGCTCGAAGATGTGCTGGTACACGCGCCGCAGGTGAGCCAGCGTGTGGTCCTCCGCGAAGATGTTCACCGGCGACTGCTGCACCGCGTTGAACCGGCGGACCTCGTCGAGTCCGAAGGTGTGGTCAACGTGGTTGTGGGTGAACAGGATCGCGTCGCAGCGCGACAGGCGGTGACGCAGCGCCTGCTGGCGCAGGTCGGGCGTGGCGTCGATGAGCACCACGCGCTCGTGGTCGTGGTCGTCCTGGAACACCACCGCCGCGCCGGCGCGGAGCCGCTGGTCCCGCGGATCGGTGCTCGTGCACACCGCGCAGGAACACCCGATGGCGGGAACCCCCGCGGATGTGCCGGTGCCCAGGAAGATGAACCGCACGTTGCGCGGCATGGGGAGTGATAGGCCCGGTCGGGCGAGCGCGAAGCCCGCCAAAGCGATGGTGCGCCCAGCCGCCCCTCTGGAATCGACTCAGGCCCGCGCCGCGGCGGCGGCGAGCCAGTCAGCCGCGTAGCGCTCCAGGAAGATCGCGGCCGCTTCGGCGCCGGCCTGAGCGTCAACGCCGTGAAGGCAGGCGACGAGGTCTTCCAGGTGCAGGTCCAGGTGGATGCTCAGGCGGTGGTCGATGCTGAACACGCGCGGGAGCCGGCCCAGCAGGAACGCACTGAAGGCGTTGCGGTCGGCGGGTCCGATAGCGACCGCCGGGTGCATCCGCAGCGGGGCGTGGTTCAGGTACCACAAATCGGTGACCACCGCCGGCGCCAGGGACGACCCCTGGGGGGCGGCGGCAGCCAGTTGGACAGCCAGATACGCCGCGATGGGGCGGTCGATCTGCTCGGCGGCCAGAGACGCGCCGACGACCAGCACCACCAGCGGATCGTCCTCGGTCAGGAGTCGGTTTGGGGTTTGGGGGCGGGGTTGGGCCATGCTCGCGCCCAGTGTAAGGAAGAGTTTGCGCAGCGAGGTTGTCCACCGGACCCTTGATCCGGGCTAGGGTTAGACCTTCACGCGGCGTTTGGCCGCGTGGCGCTCACAAGGAACGTGTGCATGTCGGACCAAACCCCACGGCCGCAAACCGAGCCCTCACCGCCCCGGACCATGACGGCGGAGAGGCCGGCGCACGCCCCGGCCAAGCCGCGGATGGACCACCTTCCGCCGTGGCGGGTGCTGCTGCACAACGACGACGAGAACGACATCGAGTTCGTGGTCCGCACGATTATCGAACTCGCCGCGCTGCGCGTTCAGGAAGCGCTGAGCGTGACGATGGAGGCCCATAAGAAGGGCCTGGGGCTGATCTGCACGACGCACCGCGAGCGGGCCGAACTGTTCCGCGAGCAGTTTTCGAGCAAAGGCCTGACTGTGACCATCGAGCCGGGCTGAGGCGTGCGGCGCGTGCATGCGATCTGAAGGCGGCGCGTGCAAGGCGCGGCCGCGGATTTTCTGGCCGGCCCGGAGGCCCCTGCGGGTCCCGGGAGATGGCGATTTCTGAAGGGCTTTGACGGGCCTTGCGCGCGCGGAGCCGTCGCGCCAGCGCGGAAGGCTTCATTTCCGCGCGGCGCGCCCCGATGCCAGAGGGCGTCACCGACGGGCCATGGCCCGGGCGACGCAGGAGGCCTCACATGGCGACCGCACGGCTGGGCGAACTTCTCGTGAGCAAGGGTGTGCTGACCGACGCGCAGCTCGTGCAACTGCTGGACATGCAGTCGCGCCGGCGTGAGCCCATCGGCGTGCTGGCGGAGGAGGTGTTCCACGTCGATCCGGCGGTGCTGGAAGAGGCGTGGAGCGAGCAGTACGCCAGCATCACCGCGAGCGTGGACCCTCGGCGCGAGATGATCGACCCGTCGGTGCTGGGGACCATCAGCGCCCGCCAGGCGTGGCAGTTCCGGGTCCTGCCCATGCGGTACGACGGGCGCGAGGTGATGGTCTGCACCTGCCAGCGGCACCTGCCCCGGGCGCTGCGATTCGCGTACCGGCACTTCGGGCCCTCGTGCTGGATGGTGGTCACCGAGCCGTCCGCGCTCTTTGACGCGCTGCAGCGCCACTACCCCATGGGGATCACGCTGGACGAGTGGATGGCGGCGTGAGAGCTGAGCCGTGAGCCGGGTGTGGATGAGAAGAAGGCATCGAGGGATGCGGCATCGAGGCAACACGGACTCAGGCGGCTCGCTCGCGGTCCGTGATCACTTCTTCGCCTTCGTGAGTTTGTACACGTCCACGCCGATGGCGTAGCCCACCGGCTCGCCGGCTTCGTCCTTCATCACGCGGATCTTGTTGACGGCGTTGCCCATCTGCACGCGCGTCCAGGTCTGGCCGCCGTCGCGGGTTTCAAACCCGCCGGGCATGGCCCCGACCCAGCCGGTGTTCTCGTCGAGGAACGCGACGCCGAACTGGCGGACGGCGTGGTCATCCACGAGCGGGACCTCGGACCAGGTCTTGCCGCCGTCGGTGGTCTTGGCGACGAAGCGTGCGCTGGCGGCCTTGTCCGGGTTGTAGGACTGGATGGTGACGTAGCCGACCTGGCGCGTGGGGAAGCTGATTTTCCAGGTGAGTTCGAAGGGGCGCGAGCCCTCCCACGCGCGGGTCCAGGTGGCCCCGCCGTCGTCGGTGCGGAGAATCAGGGCCTTGCTCTCCTGCACGTTGGCGTCGGTGGCGGCGGCGATGAGGCCGTGCTTGTCGTCGAAGAAGTGAACATCCAGGACCATCGCGGCGGTGTCCTTGAGGTCCTTGGCGACGAAGGACTTGCCGCCGTCTTCAGACTTGATGAACACGGCGGGCCCGCCCACGCGGCCGCCGCCGACGATGAGGGTCTTGTGGTCGAGGTTGCCCGCGTTGATGAACGGGACCTTGACGACTTCGATGGCGCACAGGCCCTTGAGGGGGTCGCCGGTGATGGGCACGGGGTTCCAGGTCTTGCCCGCGTCCTCGGTGCGGTACAGGGGTGTGTCGTCGGTGACGTTGGGGAAGTAGCCCGGGGCGATGTTGCCGGCGAGGGCGGTCTTCTCGTCCAGCAGCGCGACGCAGCGCCAGAAGGTGCCGGGCTTGGAGATCAGTTCGGTCCAGGTGGCCCCGCCGTCAGCGGTGGAGTAGATCTTGCCCGCGCCGTTGACGTAGAGGCCGTGGCTCGGGTCGCGGAAGTGGATGTCGTCCTGCTTGCCGCGGTAGGGGACGGTGGTGAGTTTGGTCCAGGTGAAGGGGGAGTCCGTGGCGGGCGCGGGCCTGGTGGGCTTGGCATCGGCCGGCGCGGTCGGCGCGGTCGGCGCCACGCGGCTCTCGAGGGCTTCGAAGACGGGCGCGGACCGCGGCTGGCCGGAACCGACCGCCAGCGCGGCAAAGAGCGACAGGCAGGCCGAGGCCACGCCCGCCGAGAGGACCAGAGCATCACCGCGGCGGCGGCCAGCGGCGCACCGTCCGAACGAATCGCCCGAGATGTCGCAAGTCATGAAGCGCTCCGAGTCTCCCGCCGGCGGGGTTGATACCGGGTGGGGCGGCGGCGGTTTCGGGGGCGGGCGCGGTGAGGGTGGCGGGGAGAGGCGGGCTACCGTTGCGCCGTGAAGTGCGACGCGTGCAAAGAGCGGGAGGCCACGGTCCACGACAACGCGATCAGCGGCGGGAAGATCGTGGAGCGTCACTTGTGCGAGGCGTGCGCGGCGAAGCTGGGCGTGGCGCCCTCGGCCGAGGCCGGGGCCGCCGAGGCGGTGAGCGCGATGCTCTCGGGGATGGCCGGGTCGGGCAAGACGGTGGCGAGCCGGTGTCCCGGGTGCGGGCTGGCGTTCGCGACGTTCAAGTCGGGAGGGCTGCTGGGGTGCGCGGAGTGCTACCGGGCGTTTGAGGCCCAGCTCGCGCCGATGCTGGAGCGCTATCACGAAGGCGGGGACAGGCACACCGGCAAGGTCCCCCGAAGGGCGGGCCCGCCTTCCGCACCGCCCACGCCGACCGCGACCACGCCGGCACCCCCTGCCTCGCCGCCCCCGCCCGCGCGTCCAAGGGTGGGCGAGCGCGAGAAGCAGATCGCGGTGCTGCGCGGTCAACTGGCCGCGGCGATCACGTCGGAGCAGTACGAGAAGGCGGCGCGGATCCGCGACGAACTCAAGGCGCTGGGCGACCCGAACCTGCAGGGTCCGGGCGCGGGTGGCGCCGGCGGTGGGGGGCGGTCGTGAGCCAACTGCCGCCATCGCCCTTCTCCCAGCGGGTGCGCGACGGCGCGGCGTGGCTGTCGGGCGCGGGGCCCGAGTCGGACGTGGTGATCTCGTCGCGGGTGCGGCTGGCGCGGAACCTGTGCGGTCTGCCTTTCGTGAACCGGGCCACGCCCGACGACCTGGGCGAAGTGGCCAAGCGCGTGCGGGGGCGTGCTGAGGCGCTGGGGGCCAAGGGATTGGCGGGTGGCGAGCGGGGGGCGGGTGAGGCGTGCGACCGGCTGTGGGTGGATGTCCACACGCTCTCGGCGCTGGATCGGCAACTGCTGGTGGAACGGCACCTGATCAGCAAGGAACTCAGCAAGGGCGACACGCCCCGCGGGTTGATCGTGAGCCTGCCCGACGAGCGGCTGTCGGTGATGGTCAACGAGGAGGACCACCTGCGAATCCAGGCGGTCTTGCCCGGGCTGTGCCTGGACGAGGCGTGGAAGGTCGCCGACCGCGCCGACGACGAGCTGGAGGCCGGCCTCGACTTTGCGTTCCACGAGCGGTTCGGCTACCTCACGGCGTGCCCCACGAACGTCGGCCTGGGGCTGCGGATGAGCGTGATGCTCCACCTGCCGGGCCTGCGCCTCACGGGCGACATCGAGAAGGCACGCCGCGCGGCCAAGGACATGTCCCTCACCGTCAGGGGCTTCTACGGCGAGGGCTCGGAGGCCCTTGGCGACCTGTACCAGATCAGCAACCAGACCACGCTGGGCAAGCCCGAGGACGCCATACACCGCGAACTGGCGGCGGAGATCATCCCGCAGGTGATCCAGTTTGAACGCGCGGCGCGGGCCAGACTGCTTCAGAAGCGGCGTTCGAGCCTGGAGGATGGGGTGTACAGGGCGCTGGGCGTCCTGCGCGCGTGCCGGCTGCTCACCCCTGAAGAGGCTCTGTCGCTGCTGTCGATGGTCCGCCTCGGCGTGCTGATGGGCCTGGTGACCGGGGTGAGCGAGCAGGCGGTGAACCAGTTGATCGTCCTCACCCAGCCATCCCACCTCCAGCGGCTGATCGGTGAGGAGATGGACCAGCAGCGCCGGCGTGAGGCGCGGGCGGACCTGGTGAGGGAGCGGCTGCGTGGGGTGTAAGCCCTTTCTCTGGAATCGCGAGTCCAGGGCTGGGTGGAACGTCCTAGAACCTGCGTGGATTGGGCGCAAAGGCGGCGCGCCGGTATACTGCTGCGGGCATCCCACATGCCCCGGAGTGCTTCATGCCCGCGCTCGCCGTGGTGGCTCCATTCGGGTTTTCGTTTGATCCGGTGCGGCTGCTGCGCGCGTATCGCGAGGCGGGGGTGACGACCGCGCAGTTTTACCGCAACGAGCAGAACCCGCCCACCGTGAGCGAGGCGCTGAAGGCGGCGCGCGAGGCGGGGGTCACGTACGACTCGATCCACGGGGTCTTCGGGTTTCACCTTGACCCTTCGTCCGAGGACGCGGCCCATCGGAAGCACTGCCTCGACGTGTACCGCGCCGAGGGCGAACTGGCGGCTTCCCTGGGCGGGCCGATGGTGGTGGTTCACCCATCCGCCTGGAACCCCGGCATGCGGACCATGACGCCGGCGGAACTGGAGGTCTCGAGCGCCGCCAGGTGGCCCCGCTGCGACGAGTTCATGCACGAACTGGCCCACATCGGCGCGAAGCTTGGCGTGGTCTATCTCATCGAGAATCAGCCGTACAACTGCCCGCTGGGGCACGACCCGGTGGAGATGGCGCGGCGCGTGCTGGCGGTCAAGAGCCCGAACATCCGCATGTGCCTGGACACCGGGCACGCCCACATCACCACCGACCTGATCGACGCCATGCGGCGGGCCTCGCCGGCCATCGCCTACCTGCACATCCACGACAACGACGCCAAGCAGGACGACCATCGCATGCCCGGGGACGGGACGATCGACTGGGCGGCCTTCGCGGCGGTGCTGAGGGAGACCGGCAACCCCTCGCCGCGGATGCTGGAAGTGTTCTACGACGAAGCGCGGGTGGAGGAATTGAACACGCGTGGGCTGAAGACCAAACTGGCAGCGGCGCTGGTGCCGTGAGGCGGTTCCAGCAGGGCAAACGCTCGTGATGGGCGCGCCTCAAACGCCGGCGGGGCCTTGTGCGGGGACGTGAGATTCAGCGGGCTGGGCCGGGGCTAGGGCTACGGCCGCGTGACCAAAGAGGCGAGAGGCTTGACCAATGGCCCGAGCCGACGATAGTGCGCAAGCGCGGGAGCGTGAGGGGCCGGGCCCAAGGGCCGCCAGTTCCTCGGTGCGCACGGACCTGATCGACCCGAGTGCGAAGTCGACCGTGGAGCCGGCGGACGCGGGGCGATTCGTCTGGCCGCCGGGACGCGTCGAGGTGAAGCCGGTGGTGGGGGGCGAGGAGGCCGGGGCGGCGAGGCCGATCGGGGGCGGTCCCGAAGCGGAGTCGCGCGTGCTGACTCCGCCGCCGGGGGTGATCGCGCGGTGGTGGGCGGAGATCGAGGCGACGTGGATCGGCCTGGCCGAGCCGCCGCTGTACGTCCAGGCGGCGCGGGCGGGCTGGTCGCCCGAGTCGGTGGGCGACTACTGCCCGCGCTGCGGCGAGGATGCGCCCCCGATGACCGCGACTGCGACGGGATGCCCCTCGTGCCGGGAGCGGCGTGTGGCGTGGGACCGGTTGGTCAGGCTGGGGAGGTATGAGCCGCCTGTGGAGGGGTGGGTTCACCAGATCAAGTTCCGGGCCTGGCGAAGGCTGGGGGCCCAGGTGGGCGAGCTGCTGGGCGAACGCCTGCGGGCGGCGGCCCCCGCGGGGACTCGGTTTGTGGTGGTGCCGGTGCCTACGTCGGCCTGGAGGCGTCTGGCGCGGGGCGTGGATCACCCGCTGGTGATCGCCCGGGCGGCGGCGGGGGTTCTGGACGCACCGGTCTGGGCGGTGCTCCGCCGGCGTCACCGGCCGACCCAGGCCTCGCTTTCGGCCTCGGCGCGGGCCAGAAACGTGCGGGGGACGATGTCGGTGAGGCGGGGTTGGGGTGTTCCAGGATGGGGCGGAAGGGGCCTTTTGGCGCAGGTGGCGGGGTGGGAACCGGCGGAAATCGCGCGAACGGTGTTTGTGGTGGTGGACGACGTGGCGACGACCGGGGCTACGCTGACGGAGGCGGTGCGTGCGCTGCGTAAAGGCTTGAAAAATCAGGGAGTTACGGCTTCCCGGGTGTGGGCTGGGGTGGTGGCAAAGACGGTGGTGGGCAGGGCCGGCGGGGCTGGATGACCGGGTTTTGGATGGGTATGAAGTGGGGAGAGGCTGGGGGTAGCGAGTGGAAAGGCGAACTTTTCAAGCCAAGTGCTTGACTCATTCTTGATGCGGACTACACTCTCCTCCCGCGAGTGACGCCCGTCAGGGAGTCGCTGGTGGCCACGCCGACACGTCGCAACCGACGGGCGTGCTGATCCTTGAAAAGTGAACAGTTGGGAGGTTCGCGAGAATGTCCGGGTCCGGCACCGGTGTCACACCGGGGCACGAGTCGTGCCAGCTGGACCTGATCCAAGACTCGCCGAGATCACAGCTCGGCTTGGCTTGACATCTCTCGTGACCAAAGATCGAAAGCCCTTTTGAGAGCTCTTGATTGTTTGAGATGTTAAGTGATCCATTGACCTTAGTCAGTCAATGGCGCGCGAGCGGCCCGGGTGAAAGCCCGCGGTCGTGAGCGTGAGACCGGCTGTTCACTAGTACTGAACGGTGCTGGGATAGACGCTAGATCGGAAGAGCG
>JALHNL010000115.1 GCA_022843545.1 Phycisphaerales bacterium | reverse complement strand
ATGAACGTTCGCGCTGATCGTCAGCGACCCGCCCGTTCGACTGCCAGCCATCGCCCGCCGGGCGTTGAGGATCAGGTTCAGCAGCACCTGCTGCAGCGCGATGGGCCGCATCTTGACCATCAGCCCCTCGGGCACATCGATCGTCAGGCGGATGCCGTCCTTGGCCGGATCGCGTGCCAGACAGGAGAGCGCGCCGTGCACCGCTGCGCTCACATCGACCACGCCCTGATCCGGGCCTGAATCCACCGCTTGCCCCCCACCGCTCAGGCCGCCGAACTCGCTGCGAGCGAACCCCAGGATGGCCGAGGCGATCTGGGCCGCGCGGTCGGAGCCCTCGTAGGCCTTCTGGACCGCCTTCAGGAGCAGTGGCCGGTCGTGTGGGCTGGCCAGCGCCATCTGGGCGTAGGACATCACCGGCGTGAGGATGTTGTTGAACTCGTGGGCGATGATTCCGGCGATCGTGCCCAGGGCGGCTAGGCGCTGGGCGTGCTCCAGGTTGCCCTTCAGACTCTCGACCTCCCGGGCCAGGTTGGCCAGGCGATCCAGCAGGGCCGGGTCGAGCATGGGGACCATGCCCGCGGCTGAACTGGCCGGGACCGTCGGGGCCTCGAGGTTTGTGGTTCGGCTGGGCATACCGCGTCCGTGCGGACGCTGGGTCATCGGTCCAACCGGGGTGTGGCTTTGCCCACCAATGCGGGCGACTGGACGGGCCCATCAACCGGGTCCGGTTGGGCAAGTCGGGCAAGGATCGGCCGCGTTATCGCGCTAGGCGAGCCAGGGCTTGGAGACCAACCAGGCGGCGGACCCCGGCCTTGGCTTGGAAGTCTGGTTCGCCAGCCGGGCCACCAGGGGGCGGATGATCGCCGGCCTCAGGTCAATCCGGCGGAGGTGGGGGGCGGGTGTCCAGGCGAAGGTGATGTCCGGCTCGCGGCTGTGGAGCTCGGGCAGGCCGCGGGTGCGGGCGGTGAGTTCCACGTGGAACACGAGCGACACCTCATGGTGAGCGAGCTTCTTGGTGCGGAAAGCGTTCTCGACCGCGGCCACCAGCGCCCCCACACGGACCTTGGCGCCGAGCTCTTCATCCAGTTCGCGCGCCAGCGCGTCGGCGGCGTGCTCGCCGAACTCGACGTGCCCGCCCGGCAGATAGGCGTAGCCCGCGCGCGACCAGCAAGTAAGGACGTGGCGCTGGCGGATGATGAGCGCGCGGGCGATGAGTTCACTGGCGGGGTGGTCGGCGCGTGGGGAAGAGTGGGGGGCGTGGGGCATGGCGGGCCCACGATAGCGACGGGCGGTCGCCTGCGCTCCCGACAGGGCCTTCCCACGTGGCGGCCACGTGGTATGCTGTGCGCACGCCGGGCCGCAGGAAGCGGTCGCTTTCGCGTAGCGCCGGCGGATCACGTGCAGGGAGGCACCTCATGGCCGCGACAACGACGGGCACCGCCGCAACCACTTCCAAGACCGAGCCAACCGCGCCGGCGGGCGGCAAACCGCGGCGCCTGGGGCGGGGGCTGGGGTCGCTGATCGGCGAGCCGGTGTCGATTGTAGCCGAGGCTACATCTGGTGTAACCAAGGCTACATCTCCCGCCGCGGGCCCGGCGGAGGCCCCGCGCGCCGCGGCGTCGGCTGCTGCGGATCGCGCCGAGCCGGCGCAGGACGGGCGGGCGCTCTCGTGGATCGGCGTGGATGAGATCGAGCCCGGCGCGTTCCAGCCCCGTGCGGTCTTCGCGCCCGACGCTTTGCGCGAACTGGCCGATTCCATCCGCGTCGCGGGCGTGATGCAGCCCATCGTCGTGCGCCCCCGCGCCGGCGGCGGGTTTGAACTCATCGCGGGCGAGCGGCGCTGGCGCGCCGCGCGGCTCGCGGGGCTGGCGGCCGTGCCCGCCATCACCACGCGGCTGAGCGACGAAGAAGCGGCGCAGTGGGGGCTCATCGAGAACCTGCAGCGCCAGGACCTGCACCCGCTGGAAAAGGCCCGCGCTTTCTCGCGGCTCATCGACCGCTTCGGCCTCACCCACGCGCAGATCGCGCAGCGGGTGGGCCTGGATCGCGCCTCGGTGACCAACCACCTGCGCCTGCTCGAGCTCGAAGAGCCCATCCTCGCGATGCTCGAGAAGAACGAACTGACCTTCGGGCACGCCCGCGCGCTCTTGGGCATGGCGGGTGGCGAGGCGCGCCTGGGCATCGCGCGCAAGGCCGCGGCGGAGGGCTGGTCGGTGCGGCGCATCGAGGCGGAGGCCTCGGGCAAGTCCGCGCCGGCCATCGCGCCCACGACCCCGGGCAAACCCGGGGCACGCGGGCGCACCGATCTGGAGGCCATCGCCCGTCAGATCGGCGATCAACTGGGTACGAAGGTGCAGGTCCGCGCCCGGGGCGACGGCAAACGTGGTAAGTTGATGATCGACTTCTACTCGCTTGATCACTTCGATGGACTGATGGAGCGGCTGGGCGTGAAGCTCACGCTCTGAGGTCTTTCACGCATGATGGCCCGCGCATGACCCGGTTTGTGGGGAGGGCGACCGCCTGCCGAGCAGCACCCCCTCGCCGTGCAGGTGGACGATGTTCGGTAATCATCTGAAGGGCCGCGCTGCACGGCATAAGCAGCCCAGTGGGTTGGCGTGCCCGAGCGCGCGTGGCCCATGTAGCCTCACATGAATTACAGAGATAGAATGATCATCAGCGCGGATCGAACAAGCTGGCAGGCTCTGTGAACGCGCTCTAACTCCGGAGTTCCTACATGGCGAAGCGCAAGTCATCGGGTGGTGCGACCAACGGGCGCGGCAAGGGCGATCTGTCGGGTCTTTCGGTGGGCGATCTGCAGGGCGAAATCGCGCGGCGGCAGCGCCGGGCCGGCGCTCTGCACCGCCGGCGCGAGAAGCTCCTCGCCAAGGTGCGCGACATCGACGCGGAGCTTTCCAAGTACGGCGGCGGCAAGACCGGCCGCGTGCGCTTCCGCAATGAGAAGAACCTGGTCGACGCGCTCTATGACGTGCTCAACGGCAAGACCATGAGCGTGACCGAAGTGGCCGACGCTGTGCAGAAGGCCGGCTACAAGACCAGCTCGCCCTCCTTCCGCACGATCGTGAACCAGACGCTCATCAACAGTGGCCGGTTCTCGCGCGTGGAGCGCGGGCAGTACACCTCCAAGAAGTAATCGCCCGGTGCAGGCTTGCCTATGTTCTTGTGGGCACAGTCGCGCCGGTCCATGAACAACACGACCCCGGGGCGAAGACGCTCCGGGGTCGTTGTGGTTTTGGAGGTTGGTCGCCGCGGGGCGGCGGTCGGAAATCAGCGGATCGGCTCGGGGGCCAGGCGGCTGGGGCGGTTCATGAAGAACATCCGGCTGATGTCCTCGTTCATGGCGCGGAGGTTGGTGCTGACCAGAAGGGCCGCGCCGTTGCTGCGATCATCGGGGCGGGCGTCGAGCGTCGCCAACTCGGGAGTCGGGTTCATCCGGGCGCCGGCGAGCTGGGAACGCTCCGCGCTGCAGCCGCCCAAGGCGAGGGTGCCGGCCAGAGTGCCGAGCGTGATGACGATGGCCGGGGCGCGACGGATCTGCATGCGCGAACTCCTTGAAGGAGCAGAGGATATACCGGACCGGGGCCCCAGCGTCAAGCCGGGGCAGGGGGGTCGGGCGGGCCCCCGCCGGCCGTCCATTCGAGGTGGACGGCCTGTGGGTTCCCGGACCCAGATGGCCTGAGGTCGGGGGCCGAAACATCCGATGAAACCCTCATGGATATCGCCGCCGTGGCCACAACCGTCAAGGACGCCCAGATCCGCACCCAGGTGGGCACCGAGGTCGCCAAGACCAGCGGGGACGTGGTGAAGCAGCTGGGGGTGGCGGGGGTGGCGATGATGGAGCAGGCGGTGCAACTGCAGAAGGCCCTGACCGAGGCGGCGCGGGCGCGTGGCGGGGTGGATGTGGTGGGGTAGGGCAGTGGGGGGGCGGCTCACTGTCAGTTTGGCGGTCCGGTGCGGTGTCACCGTCTTGAGATGGCCTGAATACGTGTGATTCGCCGGGCGCGCCCTTTGCATGGACTCCCTCCGGAGGTTCCCATGCGCCCTGACCGCTTCACCACTTTGGCCCAGCAGGTGCTCGCCGACGCCCAGAGCGATGCGATGTCGATGTCGCACGCGGAGGTGACGGGGCTGCACATTCTGCACGCGCTGATGAAGGACCGGGCGGGGCCGGGGTGGTCGATCGTGCAGCGATCGGGCGGCGACCCGGCGCGGGTGGCGAGCGCGGTGGAGGGCGAACTCAAGCGCCTGCCGCGGGTGGGCGCGGGCGGGCAGGCGGGGATGGGCGGGCGGCAGATGCTGGAGGTGCTCACCAAGGCCGACGGCGAAGCGAAGCGGATGGGGGATCAGTACGCCAGCGCGGAGCACCTGCTGCTGGCGCTGTGCGAACTGAGCGGCCCGGCGGCGAGCGGTGCGACGAAGGACGTGCTGTCGATCAGCGGGGTGACGCGGCGCGGGGTGGAGGGGGCGATCAAGACGATCCGGGAGGCCAGCGGCATGCAGAACATCACCGATCCGGGCGCCGAGAGCCAGTTTGAGGCGCTCAAGAAGTACGCGATTGATCTGACGGAGAAGGCGCAGAAGGGCAAGATCGACCCGGTGATCGGGCGCGACGACGAGATCCGGCGCTGCATGCAGGTGCTGGAGCGGCGCACCAAGAACAACCCCGTGCTCATCGGCGAGCCGGGCGTGGGCAAGACCGCGATCGTCGAAGGGCTCGCGCTGCGGATCACCAGCGGCGACTGCCCGGAGAACATGCGGTCCAAGAAGATCATGGCGCTGGACGTGGGGCAGCTCCTCGCGGGCGCCAAGTATCGCGGCGAGTTCGAAGAGCGGCTGAAGGCGGTGCTGCGCGAGGTGACCGCGAGCGAGGGGCAGATCATCCTGTTCATCGACGAACTGCACACGGTGGTGGGGGCGGGCGCGGCGGAGGGCGCGGTGAGCGCGGGCAACCTGCTCAAGCCCGCGCTGGCGCGCGGCGAGCTGCGCTGCATCGGCGCCACCACGCTGGATGAGTACCGCAAGCACATCGAAAAGGACCCGGCGTTTGAGCGGCGGTTCCAGACGGTGTATGTCGACCAGCCCAGCCCCGAGGAGAGCGTGGCCATCTTGCGCGGGCTCAAGGAGCGCTATGAGAGCCATCACAACATCAAGATCAGGGACGACGCGATCCTGGCCGCGGTGAACCTCAGCACGCGCTACATCACCGAGCGATTCCTGCCCGACAAGGCGATCGACCTGATCGATGAGGCCGCCAGCCGGCTGGCGATCGAGAACCAGAGCGTGCCGGAGGAGATCGACACCCGCCAGCGGCGCAAGATGCACCTGGAGCTCACGCTTTCGCAGCTCAAGGGCGACGACAGCCCCGCGGCGCGCAAAGAGGCCGACGCGGCGCGGCGCGAACTGGACGGCGTGGAGAAGGAACTGCAGGACCTGCGCACGCAGTGGGAACTGGAGCGCAGCGGCGCGGGCGACGAGGCCAAGCTGCGCAAGGAGTATGACACGCTGCGCGCGGGCTTTGACAACCGCTACAAGGCGCTCATGCAGCGCCAGCGCTCCGGCGAGCGCATCAGCGAGCGCGAGTATCAGACCATCGCCGAGGAAGACAAGCGGCTGAAGGACCTGCAGGCGAAGCTGAACGCGGTGGCAGCGATGCCCAAGGACGCGCCCAAGCGCGCCCCGCTCCTCAAGCGCGAGGTGGACGCGGAGGAGATCGCGGAGATCGTGGGGCGCTGGACGGGCATCCCCGTTTCGCGCCTCGTCGAGAGCGAGCGCGACAAGCTCATCCGCATGGAGGAGAACCTCACCCGGCGCGTGGTGGGGCAGGACGACGCGCTGCGGGCCGTGGCCGACGCGGTGCGCCGCTCGCGCAGCGGGCTCAGCGACCCCAACCGGCCCATCGGCTCGTTCCTGTTCCTGGGCCCCACGGGCGTGGGCAAGACCGAGACGTGCCGCGCGCTGGCGGAGTTCCTCTTCGACACCGACCAGGCGATGGTGCGGATCGACATGAGCGAGTACATGGAGAAGCACGCCGTATCGCGGCTCATCGGCGCGCCCCCGGGCTACGTGGGTTATGAAGAGGGCGGCGCGCTCACCGAGGCGGTGCGCCGCCGGCCGTACGCCGTGATCCTGCTCGACGAGATCGAGAAGGCCCACCCCGACGTGTTCAACATCCTGCTGCAGGTGCTGGACGACGGGCGCCTGACCGACGGGCAGGGGCGCACGGTGGACTTCAAGAACGCGATCATCGTGATGACCAGCAACTTCGGCAGCGCGATGATCCAGGAGCTGAGCGCGGGCGGCGCGGAGGACTGGGAGATCGACGCCGCCGTGCGCGACCTCTTGCGGCGCGGGCCGATGGGCAGCGCTCAGGACGCGATGAGCAACCTCGGGCGCGTCATCGGCAAGTCGGGCAACCAGATGAGCCCCAAGGTGATCGAGGCCATCGTGAAGGCCCAGCAGGCGATGATCCAGGCCGCCGGCGGCGGCGCGGGGGGCGGGCCCGCGTTCATGCGTCCTGAACTGCTCAACCGCATCGACGAGATCGTGGTCTTCCACCAGCTCAAGCGCGAGTCGCTCTCGCGGATCGTCGACATCCAGCTCGAGCGCCTGCGCAAGCGCCTCGCCGAGCGGCAGATGACGCTCACGCTCACCGATTTGGCCAAGCAGCACCTGGCCGAGGAAGGCTGGGACCCGGCGTACGGCGCCCGCCCGCTGAAGCGGACGATCCAGCAGCGCATCGAGAACGCGCTGGCGAGCCGGATCCTGCAGGGGCAGTTCGCGAGCGGCGACGCGGTGAATGTGGATTATCGCGGGGAGGTGTTTGTGTTTGAGAAGGGGTGAGATGTCAGAGCCGAGGGGCGCAAGCCCTTCGGCTCCGATGGGATGCCCGGATCGGGATTCCGCTCCGCGTTCTACGCTTCGGGCATGTTGTCCCTTCTTCGCTTGGGCGTGTGTGTGTTCGCCATGGTCGGCGCGTCGGCGCCATTGACCGCTGGTGAGCCCGGTCCGTTCGCCGCGCGCTTCACTTCCTACGCCGTTGCCGCGGATCATCCGCTCGCCTCCGCCGCGGGCGCGGAGATCCTGGCCGCAGGGGGCAACGCGGTGGATGCGGCCGTCGCGTCGGCCTTTGCGCTCAGCGTGGTGCGGCCCTTTTCCTGCGGCATCGGCGGGGGCGGGTTCATGGTGGTGCATCTGAAGGAGGATGCCAAGGCGCGCCGAACCAAGCCGCTGAGCGTCGCGATCAACTTCCGCGAGACGACGCCCGCGGCGGTGGGGCCGAACTTCTACGAGAAGCTTCCCGAGGGCGCGAGCACGGTGGGGGGCAAAGCCGTGGCGGTGCCCGGCGAGGTCGCGGGCCTGCTTCACGCGCTCGAGAAGCATGGAACGATGAAGCGCGATCAGGTGCTGGCCCCGGCGATCCGCCTGGCGCGCGAGGGGTTCGTGGTGGATGAGGCGTACGCGCGGGCCGCGGCGTCGCTGATCGCGAAGTTCAAGGCGAGCCCCGACCACACGACCCGCTTCGCCTTCGTGTGGTCGCGCTTCCTGAAGGAGGGCGCGGTGAAGGTGGGCGATCGCATCACCCTTCCCGAGCAGGCGGAGGCCCTGGAACTGATCGTCAAGAATGGCGCCAAGGGCTTCAGCGAGGGCCCGGTGGCGGAAGCGATCGTGCAAGCCGTCAAGGCCGACGGCGGTGTGCTCACGCTCGCGGACCTCAAGCGCTTCAAGGTTGAAGAGACGCCGCCGCTCATCTGGTCGTTTGAGGGGCGCACGTTCCTGGGCATGCCGCTGCCTTCCAGCGGCGGCCTCGCGATGGCGCAGACGCTGGGGATCATGGAGCGTCGCCAGATCAGCCAGATCAGCGCGCGGGGCGTGGGCAAGGGCGAGGCGATGCCCACGGAGTTTGTCTGGACGTTCATCGAGGCGAGCAAGCACGCTTTCTCGGATCGCGCCCGCTGGCTGGGCGACCCCAAGGAGGCCGCGGGCGCCACGGCCAGACTTCTCGCCCCGCATTACCTGGACGCGCTGGCGATGAGCATCATGCCCGGTCGAGCCGCCACGCCCGCCGCGTGCGGCAGCGGCTGGACCACCAACGAGCAGGGCCAGGTGATCCCCGACGACGGCGGGACCAGCCACGTGAGCGTGGTGGACGCGCGGGGCAACGCGGCGGCGGTGACCAGCACGATCAACCTGGAGTTCGGCTCGCTGGTGGCGGTGCCCCGGTACGGCTTCGTGCTCAACAACCAGATGGACGACTTCACCACCCGCGCGGGGCAGCGCAACGCCTTCGGGCTGCTGCAGTCGGACAAGAACCGCCCCGGCCCGGGCAAGCGCCCGCTCTCGAGCATGAGCCCGACGATCGTGCTCGACGGGCGCGGCGAGGTGATGGCGGTGGCGGGCGCCAGCGGCGGCCCGCGGATCATCAGCGCCACCACGCTGGTGCTGCTCAACGCGTTTGTGCTGAAGATGCCCGCCGACCGCGCGGTGGCCTCGCCGCGGGTTCACCACCAGTGGATGCCCGACGAGGTGCGGATCGAGGACGGCGCGAAGGCGCTGCTCTCGCAGGGGCTGGACGTGGAGTCGTGGCTCAAGAAGGCGCACTATCGCCTCACGACCATGACCGGCGAGTCGGCGGTGCAGGCGATCTTCCGCGAGACCGACGCGGGCGGGAAGGCGGTCTGGCACGCGGCGAGCGACCCGCGCAAGGGCGGTGCGCCGGCGGGCCAGTAGCCGCACCCGCACGGGATCGCCGAGGCGCAACGCCCTCTACGCTTGGGCATGCCCGGAGCGGTCTTCCTCAACGGTGTGTTCGTCGACGAGCCCGGCGCGGCCCGAATCGGCGCGCTCGACGCCGGCGTTCAGCACGGCGTGGGGCTCTTTGAGACGCTCAGCGCGGGCGTGCAGGGCGGGCAGCCCTGGGCGGTGCATCTCGACGAACACCTGGACCTCCTGGCGCGCAGCGCCCGCGACCTGGGCCTGAGCGCCACGCTGAACACCTCGGCGCTGGGCGATGCGCTTCTGGAGACCGTGCGCCGCGCGGGGCTTGAGCGGGCGAGGGTGCGTGTGACGATCACCGGGGGCGAGACTTCGCTCCTCGCGCAGGCCCAGCGAGGGGCGACCGCGCCCACGCGCGACGCCACGGTGCTCATCGTCGCCACGCCCGCGACGGCGTACCCCCCGGAGCTCTTTGAGCGCGGCGCGACCGTCACGCTCGCCGACGCCAAGGCCAACCCGTTCAACCCCCACGAGAGCCACAAGACGCTGAACTACTGGTGGCGGCTGCGCGACCTGGGCCTGGCGGCGGCGAAGGGCGCGGGCGAGGCCCTGGTCTTCAGCGTCACGAACCACCTCTGCGGCGGGTGCGTCTCCAACGCGATTCTCATCAAGGGCTCGCAGGCCTTCACGCCGCTGGCCCGCGGAGAAGAGCGCGATGGCGAGCGAGACGGCGCACGCCAGGGCGGGCGCGAGGGCGCGGGCAGGGGCGTGGTGCTTCCCTCGCCCGTGCGTCCCGGCGTGGTGCGCGACTGGGCGATCCACGAACTGCTGAGCGAGGGCGTCATCGTGCGGCGCGAACTGGTCACCATTAGCGACGTGCTCGAAGCCGACGAGATCATGCTCACCAACAGCGGCTGGGGCGTGCTGCCGGTGAAGGCGGTTGAGGCGCGATCGATCGGCGCGGGCGGGCCCGGGCCGTTGTCGCGCCTGCTGCGCGAGCGGTGGGAGCGGCTGATCGAGTCGGGCGGGGTGGGCTAACTCGGTGCAAAAAGCAAACGCCCCGGGGTGTCGTCCCCGGGGCGCGTGATGTGAGGCGGAACGTGGACGCCGCGGGCTCAGGTTGAGCCCGCGCCGG
>JALHNL010000114.1 GCA_022843545.1 Phycisphaerales bacterium | reverse complement strand
CGGCGGTGGGGGCGGCGGAGGCGGCGGTCCGGGCGGGCCCGGCCAGCCTCAGCCCATGAAGCCCTCGCGCGGGCTCTTCGGCTTTGTGGTCATCCTCACGCTCGCGTTCGTCACCTTCCTGCTGCTCTCCCAGAGCTGGGGCTCCGCCGGGAAAATCAACTGGCAGGAGTTCGAGCAGAAGTGGACCGCGGGCGAGCTCGACGACAAGTCCGTCGAGGTGCGCGACAGCGGCATCTACGCCCGCGTCCTGAGCGCCGCCGGCAAGAACGAGGTCGGCACCCAGGTCTATGTGCCCACCACCCTCGCGGGTCGCGAGGAGACCATCCGCGAGGTGCGGCGCATCACGGGCGGCAAGTTCGTCGAGACCCCCACGCCCCTCTGGCAGCAGTTCCTCTTCCCGCTGCTCTCCATCTTCATCGTCATCTTCCTGCTGTGGTTCCTGCTCGTGCGCGGGCTGCGCTCCGCCGCCGGCGGCGCGGGCGGCGTGCTGGGCAACTTCGGCAAGTCGCGCCACCGCGTGCTCATGAAGGAAAAGACCGGCATCACCTTCGACGACGTCGCCGGGATCGACGAGGCCAAGGACGAGGTCGAAGAGATCATCCAGTTCCTCAAGAACCCCCGCAAGTTCATGCGCCTGGGCGGGCGCATCCCCCGCGGCGTGCTCCTCGTGGGCGAGCCCGGCTGCGGCAAGACCCTGCTCGCCAAGGCCATCGCCGGCGAGGCCGACGTGCCCTTCTTCTCCATCTCCGGCTCCGACTTCGTCGAGATGTTTGTGGGCGTGGGCGCCTCGCGCGTTCGCGACCTCTTCCGTCAGGCCAAGGAGAACGCCCCCTGCATCATCTTCCTGGATGAGATCGACGCCGTCGGGCGTCGCCGCGGGGGCGGCTTCACCACCGGCGGGCACGACGAGCGCGAGCAGACCCTCAACGCCATCCTCGTCGAGATGGACGGCTTCACCCCCTCCGACGGCGTGATCGTCATCGCGGCCACCAACCGCAACGACGTGCTGGACCCCGCCCTCATCCGCCCGGGCCGCTTTGATCGCCAGATCACGGTGCCCCTGCCCGACGTGAAGGGCCGCCTCGAGATCCTCCGCGTTCACGCCAAGAAGGTGAAGCTCGGCCCCAACTGCGACATGGAGCGCCTCGCCAAGGCCACGCCCATGTTCAGCGGCGCGGACCTGGCCGCGATCATCAACGAGGCCGCCATCGCCGCCACGCTCCAGAACAAGGACTTCGTCGAGCAGGAAGACCTCGAAGAGGCCCGCGACAAGGTCAAGTTCGGCCGCGCCAAGAAGAGCCGCGTCCGCGAGGCCGACGAGAACAAACTCACCGCCTACCACGAGGCGGGGCACGCCGTGCTCCAGGCCCTCACCAAGGACGCCGACCCGCTCCACAAGGTCACCATCATCCCGCGCGGCGCCGCGGGAGGGGCCACCTTCAGCCTCCCCGAGCGCGACCGCCAGGGCTACGGCGTCAAGTGGCTCAAGGCGACCATGAAGGTCACCTGCGGCGGGCGAATCGCCGAGCTGCGCGCCATGGGCGACATGTCCTCCGGCGCGTCCATGGACATCGCCCAGGTCACCCGCATCGCCCGCACCATGGTCGAGGAGTGGGGCATGAGCGACAAGCTCGGCTTCATCCGCTACGCCCCCAGCGACACCCGCGAGATGTTCATCCCTGAGAAGGCCTTCAGCGACGACACCGCCCGTCTCATCGACGAAGAGGTCCGCCGCTTCGTGGATGAGGCCTACCGCGACGCCGAGACCGTGCTCTTTGAGAACTGGGAAAAGGTCGTTTCCGTCGCCGAGGCCCTGCTGAAGTACGAGACCCTTGACGCTCCCGAAGTCATGCGGCTCATGCGCGGCGAGGCTCTGGGCAAGCCCACCGTCTCCGAGATGCTCGCCGCCGAGGCCAAGCGCAAGGCCGCCCCGCCGCCCCCCTCGCCCGACTCGGGCCAGACCGACCTGCCCCCGGGCGCGGTACCCCGTCCGGCCTAGGGATGCCGCTGAGTGCGTCCGAAGACCAACCGGGCACGTCCAAGCTCGATCCCCTGGTTAGGCTGTGGCCAAACCGGGCGGCTCATTCAACGGCTGCGGTCCTGTCTGTACGGCCGTGTCGTGACAGTGCCGACTTAACCTCCACTTGAGGAAGAGGCCCTAGACGCAGCGCAGCAATTTGGTAGTCTGTTCGCATGAGCGACCAGCCCAAAACCTGCATGTTGTGCGGGCAAGACTGTTCCGGCCGCCCGCGCATCAAGGACGAACGCGGGCGCTACGCCTGCAAAGCCTGCGTTGAAGCCCGCGCCGCCAAGCCCAAGCCGCTTCAGGCCGCCTCGGCTTCCGCCGGCTCCGACGACCCCGCCGGGCCCGACATCTTCGCGCTCGCCGAGCCGGAGGTAACCGAGTTTCGCCAGTCCGACCGACAGCCCTGCAACGGGTGCGGGCAGTTGCTGGACGCCGGAGCGGTGATCTGCGTGTCGTGCGGGCGATCCACCGCGACGGGCAAGGCGGTGGTGACGCGCACCGGTGTCGCCGAAGGGCCGGCCGCGCTCAGCGCCGACCCGCGCAAGGCCAAGCGTCTGAAGGAGCGCGCCGAGGAAGACGCCAAAGCCCGACGGAACGTCTACCTCGTTCCCTCCGTCGTCGCGGTGGTGGGGTTCGGGCTGTCCGTCGGCCTGACTTATCTGCGACTGAAGAACAACCCCAAGATCGAAGCGGGCGAACTCGTGGCCTACGCCGCGATGAACACGGGCATCACCGCCGTGATCTGCACCATCGGCTATCTCCTGTGCGCCATGCTGTGGATGGGCATGAATCAGTCACTGCCGGTGGTCACGCTGCAGATGCTGGCGGTCGTCGCCGGGAGCAACGCCATCGAGCTGGCCTTCGCGAACTTCATCATCGGCGGGATCCCCGCGATGATCGTCGGCCTGCTCGCGGCGGTCTGGCTCATGACCACGATCATGGACCTGGACATGCAGGACGCCATCCTGGCCGCGGTCATCTGCTACGTGGTCATGGGCATGGCCGCCAACGCGATCTTCTTCGCGATCGCTTTGGCCGCCGGGTGAGGCCCGCCGCGGCTTCCCGCGCGTTACGCTTCGGCCATGGAGTTCGCCCTGCTCATCGTCATCGCGGTGCTCGCGCTCGCCGCGCTGGTCATGCTCGCGGTGCTGCTCACGCGCCGCCCGCCCGCGCCCGACTGGACCGAGCCGCTGGCCCGCCTGCAGTCGCTCGCCGACCTTCAGGCCCGCGCCGAGCGCGCCGCCTCCGACCAGTTCGCCGCCGCGCGCCGCGAGCAGGGCGAGGGCGCCGCCGCCCTGCGCCAGGAAGTGGGGGCCGCCCTGCGCGCGCTGGGCGAGGCCTCCGCCGCGTCGTCCAAGCAGCTCCGCGAGGAGATCACGGTCAGCACCCAGCAGTTCAACGAGTCCGCCAGCGCGTCCATCGCCCGCCTGGGGCAGCTCACCGGCGACCGCCTCGCCGCCTTCGGCTCCCAGCTCAAGGGCC
Source organism: Phycisphaerales bacterium (assembly GCA_022843545.1). GTDB lineage: Bacteria > Planctomycetota > Phycisphaerae > Phycisphaerales > UBA1924 > JALHNL01. Next base: position 6,469 of record JALHNL010000114.1, on the reverse strand, counting down.
TCAGCGACTCGCTGGACCAGCGCTTCGCCGAACTGCGCCGCAGCGTCGAAGAGCGGCTCGTGCAGCTGCAGGCCGACAACTCCGCCCGCCTCGAGCAGATGCGCGCCACCGTGGACGAAAAGCTCCAGGGCACGCTCGAGAAGCGGCTGGGCGAGTCCTTCAAGCAGGTCAGCGACAGGCTTGAGCAGGTGCACAAGGGCCTGGGCGAGATGCAGGCGCTCTCCTCGGGCGTCACCGACCTGCGCCGCGTCATGACCAACGTCAAGGCCCGCGGCACCTGGGGCGAGTGGCAACTGGGCGCGCTCCTCGAGCAGATCCTGCAGCCCGATCAGTTCGCCAAGAACGTCAAGACCAAAGAGCGCGGCGGCGAGGCGGTGGAGTTCGCCGTCAAGCTGCCCGGGCCCGACGACGCCGGGCACGTCTGGCTCCCCATCGACAGCAAGTTCCCCATCGAGGACTACGAGCGGCTGCTGGCCGCGAGCGAGGCGGCCGACGCCCAGGGCGTGGCCGAGGCGGGCAAGGCGCTGGAGGCCCGCGTCAAGTCCTGCGCCCGCGACATCCGCGAGAAGTACCTCAGCCCGCCGCTCACCACCGACTGGGGCATCCTCTTCGTGCCCACCGAGTCGCTCTACGCCGAGGTGCTCCGCCGGCCCGGCCTGATGGAGACCATGCAGCGCGAGATGCGCGTCACCATCTGCGGGCCCACCACCCTCGCCGCGGTCATCAACAGCCTGCAGATGGGCTTCCGCACGCTGGCTATCCAGAAGCACGCTGGCGAGGTCTTCAAACTGCTCGGGGTCGTCAAGACCCAGTTCGAGAGCTTCGCGGGCACGCTCGCGGCGGTGCAGAAGAAGCTCGACGAGGCCAGCGACAAGGTCGGTGAGGCCGCCCGGCGCACCGAGCAGATCGGCAAGAAGCTCCGCCACGTCGAGGCCTTGCCCACGACCGGCCAGGCCCCCGCCCTGCCCCCGGCCGGCGCCCCCGGCCCGGGCGTGATCGTGCGCGAGCAGGCCGACGATCCGCTCTTCCGCGGCTGACCCGTCCACTCCTCTCCCCACACCCCGCACCTCTACCATCGCCCGTGCCCTCACCCCTCTCCGGTTCTGTGCCCCAGAGCGTCATCATCGCCGGCGGCGGCATCGCCGGGATCGCCGCCGCGCTGCGCCTCGCCGAGGCGGGCGTGGCCGTCACGCTGCTGGAAACCCGCAAGAAGCTCGGTGGCCGGGCCACCTCGTTCGTCGACGTGCGCTCGGGCGCGATCCTGGACAACTGCCAGCACGTCGTGCTGGGCTGCTGCACCAACTACCTGGACCTGCTGGCGCGGCTGGGCGAGTCGGACAAGATCACCTGGACCGATGTGCAGTGGTGGATCGAGCCGGGCGGGCGCACCAGCGTCATCCGCCCGGGCCCGCTCCCCGCGCCGGGGCACTTCTCATTCTCCATGCTGGGCGTGCGCTTTCTGTCATGGCCCGAGGTCTCGTCGCTGGCGCGGGCCATGCTCGCGGTTTTGCGGGTTGACCGCACGCGCTGGCGCGACCGCACCTTCGCCCAGTTCCTCGCCCAGCAGGGCCAGTCCGAGCGCGTCATCCGCCGCTTCTGGACGCCGGTGATCGTCAGCGCGTGCAACCTCGAGCCGCACAAGGTCGCCGCCTCCAGCGCGCTGCACGTCTTCCAGGAAGGCTTCTTGGCCCACCGCGACGCCGCGAGCATCGGCGTGAGCACCGTCCCGCTCGTGCAGCTCTACGACCGCGCCGAAGAGGTGATCCGCGCCGCGGGCGGCACGATCGAACTGGGGTGCAGCGTCGAGCGCGTCGAGCCGGGCGCGGTGATCACGGGGGGCGGGGGTGGGGGGGGTGGGGGTGGGGGGGAGCGCCTCACCGCCGACCGCGTGATCTGCGCCCTGCCGGTGGAGCGGGCGATCGACGCGCTGCCCGAAAGCGACCCGCGCCTGCCGCTCATGCGCCGCTTCACGCACAGCCCGATCCTGGGCGTGCATCTGGTCTTTGACCGCCCGGTCCTCACCACGCCCCACGCCGTGCTCGTCGACTGCGCCGTGCAGTGGCTCTTCCGCAAGGACGAAGCGGGCCGCAGCCTCCACGCGGTGATCTCCGGCGCCGACGACTGGATGCCTCTGACCGAGGCCCAGATCGGCGAGCGCGTGCTGGCGGACATCCGCCGCTGCATCCCCGCCGCGCGGGGCGCAACGCTGCTGAGCGTCCGCGCCGTCAAGGAGAAGCGGGCCACCTTCGCCCCCACGCCCGAGGTCGAGGCCTCGCGCCCGCCCGCGCTCGCCCCCGGGTCCGAAGACCACGTCATCCTCGCCGGCGACTACACCGCCACCGGCTGGCCCGCGACGATGGAGGGCGCCACCCGCTCGGGCTACGCCGCCGCCGCCGCGGTCCTGGGCCGCCCGGCCCGCGAACTGGTCGTCCCCGACATCCAGGTCGCGCTGGGGGCCCGGCTGCTGGGCCTTTCGCCGCCGAGTCACCGAGAAGAGGGGATGAAGGCTGGGCGATGAAGACGGGGCCAAGCCTGGTCACCACGGTGGCTCACGGCGGAACACGGGAAAAGCGGAGAGGTGTCAGCGAAGCGACCGAAGGCACGCGAAGGTCAGAGGGCCGGTATGCGGGGGACGCGGAGCGATCTCCGCGTACCACCCCTCCGGGTCTTCGCCCGCTTCGCGTCCCTTCGCGCCCTTCGCGGTTACTCCCCTGTCTTCCCGTGTTCCGCCGTGGTGAAGCCCGCCCGCTCAGTCCTTGAGCGAGAACGGCGTGAAGTTCGTCTTCGTGTCGTAAAAATCTTCCTTCTCCGCCTTCTTCAGCCGGTTGACGACGAAGTACGTCAGCGGTGTGAACACCACCTCCACGCCCACCTTGAAGATCCAGTTGAAGATCGCGACCTTGATGAGCGTGGAGTTGTCCCACACGCCCGCGAAGGCGATGGGGTAGAAGATGAGCGAGTCGACGCCCTGGCCGCAGATGGTCGAGCCGATGGTGCGGGTCCACAGGTACTTGCCCCGCGTCCACACTTTCATCTTCGCCAGGATGTACGAGTTCACGAAGTCGCCCACCCAGAAAGCCAGGATGCTCGCGGCGACGATCCGCCAGGTGTTCCCGAAGACGGTCTCGAGCGCGGGCTGGATGACTGTGTTGTACGGCTCGCCCGGGTTCTGCGGCAGGTGGATGACGACCTGGGCCATGATCGTCGCGAAGATCATCGCGCCAAAGCCGGCCCAGATCACCTTGCGGGCGCGGGCGTAGCCGTAGACCTCCGTGAGGATGTCCTGGAAGATGTAACTGATCGGGAAGAAGATGTTGCCCGCGCCGAAGACCAAGAGCGAGCCCCAGATGATCGCGCCGTCCTTGAAGTCGGGCACGACGCTCACGCCCAGTTCCACCGCGCACGATTTGCCCGGGCCGATGAGGTTGCTGCAGAGCAGCACCGTGACGAAGCCCGCCATCACCAGGTCGTAGTAGCGGTAGTGGCGGCCGGTGCGGCTCTCGGGGAGGTCGAGTGTGGGGGGCGAAGATGGGGGGGTGGAACTCATGGATGGTGTCCCCGGGTTGGTCGGTCACGGCTGGGGTTGAGCGTGTGGGGGGGTGGAGGTCGTCCGGCCCAGACTACACGAGTTACCATGCTTCGGGAGGACCCGCATGCCCGATTCGCCTTCATCGCCGCAGATCATCGCGCGCCGCCTGATCCACAAAGGCCGCAAGTTCGACTACGACGAGATCACCGTCCGCATGCCCTCGGGCAAGGACGTTCAGCGGCAGATGGTGCGTCATCCCGGCGCGGTGGTGATCGTGCCGATCCTGCCGGGGGGCGAGGTGGTGCTGGTGCGCGTCTTCCGCCATGCGCTGAACCGACCGATGCTCGAGTGCTGCGCCGGGACACTCGAAGCGGGGGAAGAGCCCGCGCTGTGCGCCGGGCGCGAACTGATCGAAGAGACCGGCTACCGCGCGGGCAAGATCCAGCCGCTCGCGGCGTTCTACACCTCGCCGGGCCTCTCGGATGAACTCATGCACGCCTTCGCCGCCACCGACCTGACACACGTGGGGCAGCAACTGGAAGAGGACGAGGACATACAGGTAGAGGTGCTCTCGCCCGCCGAATGGGCCCGGGCCATCGACGAGGGGCGGATCGCCGACGGCAAGAGCCTGGTGGCCCTGATGCTGGCCCAGCGTCGGGGGCTTTTCGCCAAGCCCTGAGCGGCCCTGGGCCAACGTCCCCTTCCCCCCGCCCCCCCCGTGCCGGTTGAACTGGCCCCCGGGAAGTGACGAAAGAAGGATGAGCGCCCGGGCTATCGGGCCACCCCGGACCAACCCGCATCACAGAACGGACCGCCCCCTAGACCATGTCCTTCCCCTTCCGCGACCAACCCGGCGACCCCCCTCCCCCCCGGGGCGGCTTTGGCTCCGCCGGCGGCGGGTGGGACGATGGCCCCGGCGGCTCGGGCCGATCGGGCGGCTTCTGGCGCAGTGTCTTCCGCTCGGGCGACAACCCGCTGACGTGGGCCCTGCCCCTGGGTCGCTACTTCGGGATCGAAGTCCGCCTCAGCCTCCTCTTCGCCATCTTCATCGTGATCCAGATGGTCGCCGCCCTGATGCGCGGCACCGCTCCCAGCCAGGCGATGATGATCGGTTCGCTCTTCGTGCTCGTGCTCCTGCACGAGTTCGGGCACTGCTTCGCCTGCCGCTGGGTGCGCGGCACCGCCGACGAGATTCTGATGTGGCCCCTGGGCGGCCTGGCCTCCTGCCGCCCGCCTCACCACTGGCGCGCCGACCTCATCACCACCATCGGCGGGCCGATGGTGAACGTCATCCTCGTGCCCGTGCTCGCGGGGGCGATCCTGCTCACCGGCGGAACGGGCGAGACGCTCTTCTTCAATCCCTTCAACTACTCCGCTTCATGGCTGGGCTACGCCGACACCTGGTGGAAGTCGTGGCTGTGGCACACGTATTTCGTGAACTGGATTCTGGTCGCCTTCAACGTGCTCGTCCCCGCCTTTCCCATGGACGGCGGGCGCATCATGCAGGCCCTGCTGTGGCGCAACCTGGGGCACCGCCGCTCCATGGAGATCGCCACCACCGTGGGCCTCTTCGCCGCCTGCGTGCTGGGCATCCTGGGCGTGACGGCGGGCGACTTCAACCTCTTCGGCATCGCCATGTTCTGCGGCATCGTGTGCTACCAGGAAAAGCAGCGACTGCGCTTCGCCGCCGCGATGGGCGCGCCCGAGGAGCCGGAGGACGCGCTCTACGCCTCGTCGCTGCGGCTGGTGCGCGACGACGAGCCCGAGCCCGAGACCCGCGCCCAGGCCGCCGCCCGCAAGAAGGCCGAGCAGGCCGCCCAGCAGGAGCGGGAAGAGGCGGCGGAACTGGACCGCATTTTGGAGAAGATCGCGCGGACGGGTCGCGACAGCCTCACCGGCAGCGAACAGCGTTTTTTGCGCACCGCCACCAACAAGCGACGGCTCCAGTAGACTTGCCCCTTCATGGGCCTTTACGACCGGGATTACGTCCGCACTCCGCAACCACCCAAGTGGAAGTGGCCCGGGCTGCGCCGCTACGGCCTGCCCGTCTGGTCCTTCAACACCTGGCTCATCGTCGCCAACATCCTCGTCTTCGTGCTCGCCAACATGGTGCTGGTGGGGGGGCGGTTTGATCGCCCCGTGGAGACCGGCTATCGCGCCCCCGCCTCGGGCGTCACCGCCGCGGAGCTCGACCGCGCCACCCTCGATCGCTCCCGCTTCGTGAATGTCTACGTCGGGCCCTCGCGCGTCAGCGGCTACCCGTACGTGGAGCCGCGGACGGGCCGCGTGCTGGGCGTGCAGCTCGTCACCACCCGCCCCGCGCTGCACGCCTGGGGCGAGTTCTCCACCGCCAAGGGCTTCTTCGGGCTCGAGGTGTGGCGCTTCGTCACCTTCCAGTTCCTGCACGCCGACTGGATGCACCTGCTCTTCAACCTGCTGGGCCTGTGGTTCGTGGGCGAGATCGTCGAGCAGTACCTGGGCAGGAAGCGCTACGCCGCGTTCTACCTCACCTGCGGCATCTTCGGCGCGCTCATGTACCTGCTGCTCAACTTCCTGGGCGCGGTCCTCAACCCCGTCTTCAGCGCCACCCGCCCCTTCATCATCTTCGACAACATCTACACCCCCCTCGTGGGCGCCAGCGCGGGCATCTTCGGCGTGCTCATGGCCGCCGCCTTCGTCTCGCCCCGAACCGAGGTCATGGTCCTCTTCGCCATCCCCATGCGACTCCGCAGCGCGGTCTACATCTTCACCGCCATCGCCATCGCCAGCCTTCTCCTGGGCACGCGCAACCAGGGCGGCGAGGCCGCCCACGTCGGCGGGGCCATCGCCGGGTTCTTCTTCATCCGCCGCATGCACCTGCTCCGCGATTTCTTCGACGTCTTGAGCGACTCTCGCGCCCACAAATCCTCCGGCCGCGGGCCCGCCCGGCCCCCCCGCCCC
>JALHNL010000113.1 GCA_022843545.1 Phycisphaerales bacterium | reverse complement strand
CCGTGCCATTGTCTATGAAGACCTGCGGTGCGGAAGTATAAGGGCGGTCCCATTCGTCTATCCGAGCTCGGGCTTGGTGGCCCTGCCCATGTGGGTTGCGTCCGAGGCGTGGAGTCCGGCTGCCCGTTCGAAGTCCGAGCGTTGAGCCCATATGGCACTCGAGCTTGCCGGACCCGCACGCGGGTCCGCCCTTGGTCCTTCCGCACGCGCGGCACGACGCCGCGGGTGATCACGCCGCCATCGGCACCTCCTTCATCGCGTGGTACAGCCCTCGCAGCCAGCGGTTCGCCACCGCCCCCACGATCACGCTGGCCGGCTTGCCCCGCGCGGCCATCGAGTCCGACAGCTCACGCCAGCGGGGCTCGTAGCGTCGCAGCCGCTGGGCCGCCTCCACCACCACGCTCTTGAGCTGCGGGTCGCCCGCCTTGATCATCCCCGCGCTGCCCGTCCGCTGCCCGCTGGAGGCGTTGCGCGGCGTGACGGCGCAGAACCGCGCCAGCTGCTTGCCGCTGGTGAAGCGATCAAACCGGCCGATCAACGCCCGCATCGTCCACGCCGTCACCTCCCCGACGCCCTTGATGCCCAGCAGCCGCGCCACGATCTCATCGCCCGCGGTCGCTTCACGCAGCCTCGCCTCCACGCGCGCCACCCGCGCCCGCAGCGCCGCCCATTCGTCGACGTACACCTCCACCGCGAAGCGTCCCTGCTGGCTCAGGGCCGCCTCGCCCGTCAGCCACGCCATCCACTTGCGGCACCACCGCCCGAACCCGGCCGGCTCGGAGATCCGCTGCTCCCGCAGCACCGCCAGGATCCGGGTCTTGACGGCCCGCACCTGGGCGACCAGATCGGCCCGCAGACGCACCAGCACCCGCAGCTCCCGCACGCTCTTGGGCGCCAGCCACACCGGGGGGATGAGCCCCGCGCGGGCCAGCTCGGCGAGCATCCGCGCATCGGCGTAGTCGGTCTTGTCGGGGTTGTGCTTCATCCGCGCGACATAGCCGGGGTGGGCCAGGCTCAGCGGCCAACGCAGCGACGTGATCAGCTCCTCCGCGAGGTCCGCCGCGCCGCAGCAACTCTCGATCGCCGCCCGCTCGACCGTCCGCCTGGGCCCGATCGCGTCGGCGATCTGCGGCACGCTGTTGCCGCACCGCCGATTCACGAGCACCGCCCCGCCGCGGTCGATGACGCACACCTGCACGCTCTGGCTGTGGTAGTCCAGTCCGACGAACACGGGTACATTGTCCATGACCTGTTGCTCCTTAATGGGATGGCTACTCCCGCCAGAAGTGTTCTCTGGTCGGGGGCAACAGGTCTTCATCCCCATCGAAGTCCCGGGGCTTCGCGGGACTTCAATGCTCCCCACCTCCGCCATCGCCCCGCCCCCACCCCGCCGGAGGAAGGTGGCACCGAAGCCTAATCCTTCACCCCGTGCCCTCGGTGCTCCTGAAGTCCCGCGGCTCTGAGCGGGACTTCAGAGCCCACCCCGCCCCGCGCCTCACGCCCCGCACCTCTGCCCTCACGCCTTCACCACGATCGTCTGGCCGTTCTCCGCATCGCGCTCGCCGCGAACGCAGTCCACGATCACCCGCGCCACGTCCGCGGGCTGCAGGCACTGCTCGGGCTTGATCGCGGTGACGGGGAAGATCGAGCGGAGCATGCCGGTCTCCACCGCGCCGGGCGCCACCGCGAAGCCCTTGATGTTGAAGCGGGCGCCTTCCTTCGCGATTGACTTGGTCATCAGGTTCACCGAGGCCTTCGCCGCCGCGTACGCGAAGAACCCCGGGAACGGGTCGAGCGTGCCCAGCGTGCTCACGCTCACGATCCGCCCGCCGCCCTGCGACTTCATGATCGACCACGCGAAGTGGATCGCGTACGCGGGGCCCATCGCGTTCACACGGAAGGCCTGCTCGATCATCTCCGGCGGGCTCTGGTCGATGGGCTTCAGCGGCGCATAGCCCGCGTTGTTCACCAGCGCGTCCAGCCGCCCAAACCGCTCCACCGCCCGCGAAATGAAGTGCTTCACCTGCGCCGGGTCCGTCACGTCGCCGCCCACGACCTCCACGGGCGAAGAGCACAGCGAGGCTGTCTCCGTAAGCGCCTCCCGCGTCCGCCCCAGCAGCACGAGGTTGTAGCCCAGTTGTGAGAGCATCACGGCCACAGCCCGGCCAATGCCGGAGCCCGCGCCCGTGATGGCGGCGGTGGGGGTGGGAGCGGCAGTGGGGGTGGTGCTCATGTGCGACCGATTCGTAGGCCGGTCGCCGGTGGATTAGGCGCTGCGCCTGTGCTTCAGCCGCCGCGGCGCGCCCTCGAGCGCGGTCATGAGCAGCAGGTCCAGGATCGTCGCCACACCTTCGCGATCAAACACCACGCCGGTGCGCCCGCCCTTCACGTACGCGAGCACTTCGGGGTGATCGATCAGGTATCGCGTGCCATCGGCCATCACGATGTGAAACGGTACGAACGGCCGAGCTTCATGCACCTTGGCGAGTCGATCCGTGGTCATACGGCATCTCTCACAGCAGCGGGTTCTTCTCCCCCTCCACATACTCCCGCGTGGGCGACAGGTTCGCCATCGGGTTGGCGTACACATCGCTGTAGAGCTCTTCGGGCGAGGGCGCGGGCGTGCTCTCGGCGAACTGCACGCTGTCCGCCGCGATCGCCTTGCACTCGGCCACGATCTTGTCCACGTCCGCCTCGCTGATCGCCTTCCGCTCCGTCAGCAGGTGCTGCTCGAGCAGCGCGATCGAGTCGCGCTTCTTGAACATCTCCACCTCGTCCTTGGCGCGGTACTTCTGCGGGTCGCTCATGGAGTGCCCCTGGTACCGGTACGTCAGCAGGTCAACGAACGCCGGGCGCTGCGTCTCGCGGCAGCGGTCCACCAGCGGCTTGAAGTGGTCGTAGATGTTCAGGATGTCCAGCCCGTCGATGGTCAGCGCCTCGATGCCGTACGCCCGCCCCTTCGCCGGCAGGTCGTGCGCCATCGTCGTCCCGCGCTCGATCGCGGTGCCCATCGAGTAGCGGTTGTTCTCCACCACGAAGATCACCGGGATGTCCCACAGGCCCGCCAGGTTCATCGCCTCGTGCAGCGCGCCCTGGTTCAGCGCGCCGTCACCCAGGTACGACAGCGCCACCTTCTTCTTCCCCGGGCCCCCGTCCACGCCCTTCTTCATCACTTCCCACTCGTACCGCGCCGCGAACGCCAGGCCCGCGCCCAGCGGCGTCTGCGCGCCCACGATCCCGTGACCGCCGAAGTTCCAGTTGGGCTTGTCGAACATGTGCATCGACCCGCCCTTGCCCTTGGCGCAGCCCGCGGTCTTCCCGAACATCTCCGCCATGCACGCCCGCGCCGACATCCCGCGCGCCAGCGCGTGCCCGTGGTCGCGATACGCCGTCACGATCGGGTCGTCCGGGTTCAGCGAGTTGATCGTCCCCACCGCCAGCGCTTCCTGCCCGATGTACAGGTGGCAGAACCCGCCGATCTTCGCCTGCTGGTACGCCTGCGCGCACTGGTTCTCGAACTCCCGGATCATGATCATGTCGCGCAGCCACTTGATCAGCGTCGCGCTGGGCACGCTGTCGCTGGGCCGCTTGCCGCCGGCCGGCTTGCCGGTCGAGGCCGCGCCGTTGGTCCCCGGCATGTGGACCTTCGACGACGTGATGTGATACAGGTCTCCGGGCCGATCAGGCGTGCCGACAGGACCGGAAGCAGGGGCGGGCGAAGTCATGGCGGGGCTCATGGAAGTCGGGTCTCACGAAACGGATTCGACGAAAACACCCGCGCGGATCAGCCCAGGCTCCGGGTCACTACCCGAACATAAGCCAAGCGAACCGCGCGACACAAAGGATAGGCCGGGCTCAACGCCCGCCTCCGGCCGACAAGGCCACCCCAATGTCGCTCCTCGGTGCCCAGGCGTCCCGCCTGCGCACCAGTCTGCCACACAAGCCGCCGCCCTCAACCCCGCGATCAGCCCGGCCCGCCCGCCGCGCCCGGCTTGTTGGCCGCCGTCGCCTTGGTGCCGGTCACCTGGCTCTGCAGCAGCACCAGCGCGGTCTTGAGTTGCAGGTCGATGCCCTCGGTCAAGAGCCGCTGCGCATCGATCGGCCCGTCCAGCACCGTGCTGGGCTCCTCGAGGTTCTCCGGGTTGGGCGCTTCCTTCTTGGGCCGCGCACGCGACGCGCCCGCCGGAAGGTCCGCCTCCTGGCGCAGAGCCACCGCGTCGGAGATCTGCTGCGGCAGCATCTCCACCGTGATGTGCGGGATCACGCCCCAGTCCTGCGCCCCGGGCCGACGGTGCACCAGCCGACCGTTGGGAAGGAAGTAGTACTGCGTCGTCAGCCGCATCTCCGCCGACTGGTTCGGCGGCAGGCTCAGCACGTTCTGCACCGAGCCCTTGCCGAAGGAGCGGTCGCCCAGGATGATCGCGTTGATCCGCCCCTGGTCCGCGTAGTACTTCAGCGCGCCCGACACAATCTCCGACGCCGACGCCGAGTTGTCGTTGATCATCACCACCATCGGCATGCTCTCGGCGATCGCCCGCCCGGGCCGCGCGTTCTCCGTCTGCTCGCGCACCCCGCCCGCGCGCTCGGTGTACACGATCGTCCCCGAGTCCACGAACAGGTTCACGATGTCCACCGCCTGATCCATCAGCCCGCCCGGGTTGAAGCGCAGGTCGAAGATCAGCCCCTGCGCCCCATCGCGCTGCATCTGGGCGATCGCGCCCTTCACCTCTTCCGCCGAGCTCGTCTCGCGGCTCTTGTTGAAGCCCGACAGCCGGATGTACCCGATCTTGTTCTCCGGGTCGATGTACCAGTTCCAGTCCGTGTCCTTCGGGCCCGTCCGCGTCCAGCCGCGCGCCGTGTAGATCGGCAGCCGCTTCCGCTCAAGCGTGAACGGGATGTCCTTCCCGTCGCGCTCGAACACGATCGTCACGTTCGTGCGCTCCTGGCCGGTGATGAGCTCCACCGCCTGGTCCAGAGACAGCCCCTCCGCCGACACGTCGTTGATCTTCTTGATGTAGTCGCCCGACTGCACCCCCGCCACCCGCGCCGAGCCGTTCTCCAGCGGCGTGATCACCTTGATGAGCTGCCGCTCCTCGTCCATCTGGATCTGCACGCCCACGCCCACGAACGAGCCCTGCGTCATCCGCCGGAACCGCTCCACCTCGTCGGGCCACACCAGTTGCGAGAAGTCGTCCAGCATCGAGAACGCGCCGTTCCCGAACTCGTGCAGCACCGCCGAGTCCGGCACCTTCACGCTCGACCGGTTCGCCTCCAGCAGCTGCGTCAGCAGCCGGCTCGCCGCAAAGTCGCTCACCACGCCCTGCTCCGCCGTCAAGGTCGCCAGCTGCTCGTCCACGAACGTCAGCAGCACGCGCCGCGCGTCCGGGTCGGCGAACCCGGGGAACACCGCCTCCAGGTCGTGCGTCGTCACCATCGTCCGCACCGACTCCAGCCCGCCGATCAGCAGGCTCCGCATGCTCGTCCGCTCAACGTGAACCTGCGAAGCCGGGCGCAGCGCCGCCAGAACCATCGGCATCGTGATCCCGCGCAGACGGTCGTTGAAGTCGTCCCGCGCCGGGTTGTACGTCGTCTGCTTCGGCAGCCCCTCCGCCTCGCGCCGCTCGTTGCGCAGGTCAAACAGCCGCTTGGGCACATACAGCCGGATCATCCCCAGCCGGTCGTTCAGCCGCTTCGCGTCCTTCTTGAACGCCCCTTCCTTCTCGAACAGCAGGTTCAGCCGGCCGAACAGCTCCGCCGCCATCAGCCAGTCGCCCTTGCTCTCCGCCGCCCGCGCGTTCTCTTCCGCGATCCGACGCAGCTTCACGATCCGCTCGGTCTTCAGGATCTCGTCCTTCTGCGCCTCGGGCGACAGCATGTGCCACTCCACCGCGAACCGCAGAGCCCGCGACGAAATCGACGCCGTCATCCCGTCCTGCAGCAGTTCGTCCAGCTTCGCCGTCACCTTCCCGATCCGCTCGGCGCGCATCTGCTCGCGCTTGGCGAACTGCTGATCAAGCGTCGCCACGCTCGCCCGCAGCTGCGCCAGCATCGGGTCGTCGACCACGCTCGCCGTCCGCAGCGTGCTCAGCGCGCCCGCCACGTCCCCCGACCGCGCCGTCGTCCACGCCTGACGCCCGACGTCCGCCGCCGTCAGCGAAGGGGCCGCCGCCGTCGTCGCCCCCTGCGCCCACGCGCCCGAGGTCCAAACCCCCGCCGCCCCGGCCGCCGCCAGGATGAGTGCCGCGGTGCCGATTCGACGCTGAATGGTGCCAAAGTTCATGGGTGTTCCTGATGTTCCCCGCGCGCATTCCCGTCGGCCGATGCGCCGACTTCGCTTCACGGAGTTGTACGTCGCCATAACCGTCTTCGTTCCCCGATACCCCCCCGATGCATACCGGCGAATCGGCCCGCCGGCCCCGGGGCGTGAGCCCCAAACGCCTACCAGCCCGACCGTCAGCATATCAGGACCCGCCCGATCGGCTGCGTCTACCCCGCCCGGTCTGCGCACGTTCGATGCCGCGGTTTCCGGACGGGGTACTACCCCCTGTTCACGCGACCAAGCCGGTTCCGCGCCCGTCTCGCCGCCCCCGCCGCCAGCACCACGCCCACGCCCGTCATCCCCCCGACGATCCCGATCAGGACCCACTTCGAAGGCTCCGCCCCGCTCTGGCTCGCCCGCGCCATCAGCGCCGGCGCCAGCGTCGCGATCGGGCCCAGGGTGTACCCCACCCCGATCATCGCCTCGTGCATTCCGCCCGCCTCCACCTCCGCCGCGCCAACCTCCATCGCGTAGTACAGCGCCGCGCAGTAGATCGACGCCGCGCCCACCCCGAACACCAGCAGCCCCGCCACCAGCACCGCCACCCCCGCCGGGCCCTGCGCGATCAAGGGCGACGTCACCGCCAGCACGAACCCCGCCACCAGCGTCAGCATCCCCACCGTCGCCGTGATCCACTTCCCGTGCCAGCCGTGCCACCGCTCCAGAAGCCCGAACGTCGCCACCCGCGCCGCCAGCCACGCCGAACCCACCGCCGGCTCCCACCGCGCCCCCACACCCAGAGACTGAATCAGCGCCGGCAGCACCGGCGACAGCGCGTACATCACCAGATACACCACCGGCAAGAGCACCCGGTGCACCGGCAAGAGCACGTGGTACGACTCCGGAACCCGGTGCGTCTCGTGCGAGTGTTCCCCCGGCTTCCGCGGCAACCTCAGCAGCCACGCCAGCGAAAGCACGTGCAAAAACGCCGTCACCCCCAGCGCGATCACCTGGCTCGCCGCGTCAAAGGGCACCATCGCCCACATGCTCGCGATCAGCGCGCTCGACCACGTGATGTTGAATTTTCCCGTCGCCCCGCGCAGTTGCTTCGCCGTCCGTCCGCCCGCCAGAAAGGCCTCCACGATGGGCCAGAACCCCCCGCACAGCGCCGAGTACAGCCCCATGAACACCCACGCCGACCACGCCCCCGATGCCCGCTCCGCCTCCGGCGCCGAGAAAAACACCGCGATCGGCAGCACGCACAGCCCCGCCATCAGCAGCGCCAGCCCCGCCAGAACGTCCCGCGCCCCCTTCACCCGCCCGCTCGCGATCAGCCCCCGCACCAGCGGCCCAGTCCCCAGCGCGCCGGCGATGTACGTCACCCCCAGCAGCACACCCATCAGCCCGCTCTGAACCGCCGTGAACCCGTACACGTTCTTGCAGATGTAGAAGATCCCGTTGTACGGAATCCCCGTCGCCATCGAGTTGATCCACGTCACGATCAGCACCGTCGACAGCGAGGCCACCCCCGTCGCGCCGTGCCCGGGCGGGTGCGCGCCGGCCTCCGGTTGATGGGCGAGGGGGCCGGGAACGGTGGGGGGGAGGGTCGTGCTCATGGGTCGGCCCGCGCTGCAGGCCGTTGCCCCGGGGCGCAAGCCATCGTAGCATGAGCCTCTGTCGTGCCCGTAGCTCAATTGGATAGAGCGTCGCCCTCCGAAGGCGAAGGTTGCAGGTTCGAGTCTTGCCGGGCATATTCCGCACCTCCCGATCAGGCCGTGACCACGCTTGCCACGCCTCTTCGTCGCCATCTACCCCCCGCCCCAGGCCGCTGAGGCCCTGCTCGCCGCCCTCCCCGAGGCCGCGCGGGCCCACCGCCTAGTCCCCGCTGATCAGGTCCACCTCACCCTCTTCTTCATCGGCGACGCCCACCCCCGCGAGCTCGCCGGCATCCGCGAGTCCGTGCAGCGCTCCGCCGCCGGCCTGCCCCCGTTCACGCTCGCGCCAGAACGACTCATCACGCTCCCCGACCGCCACGAGCCCCGCCTCTACGCCGCGCAGACCGACCAGCCCGCCCCGCTCATGGAGGTCCAGCGCCGCCTCGTCCAGCGCCTCGTCCGCCGCCCCGGCACTTCCAAAGACAACCGCTTCACCCCGCACCTCACCCTCGCCCGCGTCCGCGAGGGCCAGCCCGCCCCGCGCCTCGACCTGCCCCTGGTCGCGCCCGCCTTCCCCGTCAGCGAGATCGTCCTGATCGAGAGCACCCTCCGCCCCTCCGGCCCCCTCCACCAGCCCCTCCACACCGTCGCCCTCATACCCTGACCCATGAGCACCGGCCCCGCCAACCTGTCTTGGGCGCTCGGCGCCGGAGCCCGCGTCGGGCTCAAGGTCGCCATCCCCGTCGCCCTGCTCATGATCGCCATCGGCCTCGCCGCCTGCACCATCCGCAGCGACTGGACGGACTTCCCCGCCCTGCTCGCCGGCGTGGGCGTTGTCCTCCTCACGCTCCCCCTCGCCACCGCGGGCGTCTACGCCGGCATCTACTTCCTGCTCTCCGGCCGCCGATAGCCCCAACAATCCCCCGTGCGCTACCTCGCCATCGACCTGGGCGACAAACGAACCGGCCTCGCCGTCGGCGACGTGATCCTCCGCATGGCCGCGCCGCTCGACGTCCTCGAAATCCCCATCGACCGCAACAAGGGCCAGGACCTCCTCGCCGCGCTGCGCAAAGTCATCGACGAGCACAACCCCGCCGGCGTCGTCGTCGGTCTCCCGCTCAACATGGACGGCACCGAAGGCCCGCGCGCCAAATCCGTCCGCGCCTTCATCGACCGCCTCGCCCCCGCCCGCCCCACGCCCATCCACTGGCAAGACGAACGCCTCACCACCGCCCAGGCCGACTGGCAAATGGCCCGCTCAGGCCTCACCCACGCGCAGAAAAAGTCCAAGCGCGACGCGCTCGCCGCCGCCGCGCTGCTGCAGGACTTCCTCAACACGCAAGCCCGCTAAGAACACCGCACAGAATGTGCAGCGCGGTCGCACAGGCGTCTCGCCTGTGGCGTAGCGCACGCAACGCCCGACCCAGGCGGGACGCTGGGCCACCATTCGGTGACGGGCTCGAGCGCGCCTCGATGCTCAGTCTTCCCACCTCTCGATGCCTCGATGCCTCGATGCCGCGTGCCTCGATGCCTTCTTCGCTTTCCCCCAGCCCATCACCCAAGCCCACAACCGAACTCCCTGAAACCGACCCCGCTAGCCAGAATCCATCGGCGTTGGCCGTTTGCCGACTCCCGCCCCTTCACTGCAACCCCGCCGGCAGCGCGCCGTGCACCAGCTTCAACTCCTCCGCCTTCTCCCGCGGCATCACCAGCGTCGCCTCCGGCGTATGCACCACGATCAGATTCTCACACCCCAAAAGCGCGATCGTGTGCCCCGCGTCGCTCGACGCCACCAGGTTGTTCTTCCCCTGCACGATGATCGCCTTGTCCGCCGGCGTCTGCCCGCCCACCGCGTTCCCCGCCGCGTCGGGCTTCAGCGTCTGCCCATAACTGGGCCAGCTCCCCACGTCCAGCCATGACAGGTCCATCAGCACCGTGCACACCTGCACCTGCTTGTCCTGGCTCGCCGGCTCCATGATCGCGTAGTCCACGCTGATCTTCGGCAGCTGCGGGTACACCTCGCCCAGCACCTTCGCCTGGTCCTTCGTGCCCCACGCCGCCTGGATCTTCATCAGCCCCGCATGGCTCTCAGGCTTGAACCGCTTGATGCAGTCCAGCACCGTCGCCGCCGACCACACGAACATCCCCGCGTTCCACGAGAACATCCCCGACTTCACATACGCCTGCGCCAGCTCCGCCTTGGGCTTCTCCACAAACCGCGCCACGCGGAACGCCAGCCCATCCGCCCCCGGGAAGCCCGTCATGGGCGTACCCCGCTCCACATACCCAAAGCCCGTCGCCGCGTGCGTCGGCTTGATCGAGAACGTCACCAGCCGCCGCGGGTCGTCCTCCACCAGCCGGAAGCCCAGCTCCACCCGCTCGCGGAACACCTTCCTCGGCTCGATCACGTGGTCCGCCGTCAGCACCGCGAACACCGCCTTGGGGTCCAGCTTGTGCAGCACCGCCGCCGTGAAGCCCACCGCGTTCACCGTGTCGCGTGCCGCCGGCTCGCCCAAAATCTGCGCTTCGGAGAAGCCGGGCAAGCCCGCGCGGATCTGCTCGCGGTACTTCTCGCCCGTGCAGATGTACCGCCGCTCC
>JALHNL010000112.1 GCA_022843545.1 Phycisphaerales bacterium | reverse complement strand
GCGCGGATCGACTGGCGCGCGGTGTGGCCGGTGCCGCTGCTGATCCTGGCGGTGGCGGCGCTGGGGGCCGGGCTGTTCATGGCGTTCATGCGTGCGCCCAAGGACGACCCGGCGGCGCCGCTGGTGGAGGTCCGCGCGGCGGTGGACAACGCGGACTACGAAGCGGCGATCGCGCTGCTGAACACCAAGCTGATGACCCCGATGCAGCAGGGGCTGCTCAGCCGCGATCAGCAGCGCGAGTTCTACCTGCTGCGAGCGCGGTCGATCTATCAGGGGCAGGAGAAGCTGGGCGTGCGCCGCCCGGAGAACTTCCGCGCCGTGCTGGCTGACTACGCCCAGGCGATGAAGATCGAGGGCCCGGTGGAGACGGCGGACATCGCCTCCCGGTCGATCGCTCACCTGGCGCTGGGGCAGATCGACGAGGCCGTCGCGCTGGCGCGGAGCGTGCCGGAGAAGGACGCGGCGCTGCGGCTGGACCTGCTGCGTCGCATCATCCGCTCCAACCTGGCGGGGCAGGACGTTCACTACGAGCAGACGCTGGCGCTCTTGAGCGAGGTGGCGGCGATGCCCGGGCAGAGCGCCGACGACCTGGCCTGGGCCGCGGCGCGGCAGACCGAACTGCGGATCGCGATGGGGTACTACGACGAGGCGATCACCAAGCTGCTGCGGGTGATCCCCACGCTGGGCGAGGTGGGGGCGGCGGCGCGGGGCGAGCTGTTCTATCTGCTGGGGCAGGCGTACTACGAGTCGGGGCAGTTCCTCCCGGCGCAGAAGCAACTGGAACTGGCGATGCGGGCGCTGCCGCAGTTTGACCCCTTGCGGGCCGACGGGCTGGTGATGCTGGGGCGGATCCAGCAGGCGTCGGGGCAGGTGGAGGCGGCGCGGGAACTGTTCAGCGAGGTGTACAACGACTTCCCGGGCGCGCGGGCCACGCTGCCCGCGCTGTTCGGGAAG
Source organism: Phycisphaerales bacterium (assembly GCA_022843545.1). GTDB lineage: Bacteria > Planctomycetota > Phycisphaerae > Phycisphaerales > UBA1924 > JALHNL01. The sequence continues at coordinate 9,613 of JALHNL010000112.1, read as the reverse complement.
GCCGAGGCGGCGGGCGCGATGGGCGACGACGAGGCGGCGCTGGTGGACACCGCCGCGCTGCTGGAGGCGATGAAGGGCCTGCCCCCGCGGCGCGATCTGACGCCCACTCGCGTCGGGCAGTCGCTCATGGACCGGCAGGTGGACCGCTTCACGCGGGGCGACTTCCGGCGGGCTTTGCAGTACGCCCAGGCTTCCAAGTCGGCTTACCTGCTCATGGGCGAGGACGCGGTGCCCCCCGATGTTCACCTGGCCCTGGCCGAGTCGGCCCGGCGGCTGGCGGAGCAGATTCTGGAAGAGGCCCGCACGACCGAGCAGGGGCGGATCAGCATCGAGCAGGTCTCGCCGGTGACGGCGGTGGAGGCCAAGAAGCTGTTGCTGGACGCGGGCGGGGCATACCGGGCGCATGCGCGCACGGTGGTGGTCACGGACAACGACGCGTACCTGGACTCCTTGTGGCGGGCGGCGGACACGTTTGACGCGGCGGGCGACCGCGAGGCCTCGCGAGAGGGCTTCCAGGACTATCTGGACGGCGCGCCCGACAGCGACGGTCGGCGGCCCGAGGCCCGCTTCCGCCTGGCGCAGACCTTCCACTCGCAGCGGCAGTTCTCGACCGCGGCGTCCATCTACCGCGACCTGATGCAGGGGCGCGGGCGGGGCAGTTCGCTGGATGACCCGGCGTTGTCGGGCAACTTCGTCGGGCCGCCCGAGCCGCTTCGGGCCGACGACCAGCAGGACACGGGGTTGTGGGCGGACCGTGCGATCGTACCCCTGGCGCAGTGCTACCTGGCGGACGACACGACGAGCAACGACGAGGAGGCGGAGTCCCTCCTGCGGACGGTGCTGGAGGGCACGCTGTTCTCGCCCGAGTCGGTGGAGTATCGCGAGGCGCTGACCGCGCTGGGCGAATACGCCTATCGCGTGGCGCGAGTGGAGGGCGACGCGGGGTCGATCCGTCTGCTGGAAGAGGCGGTGTCCCGCTACCCGGATCATCCGCGCCGCGCGGTGCTGCTGTTCAAGCTGGCCGACTCCAACCGCCACCTGGCGGTGCAGATCGCCGAGGAACTGACCAAGAACATGCCCAGCGCGGAGCGCCAGCGGCTGAGCGAAGAGCGCCGGCAGCGGCTTCGCAGCGCGATGACGCTGTTCCAGACGGTGATCGACGCGGTGCAGAGCCGCCCGGCGCGGCTGCTGACCGACCTGGACAAACTGCACAAGCGCAACGCGACGTTCTACGTGGCGGACTGCGCGCTGGAACTCGAGGACTACGCGACGGCGATCAAGCTCTACGACACCGCGGCGCAGGCCTACGCGGCCGACCCCGCGTCGCTGGTGGCGCGGATGCAGATCGTGCGGGCGTATGTGAAGCAGCGCCGCTGGAACGAGGCGGGCACGGCGAACGAGCGGGCCAAGCGCCAGCTCGCCACGCTGCCCGACAGCGTGTTCGAAAGCCCCGACCTGCCCATGCAGCGTCGGCACTGGGAGGCGTGGCTGGAGGCCGACGCCCTGATTCAGCAACGCCGGCAGGCCGAGGCGAGCGCCGCGGCCGGCGGGGCGCCATGATCCCGACACCGGACGATGGCCAAGGAGGGCCGCAATGTCTGAGACGATCCCGACCGCATCCCTGTTTGACCCCGGCCCCGACCACGAGCGGTGGCTGCCGCGACTGCAGCGGCTGGTGGACGAGCAGACCGACCTGGTGATGTCGCTGGACCGGCTGAGCCAGTTGCAGTCGCGTGCGGTGGCCGAGGGCGACCCCAGCGGCGCGCTGGAGATCCTGGCGCAGCGTGACCCGCTCGTTGAGCGGATGATCGAGATTTCGCGGCAACTGCAGCCGTACGTGTCGGAGTCGGGCGGCTCGCCCGCGCCGGTGCGGAGCCTTCCGCCCGAGCCGCGCGGCGCGCTGCAGCGTCGGCTGTCGCGGCTGAGCGAGCAGTTGGCGGCGATCGCCCAGCGCGACCACGCCGACAAGGGGGCGCTGGAGTCCATGCGGGCGAAGGTGGCGACGGAACTGGCGGGCGTGGCGACGGGCCGGGGCGTGGCCTCGGCGTACCAGGCCTCGGGCGGTTCGCCGCAGATGCAGGACCGCAGCGCATGACCCCGAGCACCCTGCCCCAGCCGCCCGCCGCGGCCCCGATCGCGCCGCCCGCCGAGTTGGCGGCGGTGATGCAGGCGTTCAACGAGGTGACGGCCCGGCTGACGGCGACGCACGAGACGCTGACCGCGCAGGTGGAGCGTTTGCAGGGCGAACTGCGCGAGGCCAAGGCCGCGGTGGAGCGCAGCCGGCATCTGGCGATGGTGGGCGAACTGGCGGCGGGCATCGCCCACGAAATCCGCAACCCGCTGGGCTCCATCGGGCTCTATGCGCGGATGCTGCAGGAAGACCTGGCGGCGATGCCCGGGCCCTGCGCGACGGCGGGCAAGATCGCCGGCGCGGTGACGCGGCTGAACGCGGTGGTGCACGATGTGCTGGCGTTCGCGCGGCCCATCAAGGTGCGGGCCGATGAGATTGACGCCGTGGAGTTGATGTCGGGCGCGCTGGAGGCGGCGCGCGGGCCGGGCGCGGAGTGGGAGGGCGTGCAGGTGGATCTGGGCGAGAGCGCGAAGAAGGCCCTGGCCATCAACGGCGACCCGAACCTGCTGCACCAAGCCCTGGTGAACGTGATCCGCAACGCGGCTCAGGCCATGACGCCCGACGAAGGTCCACGCCCGGAGAACCGACGCATCGAGTTGGCGTGCCAGCGCCGGCGAGTACGCGACGGCGAGGGGCGGCCGCAGATGATGGTGAGCCTGAGCGTGCGCGACACCGGCCCGGGCTTCCCGGCGGAGGTGCTGCCCCGCGTCTTCCAGCCCTTCTTCACCACGCGGGCGGCGGGCACGGGTCTGGGGCTGGCGATCGTGCACCGGATCCTGGACGCTCACGGCGGGCGGGTGGCGATCTCCAACCATCCCGGCGGCGGGGCGGTGGTGGAGTTGCTTCTGCCCCGATAACCGTGGATCGGGTACGAACGTTTACCAAAATCCGAGCGACGTAAGGCGGCCGTACGCTTCGGCTCACGTCATTCCATTCTCGGACCGAAAACCACCCCATGCCGCATCGCAACCATCCCATGCTTAGCCCCAGCCAGGCCCGCATCCAGTCGTTCCGCGTGGTGCCCGCGCTCCCCGAGCCGCTCCGGCCGCTGATGGAGATCGCGCACAACCTGTGGTGGACGTGGAACTACGACGCCATCAACCTGTTCGCCAAGCTCGACCGCGAGTTGTGGGAGCAGACGCACCACAACCCGGTGATGATGCTGGGGATGGTGAGCCAGGAGCGGCTTGACCGCGCCGCGGCTGACCGCAGCTACCTGCACGCGCTGGGGACGGTTCACTCGCAGATGAAGGAAGACCTGCAGTCGCGCGGCTGGTTTGCTGACCACGCCTCCGCGGTGGCCGCCAAGGCCGGGTCGAACGCGCCCTCCAAGCCGTTCAAGGTGGCGTACTTCTCGGCGGAGTTCGGGCTCACCGAGTGCTTCCAGATCTACTCGGGCGGCCTGGGCGTTCTGGCGGGCGACCATCTGAAGTCGGCGAGCGAACTGGGCATCCCGCTGGTGGCGATCGGGCTGATGTACCGCAAGGGGTACTTCCATCAGTACCTGAACCCCGACGGGCTGCAGCAGGAGACGTACGTTGACATCGACGCGGCGAACCAGTCGCTGACGCGCATCACCGACCCCGCGACGGGCCAGCCCCGCAAGGTGTACTTGCAGTTCCCCGGCCGGCAGATCGCGGTGGGCATCTGGCGGTGCGATGTGGGACGCGTGCCGCTTTACCTGCTGGACACCAACCTGCCCGAGAACAGCCGCGAGGACCGCGACATCACCGCGAACCTGTACGGCGGCGACATGGAAGTGCGGATCAAGCAGGAACTGGTGCTGGGCATCGGCGGCGTGAAGGCGCTCGCGCTCTTGGGCGAGCAGCCCACGGTGTGCCACATCAACGAGGGGCACGCGGCGTTCCTGGCGCTGGAGCGCATCGCGAACATCCGCAAGGCCAACAACCTCACGTTCGACCAGGCTCGCGAGGCCGTCGCGGCGGGCCACGTCTTCACCACGCACACCCCCGTGCCCGCGGGCATCGACCGGTTCCCGCCACGGCTCATCGAGACCTATCTGGGGCACATGCTCGACGACCTGGGCCTGGACGTGGAGGGCCTGCTGGCGCTGGGGCGCGAGAACACGGCCGACCGCAAGGAGTTCTTCTCCATGGCGGTGCTGGCGATCCGCACGTCGCGGTTCTGCAACGGCGTGTCGGAACTGCACGGCCACGTGTCGCGCTCCATGTGGCGTTCGATGTGGCCGGGCGTGCCCGAGTCGGACGTGCCGATCAAGCACGTGACCAACGGCATTCACGCGCGGAGCTGGACGAGCGGGGAGATGACGCGGCTGTTTGACCGCTACCTGGGCGAGGCGTGGCACAAGAGCCCGCACGAGCCGCACGCGTGGGACGCGATCGCGGAGATCCCGGATGAAGAACTGTGGTCGGCGCACCAGCGCCGGCGCGAGCACCTGATCGCCTGGGTGCGCCGCAAAATCCGCGAGCAGCTCCGCGGGCGCGGGGCCGGCGCGCTGGAGGTTGAGCGTTCGGCGGCGGCCCTGGACACCGACGCGCTGACCATCGGCTTTGCGCGGCGCTTCGCCACGTACAAGCGCGGCACGCTGCTTTTCCGCGACGGGGAGCGGCTGGCCCGCATCCTGCGCGCGGCCGACCGACCGGTGCAACTGATCATCGCGGGCAAGAGCCACCCGGCCGACGGCGGCGGCAAGCAGCTCATTCGCGACATCATTTCGTACGTGCGTTCGTCGGGCCTGGGCCACCGCATCGTGTTCATCGAGGACTACGACATGGAGGTGGCGCGGCGCCTGGTGCAGGGCTGCGACATCTGGCTCAACACGCCCATCCGCGGGCTGGAGGCTTCGGGCACCAGCGGCATGAAGGCCGCTTTCAACGGGTGCCTCCACACCTCCATCCTCGATGGCTGGTGGGCCGAGGCGTTTGACCCTGAGAACGGCTTCTCCATCGGTCGCGGCGAGACCTACGAAGGCTCCGACCGCGACCACATGGACGACATCGAGTCGCGCAGCCTGTACCAATTGCTCGAGTCGCAGATCATCCCCGAGTTCTACGACCGCGACGCGGCGGGCATCCCGCGCAAGTGGATCGCCCGCATGAAGCGCTGCCTGCGCACCCTCGCGCCGCGCTTCAACACCCATCGCATGGTCGCCGACTACGCCCGGCAGTTCTACTTCCCCGCGCACCACGCCGCCCTGCGGCTGAGCGCGGGCAACCTGGCCGAGGCGCGGACGCTGGCGGACCACATCGACCGGTACCGCCACCTGTGGCACCAGGTCCACGTGCGGAGCGTGAACAGCCAGGTGGGCCCGGCGGGCTCGGTCAGCGTGCGGGCGATGGTCCGCGTGACCGCCGAGGTGCATCTGGGCGAACTGCGTCCGGAAGAGGTGATGGTGCAGCTCTATCACGGGCGCGTCACCAGCCTCGGCGAGCTGGTCGAGGCGCAGGCCCTGGCCATGAACCACGAGGCGCCGGGCAAGGGCGGCTCGGCGGGCCCCACGGAGCACGGCACGTACCGCTTTACCTGTGCGTTCGCGCCGGTGCAGAGCGGGCAGCACGGCTTCTCGGTTCGCGTGCTTCCCAATGACGATCGGCTGGTCACGCCGTTCCTGCCCGGGCTCATCACCTGGGACACGGGTCAGGGCGTGCCGGTGCCCGAGCCGGAGCCGGTGGCGGCGGGGACGAAGTGATCTGAAGAAGGCAGAAGGGACGAAGGGATACAGGGACAGAGGGACAGAGCAGAGTGGGAGAGGAGTGGGCTGGTGCGCCACTTTCCCGCTCGGTCACGACCTTCGTCCCAGCATTCCTTCGTCTCTGCCTCCCTTTGTCCTTCTGTCCCTTCTTCCCTCAATGCCTCTCCAGGTCCGTCTTGGGGGCCATGGGCCAGGGGTCGCTGGGCACGTCGTTGACGGTCGTGCCGGCCTGCATCACCGAGCGGGTGTTGGGCAGGAAGTTGTGCGGGAAGGGCAGCACGGGCTTGGTCAGTTCGTCGAGCTTGGCGAAGTGCTCGGGGTGAAGGTGGACATCCAGGGCCTTGATGTTGTCGGTGAGCTGTTCGACGCTGCGGGCCCCGACGATCGTGCTGGACACGCCCAGGCGGCTCTGCACCCACGCGATCGCGACCTGCGAGGGCGTGGCGTTCACCTGCTGCGCGAAGGTCTTGAGCGCGTCGAGCACGGGTTGCGTCCGGTCGCTGAGGTGGCGCGTGACCCACTCGCCGCGGCTGGGCTTGCCGCCCGTGCCCGAAGCGGTGACGGGGCCCGCCGCGTCACGCGAGTACTTGCCCGAGAGCAGCCCGCCCTTGAGGGGCGACCACGGCGTGATGCCCAGCCCCAGTTCCATCGCCATGGGGATCAGTTCGCACTCCACGGTGCGTTCCAGCAGGCTGTACTCGATCTGCAGCGCGATCAGGGGCGACCAGCCGTGCCACTCGGCCATCATCTGCGCCTGCACGCAGCGATAGGCCGGGGTGTCACTGAACCCGATATAGCGGACCTTGCCGGAGCGCACGATGTCGTCGAGCGTGCGCATGGTTTCGTCGATGGGCGTGTGCGGGTCGGAGAAGTGCATCCAGTACAGGTCGATGTAGTCGGTCTGCAGGCGGCGCAGGGAGTGGTGGAGCTGCTCGTAGATCGCCTTCTTGTGCGCCCCGCCCGCGTTGGGGTCGCCCGTGTAGAGGCTGCCGCAGAACTTGGTGGCGATGACCATCTTGTCGCGGCGGTGGGGGTTGGAGCCGATGTGGTCGCCGATGATCTTCTCGCTGTGCCCCTTGGTGTAGATGTTGGCGGTGTCCAGGAAGTTGCCGCCCTTGTCGTAGAACAGATCGATCATCCGCTTGGAGGTGGCCACGTCGCACCCCCAGCCCCACTCGGGCCCGAAGGTCATCGTGCCCAGGCACAGGCGCGAGACGCGCAGACCGGAACGGCCGAGAGTGACGTAGCTGTTGAGGGCCATGCGGGCAGTGTACCGCGCGGGGTGGGCGGCTGTGCCCGGGCGATGTCGCGCGCGGGACGGGGGACAATCCGGGGTCAGGACCTCGCGGCGGGCGTGCGACGGCTGTGCCGGTAGACCACGCCGCGCTGGGCCAGACCGGCCATGAGGCGGTCGAACAGGGCGGCGTCTTCGCCCAGGCGCTCGGGGACGACGACGCCCCCGCCGCCCGGCGCGCGGTAGGTGCCGCGGATGATCTCGCGGGCCATGATGGCGCAGGGGAAGGCGGTGGTGCGCGACATGCTGGTGCAGCCCGAGGGCTTGTCGAAGAGGTCGAGCAGGTCCCAAACGTGCTCCGTCTCAACCCCGCCCTGACGCCCGCGGGCGATGATCCGCATGACGGTCAGGTCCTCCTCCCCCGGCTGGTACTGCCACATGGGGAACATGAGCGAGGACACGACATCCAGGGGCTTCACCGCGCCGCCCGGGACGGTGATGGGCGTCTGGCTGAACAGGCCCATCGCCCGCAGCACGCGCATGAGTTCGATGTGCCCCGGGTACCGGAGTGTCTTCTCCTTCATGAACGGCACACGGTCGCGGTAGGTGTCGGCGAGGCTGCGCAGGCCGTCGGTGTTGAAGGCCTCGAGCGTGCCCAGCCCGTCGAAATTCATGAGTTCGGGCTCGCTCAGGGCTTCGCGCACCACGACCTTCCCGTGTTCCACCAGGCGCGTGGGGCGGGTGTACTCCTCGATCACATCCGCGGGCGAGAAGCCTGCCTTGTACTCAAAGGGCCAGCGGCGCTCGCGCGGCAGTCCGCCGACGTAGATCTCGATCTCGCGGGGTTCGTCGAGCAGGGCCGCGCCGCGGGCGGCGCAGATGTGGCTCATGCCCGGGGCCACGCCGCAGTCCACGACCGCCGTGACGCCCGCCTTCCTGGCCAGTGCGTCGAGCGCGAGCGGATCCTCGGGCATGAAGGAGATGTCGGCGAAGTTCTTGCGGGCTTCGATGATCGTCCGCAGCGCGCCGAAGGCGATGTGGCTGGCGAGCGCTCCGCACACCATGGCGTGCGGGGCGATGGTGCGGGCCAGCACGCCCTGGTCAGACAGGTCGGCCTGCTGCGTGCTGATTCGCCGTCCCAGCCGCTCGGCCAGAGCCTGCGCTTGCCGGAGGTTTTCAGGGCGGACGTCGGCGATGGTGACGGCCAGGTCGGCGTCGGCGGCCAGGTCGGCCGCCATGACCCGCCCGACCAGCCCGGCGCCCAGGACGATGACAGAGGTGGACATGAGGCCAAGGTACGCCCTCCGGGCGGGCCCGGCGGGTTATCGGAATCCCGAGAAAATCGCGCGAACTCGACGGTCGGCGGCGGCGTAACACGGGGGCGTGTCTCCTCTTCTACATCCAAGCCCGGGGCCCTTGCCCCGGGCTCTTGGTTTTTGGGCGGCTCACGGGCATGAACATCATCCGAACAAGGATGTCGCCCGAATCGGCGGACAATGACCCAGCCAGGTTCAACCGTGTTTGGGCAGGCCCTCGCCGCCCGGCAGCCCAGGGGCGTAAGGCCCGCGCGGTGGGTGTGGGTTCCTGAAGATCAACTCACGGCCGAGATCGGCCCGCTGGTCGGGGCCGACCCTGCGGCGGTGGGCGTGGTGATCGTCGAGCATCATGGCAAGGCCCGGCTGAGGCCGTACCACCGCCAGCGGCTGGCGATGGTGTGGTCAAGCCAGAGGCACTTTGCGTTGGAGCTCGCGGGGCGCGGCTTCGCGGTGCGGTACCTGACCGCGCCGGGGCGTCTGGCGGAGGTGCTGGGGGCGGCGGCGGATGAACTGGGCCCGCTGCTCGCCATGACCCCCGCCGAGCACGAGACCCGCGCGGACATCGCGTCGCTGGTGGAGAGCGGGCGTGTTCGCCTGGTTCCGCACGCGGGGTGGATGACGACCCTCGACGACTTCCGGCGCTCGCAGGGCAAGCGGACGCCCTGGCGGATGGATGCGTTCTACCGGTTCGTGCGTAGCAAGACGGGCGTGCTCATGGAGGGCCCGGGCAAGGACCGGTTCGTGGGGGGCAAACTCTCGTTTGACGCGGAGAACCGCGAGCGCTGGGACGGCGTGCCCGCCGCGGCGGCTCCGCCGAGGTTCGAGCCCGACGAGATCACGCGCGAAGTGGGGGAGATGGTGGAGCGCGAGTTCGCGGAGCACCCGGGAGAACTGGACCTGGGGACGATCCCCGCGACGGCCCGCGACGCGGAGGCGGCGTGGGCGTGGGCGAAGCGGGTGTGCCTGCCGCACTTTGGTCCCTTTGAGGACGCGATGAGCGTGCGATCGACCACGATCTTCCACACGCGGCTCAGCGGGCTGATCAACCTGCACCGGCTGCTGCCCGCGCGGGTGGTGCGCGAGGCGGAGGCGCTCGACACTCCGCTGGCGAGCAAGGAGGGCTTCATCCGCCAGATCCTGGGCTGGCGCGAGTTCGTCAAGCACGTCCACGACGAGACGCGCGGCTTCCGCGATCTGCCGGGCGGGCGCGCGCCCGTCGCGAGCGCGCCGGGGGATGCGGGCTTTGCGCGCTGGGCGGG
>JALHNL010000111.1 GCA_022843545.1 Phycisphaerales bacterium | reverse complement strand
CGGGGGCACGAAGATCATGGTTGCGTTCGCGCCGGTGGCCTTCACGGCCTGTTCAACGGTGTCGAAGATGGGCAGGCCGTTGTCGTCCTTGGTGCCGCCCTTGCCGGGCGTGACGCCGCCGACCATCTTGGTGCCATAGAGGTGGCAGCCCTTGGTGTGAATGGCCCCGAAGGAGCCGGTGATGCCTTGGCAGATAACGCGGGTGTCTTTGTTGACGAGGACTGGCATAGGGTCGCAGGGTAGGGAGGGGGTCGGGGCAAATGGTCAAATTTCCAAAGGGCTAAATGGCCAAAGTTGGGGTGCGTGGCCTGTCAAGCAGGGCAGATTCGCACGCGGCCTGCTATCGTTGCCGATGGGCCAGAATCAGGCGAATGCGACGGCGTTGGTAGTCACTTCAATCGCGGCGGACTCCCACCCGATCCTGCGCGAACTCGCCCGCGGCTCAACCGGCGGCGGAACGGCGGGCGGCGCGGGCTGGCGCTTCCTCGTCATGGGCGACACCAAGAGTCCCGCGGCATTCTCGCTGCCTGGCTGCGAGTTCATGGGCGTTGATCAGCAGATCGCATGGGGGGACCGCCACGGCCTGCGATATGCGAAGGCTTGCCCGACTCGCCACTACGCCCGCAAGAACATCGGGTATCTGGAGGCGATTCGGGGTGGGGCGAAGACGATCGTCGAGACGGATGATGACAACATTCCGTTGGCCGCGACCGGGGACCGGGGAACAGGGACCGGGGAGGATTCGTTCTATGGCTCGCGCGATGCTCGCAAGCGGGCGCGGCTGGTGCGGAGCGCGGCGACGGCGGACGCGAAGGGGAATCGCGTTGAGTCGTGGGTCAATGCGTATCGATACTTTGTGAAGCAGTCGACGCTGGGCGGTGGGGGCGGGGGGGAGCCGCCGATCTGGCCTCGTGGTCTTGCGCTGGATTGGATTTTCAAGGGGGTGCCGGCGTTGGGCGAGTGCCCGGTGCAGGATGTGATGTGTCCGATTCAGCAGGGGCTTGCCGACGACAACCCGGATGTGGATGCGATCTATCGCCTGTGCCGGGCGTTGCCGTTCACGTTTGAGCGGGGCGAGAGCGTCGCGCTGGGCTCGGGCGCGTGGTGTCCGTTCAACAGCCAGAACACGACGTGGTTTCCGCAGGCGTTTGCGCTGCTGTATCTGCCCGCGCTGTGCAGTTTCCGCATGACCGACATCTGGCGGTCGTTCGTCGCGCAGCGCGTCTGCTGGGCCAACGGCTGGAGCGTGCTGTTCCATCGCGCGACGGTGCGGCAGGAACGCAACGACCACAACCTGATGCGCGACTTCGAAGATGAGATTTCCGGGTACACCAAGAACGACAGGATCGCGAGCACGCTTGCGGCGCTTGACCTGCCCGCGGGCGAACAGCACGTCGGCAGCAACCTGCGCCGCTGCTACGAAGCGCTCATTTCCAAGGGCTTTTTGCCCCAGGACGAGATCGTGCTGGTGGACGCCTGGCTGCACGATCTGGGCAAGGTGTCCGGCGCGGCAGTCGTGACCGAAGTCAAGCCCGAGGCCGGGCGAGTCCAGACAACTGGCTAAGCGAATTGGGGACCGCGGGTTCAGCCTCGCGTCGATCGCGAGAGCATGAAACTGAATGACGCAAGCAGTTCACAATCACCATGACAACCGCGACTTCAACAACCTTGCCCGCAGCCCAGATGGAACACAAGCCCGTGGCGGCACCATCTACCCGCACCCTCCGCGTCTCCCTCTGCCTGCTCGTCTGGAACGAACTGGGCGGTTGCAAGTTGGACGTGCCCGAGCTGCCGCTTGAGCAGTTTGACGAGGTGTACGCCGTCGATGGGGGCAGCACCGACGGCACCGTCGCGTATCTCCAGCAACGCGGCATCGCCGTCCACCAACAAAAGAAGCGGGGCTACAACGCCGCGATGATCGAGTGCTTTGAGCATTGCACGACCGACGCGCTGGTGATCTATCACCCCAAGGGCAGCATCGATCCGCGCGAGGTGCTTGCGTGCAAGCAGATGCTGCAGCAGGGCTTTGACCTTGCCATCGGCAGCCGCATCATGGAGGGCGGGCGCAACGAGGAGGATGACAAGCTGCTGCGCCCCCGCAAGTGGTTCGTGCGCGGGCTGGGTTTGCTTGGCGCGATCCTCTGGAAGCGCGGCCGGCGCGCGGATGGCGGCTCGTGGAAGCAGCCCATCGCGTGGGACGTGCTGCACGGCTTCCGAGGCATGCGCCGCGACCGCTTCTTCGCGATCGATCCGCTGCCCACGGGCCTTTCGATGGACCTTGAGATGGTCGTCCGCAGCTATCGCAAGGGCTTCCGCGTGGGCGAGTTCCCCAGCGTCGAAAAGCCCCGCCCGCACGGCGACACGCACTTCAAGGCGTGGCCCACGGGCAAGAAGCTGCTCAAGTACGTCTGGCAGGAACTGCACCGCCCCGCGTGAGCAACGCGCCGATGCTGGCCGCGATTGCGACATACAGCAAGACATGGCTGGGCAGGAAGTAGCGATACTGCGCCCCGGGAGCCATCAGGAAGAACGCCCCGTAGTACGACGCCGCGAGCAGCACCAGCAGCGCGGCAGGCCACGCGCGGGCGCGACTCGCTCGCCGCGAGAGCGCGATCGCCAGCATCACAATCGCAAGTCCGATCCAGATCGCCGGCAGCGCTGAGTACTCCAGCCGCATCTGGTTGCGACGGTTCCAGTCATCGATGGCCTTGCCCCACTCGCGCAGCGGCCCGCGCGGCTGCATGGACACCCCAAAGGGCTCGATCCAGGTCGGCGGATGCTGGAAGATATAGACCAGCGGAATCCCGCCTCGCAGGCCCAGCAGCGTGCGCCAGATCTCAAGCTTCGCGCGCAGGTACTGCCCCGGGTGAGCCTTCACGAGCGCCTTGAAGCGGTCGCGAATCAGGTTCTGGTCCGGCCGCATCACCACCCCGTGGTTCAGGATGCCAGGCCGCTGCCACATCAGTGAATCGTGCGTGATCCAGTTGTGACGCTGGATCAGGTCCTGCGTGGTGGCGGGGGGCATGCACGCCTCGTCGATGTTGAACTGCTTCGTGAGCGCGGGGTCGTTGGCGACGCGCAGGATGCCCACGTGCTCCCACACCATCGACGTCGCGACTGTGTCACGCCGGGCCCAGGGAATGTTGCCCACCAGCGTGGGCGACAGGAAGCAGCATGCCCCGATCATCGCAAGCCCCGCGATCGCCCGAGGCCAGGGACGCACGAGCCAGAGGATCAGCCCCGCCAGCACAGGCATCACCGTCACGCCGTTGGCCCGGAACGTCAGCAGCACAACGCACGAAACCAGCAGCAGCAACATCATCGCCGCCCGCAGCCATGTGGGCGTTTGCGTCGCGCTGCCGCGAACGGAGCGCCGATGCCACAACACCACGCAGCACGCCAGCGACGCCAGCGCAGCCACCGACCAGCCATCCGAGAGATGCGCGATCGCATGCGTGAAGATCGGCGGATACAGCAGCAGCGGCGCGAGCAGCGCCAACCCCAGCCGCGGGCCCGCGCAGAGCACCAGCAGCCACCCGGCCGACGCGGCAACCCAGAACGCCTGCAAGAACGGCACGGGGCCGACGTCGCCCAGAACCCGGAGACTTGCGGACATCAGCAGCGTGAGGCCAGGCGGAAACCAGTGCGACACCATCCGCGGCTCGATGTTCCGCTCGCCCGCCAACGCGATCGCGTGGATGGTGCGGGTTGCGCCGTCCTCGGTGCACAGGCCGGGCCAGTAGATGAGGGCCAGGATCGCCGTCCACGCGGCAGCAATGACCACGACGATCGCGCACGCCCGCACCTCCGCGTGAGAGAGCAGGCGATTCTCGGGCGAGTCGTGCGGGTTCGTCATCCGAAACCAGCGTAGCAACGCGCTCCGATATCATCCCGCATGCTCCCAGCCTGGCGCATCCTTGATGCCAACGCCAACCGCGCCCGCGAGGGCCTGCGGGTGCTCGAGGACATTGCGCGATTTGTGCTGGAGCATGCGGGGCTGGCTGAACGCTGCAAGCAGGCTCGGCATGCGATCACGGGCGCAATGGAGGACCTTGGGCGGGCGTGTGGTGGGGGGGATGGCACGATCACGCTCGCCTGGCGGGACTCTGCGTGCGATGTGGGCGTGGGCATCAAGGTCTCAGGCGAACTGGCACGCGCCGACATCGCCAGCGTCGTCGAAGCCAACGCCGGGCGTGCGGCAGAGGCCCTGCGCGTGCTGGGTGAAATCGCGAAAACGATGCACGCGGGTGGAAGCGGTTCGAACAGCGGCGACGCGGCTGTGAGCAGTGCCGCCAACCTCGTGGCCAAGTCCTGCGCGACATTCGAACAAGTCCGCTATGAGGTCTACGAACTGCATCGCGCCATCGGCCTCGCGCTTGGCGCTGGCGGATTCTCCAGCGGCACCAGCGACAACCAACCCCGCGTCTGCGTCCTGCTCACCCAGCGCCTCTGCACGCATCACGCCTGGGACCGCGTCGCCGCGATCGCGCTCGACGCCCGCGCGGACATGATCCAACTGCGCGAGAAGGACGTGCCCGATCGCGAACTGCTCGATCGCGCCAAGCGTCTCGTCGCGATGTGCCGAGAACACAACGCCCGCTGCGTCATCAACGATCGACCCGACATCGCCCTGCTCGCCGGGGCGTGGGGCGTGCACGTTGGACAAACCGACCTGAGTGTTGCCGACATCCGCCGCCTCGCTGGCCGCGGCCTTCACATCGGCGTCTCCACCGAAACCCTCGACCAGGCCCGCGCCGCCGCCCAGCACGGCGCCGACCTCTGCGGTGTGGGCCCGATGTTCCCGACGACGACCAAGGAGAAGCCTCGCCTTGCAGGCCCGGCCTACCTCGCGGCGTATCTCGCCGAGCCCGCGACCGCCCGCCTGCCGCATCTCGCGATTGGGGGCATCACGCCGGCGAATGTGAGTGAGTTGGCCCGCGTCGGCTGCAAGGGCATCGCCGTCTCCAGCGTCGTCTGCTCCAGCCCGGCTCCGGGCGAAGTGGTGGGGGCCCTGCGGCAGGCGTTGGTGCCGCAGTGAAGCCCGGAAGCGGGTGTGATTGTGCATGCGAGGGTGCGGATAAGCCTTGAAAGAGCCTCTGGCCTAGAAGGCCACAGGACTCACGGGCGGGACGCCCGTGCCACTGGTGGAGCGGTTTTTTTTCGTGTGGGACCGAACCGTCCGGCGGCCGGGCCGATATACTTGAATATGCATTCTCAATATCGACTCCGGTCTCTGGTTGCTCTCGCCCTGGTGGCTGTCGCTTCGAGCGGTGCACTCGCACAGGCCGTCGCCGCCGCCCCCGCGGCCGCTGATTCCAAGGCCGCTGCGCCCGCGACACCCGCCAAGGCCACGCCCCTGAGTGTCGTCGTCACGGTGCCTCCCCTCAAGAGCCTCGTCGAGCCGCTCCTGCCGCCCGGCAGCACCATCACCATGCTGATGAAGCCCGGCCAATCCGAGCACGGCTACGAATTCACCGCCGACGACATCGCCAAACTCGCCAAGGCCGACATGGTCGTGCTCGTGGGCCTCGCCCTCGAGCCGCGCATCGAGGAGACCATCAAGCGCCCGCGTGAGGCGAACCAGAACGCCCAGCGCATCGCAATCAACTGGGGCGAGACCCTGGGCCTTGAGCAAGATCCGCACGCCTACGAACACAAAGACCACGGTGCAGGCTGCGTGCACGGGCACGGCTGGATCGATCAGCACCTCTGGCTCGATCCGGTTCTCGTGCAGAAGTTCATCCCCACGCTCAAGGAAGGCGTCCTCAAGGCCCAGCGCGCCAAGCTCGGCAGCGGCTCGGACATCAGCCCCGAAGAACGCGCCCGCCTTGACGCCGCGGCGACGCAACTCACGACGCTGACGACCCAGATCGACCTCGAATATCGCACCGCCCTGGAGCCCTTCAAGGGCCGCTCGATCGTCTGCCACCACGACGCCTACGGCCGCATGGCCGAGCGTTACGGCCTCAAGGTCGCCGCGGCGATCAAGACGACGACTGCCGCCGAGCCCAGCCCCAGCGAACTGGCCAATGTCGTCAAGGCCATCCGCGAACACAACGCCCAAGCGGTCTTCATCGAGCCGCAGTTTGACCCAGGCGTCGCCAGCCGAGTCGCGAAGGCCGCTGGCGTGCGGATCGCATCGCTGGACCCGCTGGGACAGGGCGACTGGGCCGAGACGATGCGGGCGAACCTCAAGTCGCTGACGCAGAACCTCGGCACCGGGAAGTAAGCCTGCGTCCGGTTGTTGACTGGCATGCAGCGCACGCGGGTGAACTGGTAATCTGGAGAACGTTCAAGTCCGGCCGCGAGCCGGATTTTTCTTTGGGGATTGGTTATAGCACGTTCATGGTATCTTTTTGTTCCTGCAAGCATGAAAGCGATTGACGTATGCCCCCAAACTGGTATGCTTCGATGTCCACCCCTCGTGGATAGGAGAGAGAAGATCATGAGCATCGCCCGCGTTTTCGTTTGCGCGCTGGTTGCGTCCTCGGGGACCGCCTTCGCTGACACCTATTCGTTCCTTCCGCTGACTAACAACTCCGCCGCCAGCACGCTGGCCGGGCTGGGCCAGTTGTTTGTGGATGTGAACCCCGCCGGCACGGGTCAGATTGCCTTCACGTTCCGCAACGTCGGCCCCGCCGCGTGCTCCATCACCGATATCTACTTCGACGATGGCGCGTATGTCTCCGGCATCTTCTCGATCAGCTCGATGCCGGGCGTCTCGTTCAGCCCGAACGCGACTCCGCCCAACGTCCCCGGCGGGAGCAACGCGAGTCCCGCGTTTTCGACGACTGTGGGCCTTTCGGCCGACTCCAACCCGCCCGCCCAGCCCAACGGCGTGAACCCGGGCGAGAGTGTTGTGTTGACGCTGAACCTCCAGCCCGGCAAGACCTTCGCTGATGTGATCGCCGCGATGAACATGCCAGGCGACAACTTCCGTGTCGCGATCCACGTCCAGGGCTTCGCCAACGGCCAAAGCGAATCGTTCATTCACAACGTCCCCACCCCCGGCGCCCTCGCGCTGATGGGCATGGGTGGCCTGCTCGCGGCCCGTCGCCGGCGTGCGTGAGCCTCTCTCCAAGCAAGTTTGCGAAGCGAGCCGGCGACCACGCCGGCTCGCTTGCTTTTTGCACGCCGATCCGACTCGATGCGACACCCCACGCCCGAACCACAGAACGCCGGGCCTGATGCTCCGCGAAGGCCCGGATCGTCATGACACACGCTCGCCGAAGTCCTCGCCCTAACCCTCTACCCTTCTCCATGCCCATCCGCGGCCTCGGCATAGACCTGGTTGACATCGCCCGCATCGATGCGTTGCTGGCCAAGCACGAAGACCGTTTTCAGGAACGAGTCTTCACGCCCGCGGAGATCGCGCACAGCCAGGGCCGCCGCAACCGTTCCCAGCACCTCGCGGCGAGATTCGCCGCCAAGGAAGCTGCCATGAAGGCGCTCGGCACGGGCTTGGATCAAGGTGTCTCTTGGCAAGACATCGAAGTCGTCACGGACGCCGCCGGCGCACCCACACTCGTCCTCCGCGGCGGCGCGGCGACCCGTGCGTCCGTCCTGGGCATCCGCTCCTGGCACGTTTCGCTCACGCACACCGATACCAGCGCGGCCGCCGTGGTGGTTGCGGAGTAAGTGACTCAGTGCGAACGAATCGCAAGCCGCGAAGCTGCCCCTGTCATCAGCGTCGGCGGCGCAACGCCACGCACGCCCCCGCAATCGCCAGCCCGCACACCCCGGGCGACGGGATGAAGATGAACGCGGGGACGTACTCAACCCCGACGCGAACGGACGCAGTCGATCCGCCTTCGCCCGCGAGGGCCCAGGTCATGAAGCGGGTGTCGTCGGTGCCCGAACCCCCGCCCGCCCGCTGCAGCGTCGCGGCTTCGCTGCTAAACGTGATGAAGCGAGTGCCGTCCGAGTCGCTGGACATGATGAACGCCTGGCGGAAGAGCACGATGTTCTGTGTGCCGCTGGTGTACCACGTGCTCGTTGCAGTGTTGTTGTCACTGACCACGCCCCACAAGATCTGGTTGTTGAGCGCAACCGTGCCGTTGGGGATAGACGACGGGTACCAATTGGTGTTGACCGATCCAGCCATCCGGATGTAGTCGCCCGCCGTAGCGCCCGCGCTGCCGCCGCTGTGGCGATGACCTGTCAATCCGCCGCTATTGCCCGCGACCGTGCTGCGGCTGGTGAAGCCGTAGCGGACTCGTCCGTAGCTTGCGAGCGCGTTGGAACTCGCGCCCTCCGCCGCGGACAGCAGGCCTTGGGCCAGCAGGGTTGTGCCCTGGCCGCTGACGCCTCCGTTCCTCCATGCTCCGAGTTGATCCACGCTTGTTCCAGAGCCTAGATTGTCCACGCCGCTGATCACGGGCTGATAGAAGATACGTCCCAGCGCGACCGCGGCATCGGTGCCGGTGTAGCTGAGCACGGCACGGAACTCGACTTGTTCGCCGGGCAAGGCCGCCACCATGCTCGACCAGGGGCCGCCCTGGTTTGCGACTTCGTAGCGGAGCGTGGCGCCGATCGGGAACTGCGCGACTTGAGCGAGGACTCCGAAGGCGATGCCGCAGGCGGCGAGCAGAGCAACGGTCGTGGATGTGCGCATCGAAACATCTCCGAGGGTGCAACCTGAGCTCTGTCGCGGAACAAAAAGCAGTCCCGCATTCCCGTGATTGGCTTCCCTGACAGCATACCTCAAATGGGAGATTTCGCAAGGCCAAGTTTGCGGAGAGGGGGATTGCTGATCGGCCGCGACCGCGTGGGTGAGCGGAGCATGCCTCAATCAGGGCGAAAACCATAGAAACGCGGGATTGAGTGGTCCGGGCAATCCACAAGTCGGTCCAAAAGAAAACTCGCCCCAGGCCTTAGCCCGGGGCGAGCGAGAGTTTCAGAAAGGTCTCGACAGATTACTCCGTCGAAGCTGTGCAACCGTCACGCACTTAGGCGCGGCGGCGGCGGGCGGCGACCAAGCCACCCAGGCCCAGCAGCGCGACAGCGCCGGGGGTGGGGACGACGTTGATCGTGCCAGCGACGTACTCGACGCCGACGCGGAGGGTGGCGGTCGAGCCACCTTCACCGGCCAGAGCCCAGGTCATGAAGCGGAGGTCATCCGTGCCCGAGCCACCGCCAGCGCGCTGCAGGGTGGCAGCTTCGCTGTTGATGCTGAGGGTGCGGACGTCGGTCGCATCCGACAGGATCAGGGCCTGGCGGAAGATGACCAGGTTCTGGGTGCCCGGGGCGAACCAGGTGCTGGTGGCGGTGTTGTTGTCGCTGACGACGCCGAAGAGGATCTGGTTGTTGAGGGCGGTGGTGCCGCTCGGGATCGAAGCGGGGTACCACTGGGTGTTGTTGCTGCCAGCGATGCGGATGAAGCTGCCGGCGGGAGCGCCAGCGGAGCCGCCGCTGTGGCGGATGCCGGTGAGGGCACCGCTGTTGCCGGCGGTCGTGCTGCGGCTGGTGAAGCCGTACACCACGCGGCCGTAGCTGGCGAGAGCGCCAGCGTTGTTGCCGTCAGCCGCGCTCAGGAGGCCCTGGGCGAGGGTCGTGTTGCCCTGGCCGCTGGAGCCGCCGTTGCGCCACGCACCGAGCTGGTCCTGGCTGGCGCCATCGTTGTCAGCGTTGCTGATCACGGGCTGGTAGTACATGCGGCCGAGAGCGGCAGCCGTGAGGCCCTGGTTGAGGCTCACAACCGCGCGCCACTCAACGCGATCGCCGGGGTTGGCGTCGACGCTGGAACCCCACGCACCGCCGTTGATCGACACTTCGTAACGAAGGGTCGCGCCGATGGGGGCCTGGGTGACCTGAGCGCTGGCAGCGCCAGCGATGCCCGCGAGGGCGACGAGGGAAACAATCACGTTCTTCATGGAAAATCTCCTCCAACAAAACAATCTTGTGAGACCGACCTTGCCCAGCACAAGCCACCGGGCAAAGACAGATCTGTCTCTCGAAGGAGTAGATTAGCCGAGGATCAGGATTGATGCAACCCCTTTTGAGGCGCAAAACCACGCAATTTTTGAAACCTTGACGGGAAGGTCTCAAAACCGCGTGGTCAGGTGGCCGGAGTAATCCCCTGATTCCGGCAGTTATTCGCTTGCTCTCAAAAAACCGCCCTCGGATTATTCATCCGAGGGCGATGGGTTTACTACTCGAATCGAGCAGTCCTCAGGCCATTAGGCCCGGCGACGGCGAGCCGCGACCAGACCACCCAGGCCCAGGAGCGCCGCAGCGCCCGGGGTCGGGACGATATTGATGGTGGCGGGGATGTACTGCACACCGACGCGGATCGTGCCGGTCGAACCAGCTTCGCCCGTACGAGCCCAGAGCATCGAGCGGGTGTCATCGGTGCCCGCACCGCCGCCAGCGCGACGGAGGGTGGCCGACTCGCTCGTCAGCGTCAGGCTGCGGACGCTGTCGTCCGCACTGGCGATGAAGGCCTGGCGGAAGATCACGACGTTCTGCGTGCCAGCGGTGTACCAGGTGCTGGTTACGGTGTTGTTGTCGCTCACAACGCCCCAGAGGATCTGGTTGTTCAGATCGACCGTGCCGTTGGGGATGCTGGCGGGGTACCAGTTCGGGTTGCCCGAGCCGGCGACGCGGAGGAATTC